>JBEKNK010000024.1:0-32957 GCA_049522915.1 Solirubrobacteraceae bacterium | reverse complement strand
GTGCCCTTCGACGCCGTGATCTTCCAGACCTCGCTGCTATGGGACCGCGTCAATCCAGCGACCTTCGACCGTCACCGCCGAAAGCTCCGCCGGCTCGACGGCGTCGGTGGCCGCCGCGTCGCATTGCCACAGGACGAGTATCGCCGTTCGGGCGCCCTCGTCGATTTCATCGTCGAGTTCGGCGTCGATCACGTCTTCTCGGTCGCTCCGGAGAGCGAGTGGGGGAAGCTCTACGAGGGGGTGGACCGCAGTCGCGTCGGCATCTCGCGGGTGTTGACCGGCTACCTCGCGACCGAGACCCTCGAGCGCATCGAGGCGATCGTGGCCGCGCAGCACGAGCGGCCGATCGCGATCGGCTACCGCGCGGCCCGGGTGCCGCCTTCGCTCGGCCGCCATGGCGCGCTGAAGTCCGACATCGCCGTGCGCGTCGCGCAGGCCAGCGCGACGCGCGGCCTGCACGTCGACATCGCCACCGGCGCGGCGGCGACGATCCGAGGCGGGGATTGGTACAGCTTCCTGACGAGCTGCCGCTACACACTCGGCGTCGAGGGCGGCGCGAGCGTGCACGACCCCGATGGGTCCGTGCACGAGGCGACCGCGCGCTATCTGGCCGCGCATCCGGACGCGGCGTTCGCGGAGGTCGAGGCCGGCTGCTTCCCGGGCGCCGACGGCGAGCTCAATTACGTGGCAATCTCGCCGCGCCATCTCGAGGCCTGCGCGACGCGGACAGCCCAGATCCTGATCGAGGGCTCCTACAACGGAATCCTACGAGCCGGCGAGCACTACATCGAGTTGCGTCGCGATTTCAGCAACCTCGACGCCGTGCTGGACCTGGTGCAAGCCGACACCGAGCGCGCGCGAATCACCGAGAACGCCTACCGCGACGTGGTCGCATCCGGCGCCTACACCTACGCCCATCTGGCAGCCGAGGTCGACGCCGTCGCGCTGGCGGCCGCCACGCCGCATCCCGCGACGTCGTCGCTGGCGCTGCTTCACGCCTACGCGCGGCTCACCGACCGCCTGTCGTGGGTCAAGGTCGCGCTCTACGTTCGTGTCGCCGGCATGCTGCGCCGGCTCGCGCTGCGACTCCTGCCGGAGCCCGCGCTTGCGTTTATCCGCCGCCGCGTCGCCGGCAGCGCGGCCGAGACCGCGGCGCTACAGTCGGTGGACTAGCTAGAACGCGTCGGCCGGCAGACGGAGCAGTCCGCGAGCGCGCGGAACGCGTCGCCCAACGACCAGTCTGAGGCCGATGTTGAGATAGCGCGCCTCGGTACCTACCCGCCGGCGCATGCGTCCGCGGCGTAGCGCCGCATCGAGCCTCGAGCGTTGTGGCCGCGTGATGTCCGGGCTCTGCCCAGCAGCGATGAGGTCGTCATCGACGCCGTGAACAAAGCGTTCGTAGGAGTAGGCGCCGGAGGCGATCAGGTCGCGGTAGGCGGCGTCTGTGATCTCGGCGCGCGCCCGCGGATCGCCGATCAGTGCCACGACCTCGGCGATATTGGAGAAGTCCTTCTTCAGCGGGACGTAGTGCTCCATCGGGCGCAGGACGCCGGAGTACTCACCCTCGAACAGCACCTGGCAGATGCGAAAGGCCGCCGCCTCGAAGTGGCGCGGGCTGATCGTCCGGTAGGAGAAGTTGTGATCCCAGCGCCCGAGCGGTCCCTCCTGGAGCGCCTCGAGCGTCACCGGCCGTCCGTCCGCCAGCCGCTCCTGGTAGTCGCGGTAGACCTCGTCCTCGATGTCGATGTAGGACGTTCCCGACTCGACTCCCAGCACGGCCCTGCAGCGGCCGAGGAATTGGTGCCACGCGTCGCCGTAGAGCCGGCCGCGCTCGCCGGTGTCTATGTCGACGGCCAGACCGCTCCCGGCGGCGAGCTCCTTGAAGCGCTCGCCGATCACGACCTTCTCGAGCGCGCCGGAGCCCATGAACGGCTGGAGTGGACGGCCGCGGTAGCCGACGTCGATATCGCGTGCATGCTCCGGCAGCGCAAAGCGCTCCGCGGCCGTGACCATCTCGGCGGAGACGTAGCCCGGGTAGTTGAACCGCGCCCGGGCACGCGGTGCGTGAGAGCCCCACACCTGCGGAATGTCCTCGGTGTGCACGTGCGTCAGCACGAGATCGACGCCGGCCTCGTTGACGAAGGCGAAGCGCTTGGCGCAGAAATAGAACTCGTCCTGGAAGAACGCCACCTTCATCGCTGCGCACGACTTGACGAAGTCGAGCATCTCTTCTCCGAGCGAGTAGCGGCCCGACCCGAACAGCGAGTAGTGCAGGAAGATCACCGCCGGATGCACGTCCCGAAGGCCGCTGGGAAAGCCGAGATCGGTGTTCACCTCCCACACCGGAAACCGCGAGTGCGCTTTGATCGAGTGAATGTGTTCGCGCACCGTCGCCGCGTCGGTGAAGGGGCGCGGTGTCAGCCTGTAATCGGGCCTGTGGTAGACGACCAGTATCCCGGGGACTCGGTCCGCGCTCACTTCGTCGCAGTGACGTAAAGGTCGGTGCCCGCGAGCCGCGCCAGGTTGTTGAGGAACGCTGCGCGTTTGACGGACAGCGCTCGCCCGTGCACGTTCAGCGCGAGGTCGTCGAAGTTCTCCCGCCGGATGCGGACCTCCGAGAAGCCTGTGAACATCCGACGCACACCCGCCGCCGAGGTGAACTCCGTTGCAGGCGCCGCGTCCCCCTCGGAGTTTGCGTCATAGACGCCGCGCATGTACTCGGCACGACGCTCGCGGTCGCGCCAGGCGCCGCTGCGCACCATCCCGACGCCGATCAGCGCGGCGCGCAGGGAGTGGCTGTTGTAGACCATGATCATCGCCTGGCCGCCAGGGCGGAGCACGCGCCGGACCTCTCTGATCGCGGCCGCCAGGTCGCCCGTGTGGTGCAGGCAGCCGATGCTGACCACGACGTCGAAGGACGTGTCGAGATGCGGGATGGCCAATGCCGAGCCCTGCGTGACACGCGCAGAGGGGTCGGCGACGCCGAGCATCTCGAGACGGTGCACCATCATTCCGACCGGTCCCGGCGAGATGTCGAGCCCGTGGTAGTCGACGCCGCGCTCGGCGAGCAGCTGGCCAACCGTCCCGTAGCCGAGGCCGATCTCGAGCAGCCGTTCGCCCGAGGACCAGGGAAGGTAGCGCCCCAGGTAGGGGTAGAGGTCCATGTAGGCGCGGTCGAAGCGCTTGAGGCTTTCCGCCGAGGCGTCCTCGATCCCGACCGACCGGGCGAGGCCGGTTCCGCACAGTTCGCTCCAGAAGTCCGCATTAGCCGTGTCCAGCTGCTGCTGCGACGGCGAGGGGTCGATGCTCATCGCCGGATCATCGCGCACTGCGCGGCCGGGAAGTCCGTCCGCGCCTTCCGCCGCCGCCGCCGCCGGGCACGAAACCTGCTCGCGCCCGATCACCATCGGCCGCACGGCCGGCGCGTCACGGTGCCTGGCCGGCTGCGCGGCGCCGTGCCCGCTTCAGCCCAAGCGGCGTGACGTAGGAGATCGCCGGCGCGACGATCCCGCTCGCACCCCGCAGCGTGCGCCGCCGTGCGAGCGCGCGCGCACGCGCCCCAATCGTCTCCGCGAGCTGGGCGCGCTCGGCCCGCGCCGCCACGTTCCCGGCGCCCATTGTCCGCGTCGCCAGCACCTCGTCGAGCGCGACGATCCGGTGGTGCTCGGCGAGGCGCAGCCAGAGATCGTGCTCCATCGCGTAGCGATACCGCGGGTCGTAGCCGCCGGCCGCGAGCACGAGATCGCGGCGCATCGCGGCCGAGGTGTTGGGGATCGGGTTGAAGTGCAGCAGCGCCAAGCCGACGTCACCCGAGGCGAAGCGCGTCCGCGGCACCAGTTCGCGACCCCGGTCGTCGACCTCGCGCATGCGGCAACCGACGACCGCGATCCCCGGGTCGGCCTCGAGCGTGGAGAGCTGGCGCTGCAGGCGCGTCGGCTCCGAGTAGTCGTCGGCGTCCTGGATCGCGACGAACGGTCCGTGGGCGAGATCGAGTGCCTGGTTCAGCGAGCGCGAGATGCCGATGTTCTCGCCGAGCGCGATCGCCCGCACCCGCGGATCGTGGGCGGCGGCGGCGCGCGCGATCTCCGGTGAGGCGTCGCTCGATCCGTCGTCGATCACGATCAGCTCCAGATCGTCGACGCTCTGGGCGAGGAGCGAGTCAATCGCCCGCTGGAGCGTCGCCGCGTTGTTGTAGGCGCCGATGATGGCGCTGACCCGTGGCGTCATCGGTTCAGCGCAGCGTACGGGGTGCGGGGGCCGCGACCGCGTCAGGCCAGGCGATAGATCGACATGCGTGGCCGGGACCGCGCGCGCTCCCGGCCACCCGTATGCATCGAGGGGCGGGGCCGGGACCGCTCCCGGCCACCCGTATGCATCGAGGGGCGGGGGCCGGGGCCGCTCCCGGCCACCCGTATGCATCGAGGGGCGGGGGCCGGGGCCGCTCCCGGCCACCCGTATGCATCGAGGGGCCGGGGCCGGGACCGCGCGTAGGGCCAGGCGATGCATCGACGTGCGTGGCCGGGACCGCGTCCGCCACTCGCTAGGGTGGGCGTCGGTGCGCCCGACCGTCCTGCACATCCTGCCGCACAGCGGTGGCGGCGCCGAGATCTATCTGCAGCAGCTCGCCGCGCTTCCGCTCACGCAGCGCCGCATGGAGCTCAGCTCGTCGCGCTCCCCGCGCGGCGCGATTCCCTCGATGGCCCTGCGCTGGCCGCGCATCGCCGCCGCGACGCGCCACGCTGACCTCCTCCACGTGCACGGCGACATGGCGGCGATCCTGTCGCTGCCGATGATGCGCGCGCGACCGTCGCTCATCACGACGCACGGGCTGCACCTCCTGCGGCGCTCAGAGGGCACCCAGCTCGCCCTCGCCCGCCGCGCCACCCGCGCCGCGATCTCCTTGAGCAGGCGGACTATCTGCACCTCGGAGGCCGAACGCGACGAGCTCTCCGAGATCCTCTCCAGCTCGCTGCGCGCCCGCCTGCTCGTCGTTCGCAACGCTCCGCCGGCACCGCCGCCGGCCGGCCCACCGGACCGCACGCACGCCCGCAAGCAGCTCGATCTCCCACTCGAGACCGTCGTCGCGCTGTTCATCGGCCAGCTCGAGCCGCGCAAGGACCCGCTCACGGCGATCGCCGCCGCCCAGGCGGCCGCTGACGCGGGCGCTCCGCTCATCCTGCTCGTCGCCGGCGATGGTCCGCTTGAGGGGCAGGTGCGAGCGCAGGCCGCACCGGCGGTGCGCGTCCTCGGCCACCGCGACGACCCCCAGCTGCTGTTCGCCGCCGCCGACATCCTTGTGATGCCCTCGCTGCGCGAGGGCCAGTCGCTCGCCGTGCTCGAGGCGATGCGCGACGGCCTCGCCGTCGTCGTGTCCGACGGCCCCGGCAACCCCGAGACCGTCGGCGAGAGCGGTGTGGTCGTTCCTGTCGGCGATCCAAAGGCGCTTGCGGACGTCCTCGCGCGCCTCGCCGCCGACGACACCGAGCGCCGCAGGCTCGGCGAGGCCGCGCGCGCGCGCTACGAGAGCCACCACTCGCTCGAGCGCTTCCAGCGGCGGATGGCGGAGATCTACAGCGAGCTGCTCGGCGTGCGCATCGACGTCCCGGCGTAGCTCGCGAGCACCTGCTCGAGCGAGTGCTCGATCGAGAGCCGATGCGCGCTGCGCTCGAACCATGTGCGCGTGCTCGCGCGCAACCCCGCGCCCGCCTCGTGCACGCTGACGATCGCCTCGGCGAGATCCGCGGGCGCGGCGGAGCGCGCCAGGATGCCGTTTACGCCCTCCTCGATCAGTTCGACGGCGGCGTTGTCGGGCTCGCGCACGAGGATGCTCGGCGTCCCGCACGCCGCCGCCTCGACGACGATCATGCCGTAGCCCTCGCGGCGCGAGGGCGCCACCATCGCGACGGCCCGCCGCAGCGCCCCGTGGACCTCCCCGGCCGCGACGAATCCCGGTGCCTGTGCCAGCTCCTCGCCCCCGAGCGCGGCGATCCGCTCGAGCACCTCGCCTCGCTGCGGGCCGTCGCCGAACAGGATCGCGCGCAGGCCGGCGATCCGCTCGGCGGCCAGAGCCGTCGCATCCACGACCGCCGGCGCCCGCTTCTCGGCGATCATCCGCCCCGCGAAAACGACGAGCAGCTCCGGCTCAAGCGGCCGCTCCGCGACCAGCGGGCCGGCGTACTCACCCTCGAGGATCGTCACCTCGCCGCGCAGGCCCTCCTCGCGGAGCCGCGCGGCGTGGAGCCGCGAGAAGCAGAACGCCCGCTGGCGCAGGCGCACGCAGCGACGCTGAACGGCCACGCCAACCGGGCCCAGGACCCCCAGGTACTCGCGCCAGTACCCCCGCGACCACACCTCGTGCCAGTCGACGACCAGCTCGTAGCGCCCGAGCGGGCGCACGAGCGCCGCGGCGAGCAGCGAGAAATAGGGGAAGGACGCGGTGTGGACGACGTCGTAGCGGCGCCCGTGACGCAGCAGGTGCCACAGCACGCCGGCGCCGAACACCAGCGCCTGCACGATGCGCCGCCGCCCGCCCGGCGTATAGAGCGCCATCCGCGGCCCGACGGCACGCACGCGCACGCCCGCCAGCGCCGGCGCCTCGCCGCGGTCCCACTGGCGCATCGTCGCGTAGGTCAGCTCGTGGCCGTCGGCGGCCAGGCGCTCGGCGAGGTTGCGGTACCAGCGCTCGGCGCCGCCGACGGTGTTTGGGAACAGGCAGTCGTAGATCACGCAGATCCGCACTTGCGCGCCAGCATCCCAGACTTGATCTAGACTCGACCGGTTGCGCGCTTCAGGACCAGCCTCGCGCGGCGAGCGTCACGACATACCCAGTGAGCACACTCGAGCAGATACCGGCGGCGGCAGACACTGAGGCGACGCCGCTGGTCTCGGTGGTGATCCCGTGCCTGAACGAGGCGGCCAACATCGAGCGCTGCGTCACCGAGGCCCTTGCCGCACTGCGCCAGGGCGCGCTGGACGGCGAGGTGATCGTCGTCGACAACGACTCTGAGGACGACAGCGCGCAACTGGCTGCGGCCGCCGGTGCGACGGTGATCCTCGAGCGCCGGCGCGGCTACGGCAGCGCCTACCTCGCGGGGTTTGCCGCGGCGCGCGGGCGCTACATCGTGATGGCGGACGCCGATCTCACCTATGACTTCGGCGAGATCCCCACCTTCGTCGCGAAGCTCAACGACGGCGCCCAGCTGGTGATGGGCAACCGTATGGACAACATCCACCCCGGCGCGATGACGTGGCTTCACCGCTATGTGGGCAACCCGGTACTGACCGGCCTGCTGAACCTGTTCTTCCGCACCGGCGTGCGCGACGCCCACTGCGGCATGCGCGCGCTGCGCCGGGACGTGCTCGACACACTCGATCTGCGCACCACCGGCATGGAGTTCGCGTCCGAGATGGTGATCCGCGCCGCCAAGAAGCATCTCGCGATCGCGGAGGTCGACATCGAGTACCACCCGCGCGGCGGCGAATCGAAGCTGTCGAGCTTCCGCGACGGCTGGCGCCATCTGCGCTTCCTGCTCGTGCACAGCCCGACCTACCTGTTCATCCTGCCGGGCACGGCGCTGGCGGCAGTCGGCACGCTGATCTCGATCACCGTGCTGGCCAACATCGATCTGCTCGGGCGCAGCTGGAACATCCACGCCCTGATCGGCGGCGCGCTGCTGACGATCATCGGCACGCAGGTCCTCGCGCTCGGCCTCTGCGCGCACGCCTACGGCACCTACTTCATGGGCGAGAAGGACGCCTGGTTTGACGCCATGCGCGCCCGCTTCCGGCTCGAGCACGGCCTCGCGCTCGGCGGCATCATCATGACCGCCGGCTTCGTGACGGCGCTGATCATCGTGATCAAATGGATCGAGCACGGCTTCGGTGCGCTCGCCCTGGAGAACCTCGCCGTAGTCGCCTTCGAGCTGCTGATCGTCGGCCTGCAGATCTTCTTCTCGTCGTTCCTGCTGTCCATTCTCGGACTGCGCCGACGCTGAGCGTGGCGCGGGCGCACCGCATAGCGGCGATCGTCTTCGCCGGCGACCGACGCGTGTGGCGCACCACTGCGCTCGTGGCCGTGCCCTTCGTGGCGCTCGTCCTCTACTACTGCCTGCGCCCCAACCCCTATTACACCGGCACGGACAGCGTCGAGGACTACACCTACGTGGTTCCAACGGCGCCGCACCAGCGTGTCTGCGTTCCTGACGTCGAGCTCCCGGCCGGTACGGCGATCGTGCAGTTGCGGCTGATCTCGCAGACGACGGCGCGCCCGGAGCTCAAGCTCACGCTGAAACTCGCTGGCGGCGCCGCGATCCGCTCGTCGCTGCCGCCGGTCACGGTGTCCTCCTCGCGCATCAGCAACGCCAACTTCCCGATCCCGCTGACGCCCGCGAGCCCAGCCGTGCGCCAGGGCACGCTGTGCGTGACGGCCGGGGGCAGCCTGCTGGTGAACTGGGGCGGGACGCCGCTTCCGGTGCCGCCGCCGCAGGCGCCGACGCTCGACGGCGTTCCCTTCGCGGCGGCGCTCGCGATCTGGTACCTGCCGCCGCGTGGCCGCGAGGAGAGCTATCTCGAGCAGGCCGGCGCGATCTTCGCTCGCGCCGCGCTGTTTCGCCCGGGCATCGTCGGCGCCTGGACCTACCCGGTGTTGCTATTCGTGATCCTGCCGCTGCTCGCTCTGCTCGCCGTTCGCTGCATGGCGGTCGCCGTTGCCGGGCGAACGCGCCGCCTCGCGACATGGCTGTTCGTGATCGCCGCGGTCAACTTCTGCTGTTGGGCGCTGATCACGCCGGCCTTCCAGGCGCCCGACGAGGTCGATCACTTCGCCTACACGCAGTCGCTCGTCGAGCGTGGCGAGGGGCCGAGCCAGAGCGTTGCCTCGCCGCTGGCACGCTGGTCAGACCAGGAGAACCTGGCGCTGCAGGACATGAGCTTCAACACCGACCACCAGGTCGGTGACACGAAGATGCCGTGGCTGCCCTCCCAGCAGGCCGCCTACGACGCCCAGGCCGCGCGGATCGACCCCTCCAAGAGCGACGGTGGTGGCTACACGACGTCCGCCGTGCACGGCCCGATCTATTACCTCGCGCTCGCGCCTGCGTACCTGATCGCGCGTGGCGGCTCGATCTTCTCGCAGCTGACGCTGATGCGCTTCAGCTCCGCGCTGATCGGCGCCCTCGTGGTCCTCTTCACCTTCCTGCTCGTGCGCGAACTCGCGCCAGGGCGCCCATGGCTAGCCGTGCTCGCCGCGCTGCTGGTCGCCTACGAGCCGATGTACGGCTTCATCTCCGGCGTGGTCAACAACGACGTCGGCGTGAATGCCGGCGCCGCCGCGCTCGAGCTGCTGCTGATCCGCATGCTGCGAAGAGGGATCACGATCCCCTGGGGCGCACTGACCGGGGCGCTGCTGATCGCGCTGCCGATCATCAAGGGCACCGGGCTGTCGCTCTACCCCGTCGCGGGACTTGTGTTCGCGGCGACGCTCTGGCGCTTCCACAGCCGCCGCCAGTTGCTCGCCTGGGTTGCGCTCGCGCTCGGCGGCCTGTTCGTCAGCGAGTTCTCGGCGCACGTCTTCAACCAGGTGCAGGCCGCCTCCGCCGTGACCGGGTCGACCGTCATCACGCACAACGCCTCGGCGGTCACCGGCCCGCTGCACGACATCCCGGGCTATCTGTCCTACCTCTGGCAGGCGATCTTTCCCCGCCTGGGCTTCCTCTCGCCCCACTTCCCGCCCGGGCCGCAGCCGTTCTATGTGATCTTCGTCCAGCGCGGCTGGGGCGCCTTCGGCTGGTACGACGTCTTCTTCCCAGGCTGGGTGTACAGCGTGATCGAAACAGTGATCTGGTTGACCGTCGGGCTGGCCGTGGTCGCGGCCGTCCGCGAATGGCCGTGGCTGCGACGCCACTGGCTCGAGACGCTCGCCCTGCTGGCCATGCCCGCCGCGGTGATCGCAGGCTTCGAGGCCGCCTACTACACCTCGGGCGTTCGGCCCCTGATCGCCGAGTTCGGCCGCTACGCCTTCCCCGCGATCGGCCCGCTGGCGGCGCTGAGTGTGGGTGCGCTGCACGTGTTCGGACGCCGGCACATGCTCACGGCGGGCATCGTCGTGCTGGTCGCGATCGTCGCGCTCAGCTACTCCGCGCAGCTCCTGACGCTGACCTCCTTCTACACGTGACACTGTCCCGATGAGATTGCTCGGGAGGCAGCGGGCGCCCGCCGCGGTGGTCACGGTGGCGATCCCCGTGTTGAACGGCGGCGAGCTGCTCGTGCAGGGGCTCCAGGCGATCGCACGCCAGGTGCTGGCGGCGGAGGTTGAGATCCTCGTCGCCGACTCGGGCTCGAGCGACGGCTCGCCCGAACGCGCCCGCGAGCACGGCGCCCGAGTGATCGAGATCCCGCGTTCGGGGTTCGCTCACGGGCGCACGCGCAACCTGCTGCTCGAAGAGGCGCGCGGGACTCGCGTCGCGCTGCTGAGTCAGGACGCCGAGCCCCTCGACGAGCTCTGGCTCGCGCATCTGCTCGAAGGCTTCGAGCAGGGCGACGACGTGGCGCTCGTCTACGGGCCCTACATCGCCCGGCCTGGCGCGTCGCCAAACGTTCGCCGCTCGCTGGAGCGCTGGTTTGGATCGATTGACGCTGGCGCGGAACGCCTGGCGGCCGGCGAGCGCGACATCCCGGCGGTCGAGCTGATGGGGCGCCGCGGCTTCTTCAGCGACGCGAACGCCTGCGTCTCGCGCGCCGCCTGGCAGCGGGTCCGCTTCCGCGAGATCGCCTACGCCGAGGATCGCGCGCTCGCGCTGGACATGCTCCGTGCCGGTTACGCGAAGGTGTACGAGCCGCGCGCCGGCGTGCTCCATTCGCACGACTATGGCTCGCTGCAGCGCTTCCAGCGCGCCTTCGACGAATGGCGGGGCCTGGCTGAGGTCTACGGCTGGCGCGAGCCGGCGAGCCCGCGCCACCTTGTCGCCGAGCTCCGTGGCGAGCTCAGCGCGGCCCGCCGCGAGGGCGCCGGGCCGCTGTCGCTCGCCGGCGCGGCCGCCGATCGATCGCTGACGCTCGCCGGCGCCGTTCTCGGCTCGCGCGCGCGCATGCTGCCCGACGCCGTGCAGCGCCACTGCTCGCTCGAGGGAACCGCCGCCACCGCGACCTCCACCCCCGCCATCCCCGACGATCGAAGCGAAACCTCGTGAGCGAAGAGCTCGACAGCGGCTCCTCCGCATCGGCGCAGGACGAGCCGCAGGCGCCCGAGAGCGCCCCCCCGAGCGGGCGCCTCGCGACGCTGTGGCGGCGCATCGTGCTGACCTACCGCTACCACGGCCCGTGGAGCGTGGCGTTCCGCGTCGTCACCTACCCGCTGCGCTACACACCGCTGCGGGACCGCCTCGGCGTGCCACGGCTGATGGATCCGGTCATCTACCAGGCGCGGCGCTGGTACCGGGTGCACGGGGCGCCGGTCGTCGTCGTGATCCCCAGCTTCCGCGACGCCGAACATGTCGCGGCACTCGTGCATTCGATCCGCGCCACGACCCCGGCCGACCGCGTGCGGATCGTCGTCGCCGACGACTGCAGCGGCCCCGAGCACCTCGCCGCGCTGCGTGCGATCGCCGGCATCGAGGTCGTGGCGGGCGATCGCAACGCCGGTTTCGCCGCGAACGTCAACCGCGGCCTGCGCGCCGCCGGCTCGCAGCTCGACGTCGTCGTGCTCAACTCCGACGTGATCGCGCGGCGCCACTGGCTTGCGGCGCTGCAATACGCCTCCCGCGAAGCGGATTACGTCGGCATCGTCGGCGCCAAGCTGCTTTACCCGGACGGCAAGATCCAGTTCGCCGGCACCGTGCGCAACCTCGGCGCGCCGCAGTGGTTCGACCACCGCTACCGCTTCAAGCCGGCGGACTTCGGGCCCTCGAGCATCGCCCAGCCGGTGCTCGCCGTCACCGGCGCCTGCATGTACCTGCGCCGCGCGCTGCTCGACGCGATCGGCGAGTTTGACGAGCGCTACCCGATGGCCTATGAGGACGTCGACCTCTGCCTGCGCTGCTGGCAGTCCGGCCACCGCGTCACCTACGCGCCCTCGGCGGTCCTCGAGCACCGCGAGTCGGTCACGCGCGGGACCGATGTCGGCGAGCGCGAGCGTGAGTCCCAACGGCAGTTCTGGGCGCGCTGGGGCGAGTTCCTCGACGCGCGCGACGTGCGAACGCCCGATGGCCGCCTGCGCGTCGTCTACGTGACCGAGGACACCGGCATCGGCGGAGGGCACCGCGACATCTTCGAGCACCTCAACGGTCTCGCCGCGCGCGGGCACGACGTCGCCCTCTACAGCCTCGCCGGAGCGCCCGACTGGTTCGACCTGCGGGTCCCGGTGCACAGCTTTGAGGACTATGAGGAGCTGGTGGCGGCGCTCGAGCCGCTGGACGCGATCAAGGTCGCGACCTGGTGGAACACGGCCGCGCCGGTCTGGCTCGCCAGCACGCTGCACGGCATCCCCGCCTACTTCGTGCAGGACATCGAAACCAGCTACTACCCCGACAACGAGCACGTCCGCAACTGCGTGCTCGCCTCCTACCGCCACGAGTTCGCCTACATGACGATCTCCGGCTGGAACCGCGACCGCCTGCGCGAGCTGGGCCTGCACGCGGAGCTGATCCCGCCCGGCATCGATCTGCACAACTTCCGCCCGCTGCCCTCGGTGGCCCGCCGCGGCGACATGCTGCTCGCGCTCGGGCGCAGCAACCCGCTGAAGAACCTGCCGCTCACGCTCGACGCCTGGCGCGGCCTGCCCTCGCCGCGCCCCGAACTGCGCCTGTTCGGGATCGAGCCGGAGCTGGCCGCCGGCGACCCCGGGATCGTCTACGAGCAGGCGCCCTCGGACGCCCGCGTCAACGAGCTGATGTGCGAAGCGGCGATCTTCGTCCAGACCTCGACGCACGAGGGCTTCTGCCTGCCGGCGCTCGAAGCGATGGCCACCGGCGCGGCCGTGGTCGCCACCGACGCGCACGGGAACCGCGACTTCTGCGTCGACGGCGAGAACTGTCTTATGCCGGCAAGCCGGACCGTTGACGTCCGTGCCGCGATCGCCAGGCTGCTCGCTGACCCGGCGCTGCGTGAGCGGCTCGGCGCGGCTGGGGTCCAAACGGCCGCCGACTACGCCTGGGAGCGGCGGATCGACGCGCTCGAGCGGTTCCTGCAGGGCGTCGCGACGCCACGGCTCGTGGACATCGATGCGATCGAGGCGGCGGCCGCGGCGGCCGCCGGCGAGGCGCTCGGATGAACTGCTAGAGGTTCTCGGAGATCCTCGGCGCCTCGTGATGGAAGACCAGCACGCCGAGCACGAACACCACCAGGATGATCCCCACCGGGATCATCGCGTACTCCCAGCCGCCGAGCGCGAACGCGGCGGACGGGTTCACTCCCTCGCCGCCCCCGACCAGGGCGTGACGGGCCTGCGCGACCAGTGCCGCGATCGGGTTGGTCATCAGGAAGTGCCCGATCAGGTGCAGGTGAAGGTTGTTGCCGAGCGGCACCGGGCTCGACTTGCAGAGCTTGCCGGTGAGGATGTTGATGAAGGTGTCGCTCGTGCTCTGAAAGGCACAGTTCTTGCCGGCGTAGGCGGTCGTGTGGTGGTTGTAATAGAAGACCGGGTAGATGATCGGCGAGGCGTAGAAGAGCAGCTGCGCGGTGACCTCCCAGATCGGCGCGACGTCACGCGCGCGCACGTAGAGCACCGACAGCAGCATTCCGATGCCCGCGGCGAGCGTCGCCAGCAGGACGATCACCGGGATCAGCTCGAGCCACGCCCACGTCGGCCGCACGCCGCGGATCAGCGCCAGGGCGAAGATCGGGATCATGTTCGTGCTCATCGTGAAGAGCGCGGTCAGCGTGATCGCCAGCGGCACGACCAGGCGCGGGAAGCGCATCTTCCGCAGGAGCCCCTCACGGCTCAGCATCGACTGCACGCTGCCGGTGGTCGCCTGCAGGAAGAAGGTCCAGAGGATGATCCCCAGCAGCAGCTCGACGCTGTAGTTCGGCACGCCGGTGCCGACGTGGAAGATGTCGGTGAACACGAAGTAGAGGACGCCGAAGAACAGGAGCGGGCGCATCAGCGACCAGAAGTAGCCGAGGAACGAGCCGAAGTAGGTCAGCTTGAAGTCGGTCGAGGCGAGCGTGTACGTGAGGCTGATGAAGCGCCGCAGGTCGTCGCCGAACGCGCTCGGGCCGTAGCGGCGCCCCTGCGCGTAATCCGGCGCGCTCACAGGCGCTCGATCTGGAACTCGTGCGGCAGATCGACGACGCCGGTCGTGAAGCGCCCGCCGTGGATGATGATCGTGGCCAGGTCGGCGCGCAGGTCGATCGTGTCCGAGCCCATGCCGGCGCGGGCGATCGACGGCGTCACCGTGTAGCTGGCCGGCGTGAACCAGTTCTCCAGCGCGAGCTTCACGCTCACCAGCTCGCCGGCGTCGAAATGGCCGGTCGGACCGTAGGACCACTCGGTCGTCGTCGCGAACACGGTCGCTCCGGCGTTGTTGCGGATCGTCACGCCGAAGCTCGGATCGTCGAGCGCCGCGTTGAAGCGGACCTGCACGCCCACCGCCAGCGCCTCGCGATGGGAGATCGCCGCGATCCGCGCCCCCGCGGCATCCTCGAACCACGCGTCGACGATCTCGGCGTCGCGTCCGCTCGCGCGCCCGTCCTGCGGGCGCTCCTCGGTGAGCTCGTGCACGGTGCGCCCGAAGTTCAGCTCGTTGTAGCGGTGCGCGACGTCCGCCGGGTCGCCGATCGCGACCATCCGTCCCTTCTCGAGCAGCATCGCGCGGTCGCAGAACCGCTGGATCGCGCCCATGTCGTGCGTGACGAAGAGGATCGTGCGGCCCTGTTTCTTCAGCCGCTGGAACTCGTCGAAGCACTTCTGCTGGAAGTTGGCGTCCCCGACCGCCAGCACCTCGTCGATCAGCAGCACGTCCGCGTCGACCTGGATCGCGACCGAGAACGCCAGTCGCACCGACATGCCCGAGGAGTAGTTCTTCAGGCGCATGTCGAGGAAGTCCTCGAGCTCGGCGAAGGCGATGATCGAGTCGAAGCGCGCCTTCGCCTCCTTGCGCGTGAGGCCGAGCACGATCGCGTTGAGGATCACGTTGTCGCGCGCGGTGAGGTCCATGTTGAAACCGACGCCGAGCTCGATGAAGGGCGAGAGCCGCCCCCGCACGTGCATCGTGCCGGCATCGATGTCGTAGATCCCGGCCAGGCACTTCAGCAGCGTGCTCTTGCCGCTCCCGTTGCGCCCGATGATGCCGAAGAACTCGCCCTGGGCGATGTCGACGCTGACGTTGTCGACCGCCTGAAGCAGGTCGTAGGTGCGCGCCTGAAACGGGTGCAGGGCGCGCTCCTTGAGCGTGTGGTACTGGCGGTGGTGGAGCTTGAACGCCTTGCTCGCGCCCCGGATCGTGACGGCCGGCAGAAGGGCTCGACCGCCTGAGCCTGCGGGCGTGGAGGGGGCGGTGGTGATCGTCACGCTCGGAAGGTCGCTGGGCTCAGATCGTGGGCGGCGCCTGTGCGGTCCGCCGCCAGCGGTCGAAAGCTGCATGCACTCTACAACGCGCCCCCGCCGCGGCGGTCGCGCGCGACCGCCGCGGTGCGGCACCTCGCTATCGTGCCCGCCGATGGAGGTGCTCGAGACCGAGCTGGCGGACGCCAGGCTGATCGTGCCGACCGTGCACGGCGACGCGCGCGGCTTCTTCTGCGAGGTCTACCGCCGCGACCGCTTCGAGGCGCTGGGGATCGTCGCCGACTTCGTGCAGGAGAACCATTCCCGCTCATCGCGGGGCGTGCTGCGCGGCATGCACCTGCAGATCGGCGCGGGCGTCGCCAAGCTGGTGCGCTGCGCCCGCGGTGAGATCCTCGACGTGATCGTCGACGTGCGCGCAGACTCGCCGACCTACCGCCGCTGGCAGGCGTTCACGCTGGACGACCGCTCGCACCACGAGCTGTTCGTGCCGGTCGGCTTCGCCCACGGCTTCTGCACGCTGAGCGAGCTCGCCGACGTCGTCTACCGCCAGACCGGCTACTACGCGCCGGAGCTCGAGCGCACGATCGCCCACGACGACCCCGAGCTCGCGATCGCCTGGCCCGGCGGGATCGATTTCGTGCTCTCGCAGCGCGACGCCAACGCGCGCACGCTGGGCGAGCAGGCGCACGAACTGCGCTTCGACGAGTCGACGTCCTGAGCGCCGCCGCCGGGGCGACCGCGGCCGCGCCAGCGCCTATGCTTCTGCGACGTGAGCGTCCGGGCGCTGCGATCGAGCGACACGATCGGCGATGGTCGCGGTGCCCCGGTGGTGCTCGTCGCGGCCGCCGGCTCGCCCGTCGCCCTCGCCGCGACCCTGAGCTCGTTGCTCGCCAACACCGACACCCGTGTGCCCGTGTTGGTGGCCTGCGCCGACGCCGACGTGCCCGCGCTCGCCACGCTCGAACTGGACGGCGAGGTGCTGCTCGCCGGCCTCGGCGCGCAGCGCGGCGTCGGCGCCGCGCTGCGGGCGATCGGGGCGCGCGCCCCCGGCGCCGACGTTGCGCTGGTCGGAGAGGGCGTGCTCGTCGCCCCAGGGTGGCTCGACGGCCTGCGTGAGGCGGCGCACGGCGACTCGATCGTGATGAGCGCGAGCCCGCTGTCGGAGCCCGAGGCCGACGAGGACGCCGTGGACGCGGTGGCCGCGGCCGTGCGCGGCGCCGCGAGCGCGGTCGCTCCGGCGATCTCCCGGGCGCGCGATGACTGCTGCTACCTGCGCGCGTCGGCGCTCGAGCTTGTCGGGCCGCCGCCGGCGGAGCTCGCCGACGAGGATGTCGTACGCGAGCTTTCGCGGCGCATCTCGGCGCTCGGGCTGGTGCATGTGCTCGCTCAGGGAGTCTGCGTGCGCGCGGCGCCCGATGGGGACCTGCTGGAGGGCGACTCGAGTTCGCTTCGGCGGGCGGTGGCCGTCGCACGGACCACGCTTCGCCCGCTCAGCGTCACCGTCGACGCGCGCGCGCTCGGCACGGCGGCGACCGGCACGCGCACCTACATCCTCGACCTGATCGCCGCCCTGGCCCGCGAATCCTGGCTGCGCCTGCGCGTGCTGTTGCCGCCCGACACCGCGCCCGAGGTGCTCGCGGTGCTGGAGGCAGACGAGGCGATCGAGACGATCGGCTACCAGCAGGCGGTGGCGGGTGTGGCCCTGACCGATCTCGTGCATCGCCCCCAGCAGGTCTTCACGGCGGATGACCTGACACTGCTGCGGCTGCTCGGCGAGCGCATCGTGATCACCCACCACGACCTGATCGCCTACCGCTCGGGCGCCTACCACGAGACGGTCGAGCAGTGGGGCGACTTCCGGCGCGTCACGCGACTCGCGCTGGCGCAGGCCGACATGGTCGTGTTCCCCTCCAGGCACGCTCGCGAGGACGCGCTGCGCGAGGACCTGATCGCCCCCTGGCGCGCGCACGCCGTGCCCGACGGCTCAGAGCGCGTCTGGCCGACGGCGGCGCCGGTGGCGCAGCGGCCCGGCGGCGTTTCCGGCGACGCCGGCCTGCTCGTCTGCATCGGTGCCGACTACGCGCACAAGAACCGCCCGTTCGCGCTCGAGCTGGCGCGGGCGCTGCAAGAACGTCACGGCTGGCGGGGCCGGCTGGTGCTGGCGGGTCCCCACGTGGAGCGGGGGTCCTCGCGTGATCGCGAGAGCGCACTGCTGCAGGGCGATCCCGTGCTCGCCGCGCTCGTCACAGACATCGGACCGGTCGACGACGCGCAGCGCGCGTGGCTCTACGCGAACGCCCAGGCGATCGTCTATCCGAGCGTCTACGAGGGCTTTGGGCTCGTTCCCTTCGAAGCCGCGCAGGCGGGCGTTCCCTGCCTGTACGCGCCCGCCGGCGCGCTCGCCGAGCTCGCCGGCCCGCAGGCGGCAGTGCTCGTGCCGTGGGACGCCGATGCGAGCGCCGACGCCGCCGTGGCGCTGCTGGCCCCGGGCGAGGAGCGCGAACGCCATCTGCGGGTGCTGCGCGAGGCGGCGGCCGCCGTGAGCTGGGCGGCGGTGATCCCGACGCTGCGCGACGTCTATCGCCAGGCGGTCGCAAGTCCGCACCGCGCGGGTGCGCCCCGCGCGGCCGAGGACCTCGAACGGGAGTCGCACATCGTCGCTCTGGCGGCCTCCGCGGAGCACGATCGTGCCCGCGCCGGCGAGCTCGAGGCGGCCAACGTCGAGGCCCAGCGCGCCAACGATGCCGCGCAGCAGGCGCTGGCCGCCCTGCGCTCGAGCGTCGGGGCGTTTGCGGACCCCGCTGACGGCGGCGTCCTCAGCGCCTCCCAGCGCCGCGGACTGCTGCGCGTCGTTTCACGGCCGCTGCTGCGGCGCGCGCTGCTGGCGCCGTTCGTGCTCGTCGGGCGCGGCGGGACGGCGCCCGACGACGTTCGCGCGCCGCGGGACCTCGACCGGGGCTGACGCGCGCGGGGGACGCAGGGACCGTCGGCCACCGGCGCCCGCGGCGCGGCTGGAGGTGCGCGAGGAGCGCTTGGGCGTGGCATCCTTACCTCCGTTGCGCGCCCGGATCGCCCGAATCGAGGTCACGCCGCGTCAGTTCGCGCTGGTCGCGCTGGTCGCGCTGGTCGCGCTGACGGCGATCGTCGTCACCGGCGCCGCGGTCCGCCTCAGCGGATCGGGGCTCGGCTGTCCGGACTGGCCGCGCTGCTACGGCCACGTGTACCCGCCGCTGAAGACGCACGCGCTGATCGAGTTCTCCAACCGGCTCGTCTCAGGCGCCGTCGGTGTCGTCGTGTTCGTGGTGGCGGCGGCGGCCTGGAAGCGGCGGCCGTTCCGTCGCGACCTGATGTGGCTCGCCCTGCTCCTGCCGCTCGGTGTGGTCGCCCAGGCGGTTCTGGGTGGCTACACGGTCGAGAACAAGCTGGCGCCCGGGTTCGTGATGGCGCACTTCGGCCTGTCGATGCTGATCCTCGTCGCGGCGCTGGCGCTCGCATGGCGCGCGCGAGAGCGCGCGCCGATCGCGGAGCCGGGGGACCGGCGGAGCGTATGGGCAGTCAGGTCGTTGTTGCCGCTCGCGACGCTCGTCGTGTTCGCCGGCACCGTCGCGACGGCTGCCGGCCCGCACTCCGGTGGTGCGACTGGGCAGCACATCAAGCGCCTGACCTTCAAGGGCGCGGACACGCTCAACTGGGCGGTCCACGTGCACGGGGCGATCGCGTTCGTGCTCGGGATCGCGGCGGTCGCGGTCTGGGTCCTACTGGAGCGCCGGCAGGCCAACGCGCAGGCGCGGCGGGCGATGAGCTGGCTGTGCGTGCTGATCGCGGTGCAGGGCGTCGTCGGCGCGGTCCAGTACGAGACCCACCTGCCGAGCGAACTGGTCTGGGTGCACGTCGTGCTGGCGTCGCTCAGCTGGCTGTGTGTTCTATGGGCGATTGCGGCAATTGGGCGCTCTGAACCACTCCGGGCGCGTAAACGTGCCCAAATTCGGGCGTCCGTGGTGCAGCCAAACCACTGACCATCCGGGACACGCGCTAGCTTTGGCCGAGCATTTGACCATCTGAGAGGAGTGTCATGACGAAGAACGAGCTCGCTGGCAAGGTCGCGGAGAGTGCCGGACTAGGGGTGGGCCAGGCCAAGAGCGCTGTCGACGCGGTTTTCGACGCCATCGCGGCACAGCTCGCCGCCGGCGGCGAGGTGTCGGTCGCCGGATTCGGCAAGTTCGCCGTCAGCCACCGTGCTGCTCGCAGCGGCCGCAACCCGGCCACCGGCGCGACGATTCATATCGGTGCAAGCAAGGCGGCCAAGTTCTCGGCGGCCAGCGCGCTGAAGAAGCACCTCAACCCGTAGTCGTAGCGCTGAGCGGCGGTTCCCCAGACCGCCGGTGCCGCAGGTGGATCCGGATCTCGCCGGCGGCACTATGCGTGCCGGCGAGATCGGCCGTTCGTACTCGCCCGCGGTCGCGTGGAAGGCTTCCCGCGGCCGCGTGAAGCGGGCGGGGGAGTGACCGCGGCAGCCTCAGCGCACGACCTCGCCGCGTGCGGCAGAATCGCGGCATGCGCGTCACCGCCAGGGCCGACTACGCGGTGCGCGCCGCAATCGAGCTGGTCGGGGCCGGTCCCGCGTCGCCGCGCAAGGCCGATTCGATCGCTGTCGCGCAGGGCATCCCGCTGTCGTTCCTCGAGAACATCCTCAACCAACTCAAGAGCGCGGGCGTCGTGCGCTCCCAGCGTGGCCCCGACGGGGGCTGGTGGCTGCTGCGCCCGCCGGAGTCGCTGACGGTCGCCGACGTGATCCGCGGTGTGGAGGGGCCCCTGGCGACCGTGCGGGGCGAGCGGCCCGAGCATCTCGACTACGCCGGATCGGCCGAGGCGCTCCAGGTGGTCTGGATCGCGCTGCGCGCGAACATCCGTTCCGTGCTCGAGCGTGTGACGCTCGCTGAGCTCGCCAGCGGCAACCTGCCCAAGCAGGTCGTCGTGCTGACGCGTGAGCAGACGGCCTGGAAGAGCGGCTAGAGCGCGGCTGCGCTGAGGCGTCATGGCGGCCGGCGATCGCCCGTCGCCGGCGGTCCGAGCGAGCCGGGGCCGGCACGGGCGACGCCCGTTGATGTGGCGGGCGAGAGGGTCAGAACACGCCCGGCGGGGGAAAGGTGCGGCCTGTTAGCGGTGCCTAACCGAGCGCATCGCGGAGGCCGTCGTCTGGTTCGTAAGGGCGAGATGTTCATTCCCCCGTGCCTGAGGAGGTACACGATGCGACTGAAGTACATCTGTGGCGCGGCGGCGCTCGTCGCCTGTGCTGCGATCGCGCTGACCGCGGTCGGCGCCGGCGCTGCGCCGAGTCATTCGTTCCGCCGCCACGCAATCACGATCCACGCCCTGCCCAACCCGATCGCCGCGGGCGACCCGGTTGTCGTCGACGGCAGGCTGTTCGGGCGCCTGCGTTCCGGGCGCCTGGTTGTGCTTTTCCACCGCGCCGCGGATCAGGGCGGGCGCTTCGTCCCGGTTCAGGTCACCCACACGGACTCGACCGGCGCATATGAGTTCACCCGCGCCGACGGCGTCGTCCTGACCAACCGTCTCTGGTACGTCGCGTCGGCGGGCGCGGTCAGCCGCGTCGTCTCCGAACGCGTGCAGGCGCTCGTGACGCTGAGCGTGACCGGCCCCGGCGGCGTCTCCGAGCCAAACGGCTCGGTCCTCCAGACAGGGTCGCCGAACGACTACACCTTCGCCGGGACCGTGACGCCGGGCAGGGCCGGCGCGACCGTGCTGCTGCAGCGCCAGGCCGGCGACAGAGGCAACGGCTGGGGCACGATCGGGCGCGGAAGCGTCGCTGCCGACGGCAGCTACTCGATCTCGCATATCTTCGCGGTGCCGAGCTCCCAGAACGGCGACGCGACGATCCGCGTGCTGCTGCGCAACGACGGGCTCAACATCGACAGCCCGTCCGACTCGCTGTCGTATGAAATCGAGCAGACGCAGAATCCGAGCCTGACGATCAACGCCGGCTCCAACCCGATCGTCGAGGGAAGCTCCGACACGGTCTCCGGCGTCGACGCGGCCGGTTCGGGTCAGCTGCTGACCCTCTACGCCCGCGATTACCGCCACTCGTTCGGCGCAATCGCCACGACGACCAGCGGCTCTGGCGGCAGCTACACCTTCAACGTGACGCCGATCTACAACACCTCCTACGAGGTGATCGCAGCGGCTCCGCCGAAGGGCTCGACCGGCACGACCGGCTCGACCGGCTCCACCGGCTCCACCGGCTCGACCGGCTCGACCGGCTCGACCGGATCAACGGGAACGACGGGATCAACCGGATCGACCGGATCAACCGGGACGAGCGGAACGACCGGAACGACCGGAGCGAGCGCCAAGGCACGCTCGGCCGTGCTGTTCATCGGCGTTGCTGCGGCGCTCACCGCCAAGGCCTCGACGACGAGCATCAACCAGGGCCAGTCGGTGACATTCACCGGCTCGGTGGTCCCGGACAAGACCGGGCACGTGATCTACCTCCAGCTCGAGAACGCAGCCGGTACCGCATGGCACATCATCGGTGCGACGACGGTCGGCTCGAACTCGAGCTACACGCTCACGCAGGCGTTCTTCGAGCCCGGCACGGACGTCGTGCGCGTGAAGATCCCCGGCGGCCCTGACAACCAGGGAGCGGTGAGCAGTCCGTTCACGATCACCGTGAACGCGATCTCGCCCGCAGCGCTGGTGCCGGCCAGCGGGTAATCCTCCGACCCGCAAACGCCAGACAGGATGCGAGGGGTCGCCCAGCGGGCGGCCCCTCGTGCGTCGGCCTCAGAAGCCGATCGGGTGACGAACGACGTAGCCGGCGAACTCGCCGCCGCCGTCGGCCCAGCGCGATCCGTCCTCGGACAGCGCCACGGTGTCGAACCGCCGGCCCTCGATCGTCATCCAGGCGTGCCCGTCGTCGGCGTAGATCGTGATGTACTGGCCGGGCCCCGGGGCTCCGTAGCTCTCGAGCTCGCTGGAGTCCTCCGGCGCGCTCAGCAGGCCGGCGGCGTGCAGCACGTAGGAAACCGAGCCGGAGCAGTCGTAGCCGGGCGAGATCCAGGAGCCGTGCCCGCCGCCCCAGATGTAGGGCAGCGTGGCGATCGAGTCGGCGGCGTAAACCATCTCGTTCAGCGCGGCGGTCACGCCCGCGGAGGCGGTGCTCGTGGTCGTGCCAGCTCCGGAATCGGCAGTGGAAGACGTGGTTGCGCCGGCGCTCGAGCTGTCGGTCGTCGCGTCGGCGGTGGCCGTCGGATCGACCGTCGGGTCGGTGGTCGGATCAGTTGTGCCGCCGCTCGCGTCGCTCTGCTGGAGCGTGGGGCCGGCACCGAGG
The DNA here is from genome assembly GCA_049522915.1 of Solirubrobacteraceae bacterium. Taxonomy (GTDB): domain Bacteria; phylum Actinomycetota; class Thermoleophilia; order Solirubrobacterales; family Solirubrobacteraceae; genus Palsa-513. The sequence goes on along the minus strand of JBEKNK010000024.1, from coordinate 10,113 downwards.
CCGAGAGCCTCTCGCGTGCCCGGTCCGACGATGCCGTCGGCAGTCAGCCCGTGGGCCGTCTGGTAGGCCTCGACGGCGGCGGTCGTGCCGGCGCCAAAGTTGCCGTCAGCGGTGATTCCGAGCGCCTGTTGCAGGGCGATCACATCGGCGGTGTCCGAGGGCGCTGTATTCGTCTGCAGCACCGAGGCCTCGTGCACCGTCGTGGTAACGGCCTGCGTCGCCGCGGCCGCGGGCGAGGCTGCGGCTCGCTCGGCGGCGTGCTCGGCGTCCTTCAGCGCGGTCCACGTGGCTGGGCCGACGTCGCCGTCAACGGTCAGCCCGTGCGCCTCCTGGAAGGCACGGATCGCCGCGCCCGTCTTTGGCCCGAGGATGCCGTCGATCGGCACGCCGAGCATCCGCTGGGCGTCACGCAGGTCGCCGTAGGTGACCTTGCCGTAGACGATCGGCCGCGGCTTGGCGACCGGCGCCGGGGTGGCGTCGAGCACGATCGTGTTGGGGGCGGGTGTCTGAGCCCCGGGGTTGACGATTCGCGTGCGCGGCCCAGACACGTGCGCGATCGTCTGCGCGGCGCCGGGCGCGCCTGCACCCGCGGCCCCGGGGGCGTGGTGTCCGGCCCGGGCGGGCTTGGATCCGGCCGCGAGTGAGGGGAGCGTCGTCGCGGCGAGCAGTGCGAGGACCGAGGCTCCGCCGATCGCGGGAGCGGTGAACGCCGAGGTGGCGCTTGCCGAGCGGCGAGTGCGCCAGTAGACGACGGACTCGTTGACGGTGTCCTCGTTGGCGAGGTCGCGCGCAGGGCTCAGGCGGCCGAGCTCAAGGGACGCGCGGCGCGGGCGTCCGCGACGGGCGAGCGAGCGCTCCAGGGAGGCTGCCCATACGTCGGCGCTTCCGAGATCACGTGTGAGCTCCATCTGCAGGCCCTCCCCATTCACTCTCGACATGTAAGCCTGCGGGGTTAGCTGACGGGCTCGCGCAACGCGCTACGCCACCATTCGGCGGCGATTCGCCCCATCGGCCTCAGGGGTCGCAATGGGTCCCCCGCTCACCGGCCACGGAGGGCTCGGCGACTCGGCTTCCTCTATGTGCGCGTCGAGGCTAGCACGTCTTCTCCTCCGGATGCGAGCAAATCTGCGACAAATCCGTTCGGCTGCAATCGAAGTTGCAACCCCGGCGTTTGCAGGACCGGGTTCAGAAGACGCCGATGCGGTCGAGCGGCCAGTAGGTCGCGAACACCTCGCCGATGATCCACGACAGCGGCACCGGGCCCCAGTAACGGCTGTCATCGGAGTCCCCGCGATTGTCGCCGAGCATGTAGTACTCGCCGCGCGGGATCACGATCGTGTGCGGCATGTTGCAGCTCGTCGAGTCGCTGCAGGGCGTGATGTAGGGCTCGTGGGTGAGCTCCCTGCCGTTGATCACGGGATGGCCGTCCTTGATCGACAGTGTGTCGCCGGGCAGGCCGATCACGCGCTTGACGAAGTAGTCGCCGGCGTGAGTGGCGAGGCTCACCGGGCACGGCTCCGTCAGCGGCACGTTGACCTTGCACGTGAGCGAGCTGGGTGGGTGGAAGACGACGATGTCACCCCGCTGGGGCGTGCCGCCGAAGTCGTACGCAAGGCGGTTGACGAGCACACGCTGGCCAGGCAGCAGCGTCGGCTCCATCGACCCCGAGGGGATCACGAAGGGCTTGACGACCGCGGCCTGCACGCTCTCGGCGAGCACCAGCGCGAGTGCGACGGTCGCGACGATCTCGACGACCGGCGCGAAGCGCCACGCGCGGAAACGCTCGCGCCTGCTCAGCCGGACCGGCGGTTCGGTCTCCCCGTCGTTGCCCCCGGCCGCCGCGGGCAGCGCGAGCTCAACGTCGTCCGCCACGCTCGAGGCGACAATCGGCTGAGCGCTCGCGGGGCCGGCGCCCGCGTGCTCGGCCGCCGAGCGCGAGAGCGCCCGGGCGGGGGCGACATCCACTTCGTGCGCGCCGCGCGCGGGACCCGGAGCCGCGAGCACGCCGGACACGGGCGGATCGTGCTGCACGGGCGAGCGCGTGAGGGCCGGGGCGGAAGCGATGACCGCCGCGGGTGTCGGCAAGCCGGCTGCGCGAACCTCGGCTTCGCCGGGGCTCGTGACGGCCGGGCCCCCCTGCGCGGCCGAGCGGGCCGGTGCGGCGACCGAAGGCGCCGTCGGCTCGTCGCTCGCAAACGCCACGCCGGAGCCGTGGCCCGCGTGGCCGCTCTCGGCGGGCGTGGTCGCGGTCGAAGCGGCGGGAGCTTCCTCTGCCTCCGCGGCGACGAAGATCGCGGCCGCGCTCGCGCTGCCGTCGGGCACGGCGATCGTGTCGCCGGTGTCGAGCGTGGGCACGGCGACAGATGGAGGCGCAGCGACAGGCGGCGGCGCAGCGACAGGCGGTGGCGCAGCGACAGGCGGCGGCGCAGCGACCTTGCGCACCCGGTCCGCGTATGCGGCCGCTGCGGCCTCCCACGCGCGCGTCGTCGCGTCCGCGCGGTCCGCGTCGTCGTTCCCGGCGCCGGCGAGACTGCCGTCGTCTGGATCGCGATGGTCGGGCGGGATGCTCATCGGTGCTTGCCGTCGTGTCGTGTCGGCAGACGCCGCTGCTGGACGTGGTGCGCATGGCCGGCTGCCGGCTCGATCGCCCAGACGGTGGCTGTCCCCGCTGACGCCATCGCTGCGCCGGCCAGCATCACGGCGGCGGCCCGATGCACGAGGGCGCGGGGGCGGCGGCGCAGCGCGTTGAACTGGCTCGCGACGCGTGAGGGAGGTCCGAAGCGCTCGACGGCGCGCTGCGCGGCGCGGATCGGCTCGACGCCGCGACTCGCGTCGGCCGCGGCCGCCTCGACCAGATGTGCGCGAACCTCGGCGAGGATCCGGCGGCGCCGGCCGCGACGCAGCTCGCCTGAGAGCTCGGCGATGTAATCGGCGATCGGGTTCACAGCTGCGCCTGCGAGGCGATCGGGGCGAAGACTGCGTCCACGGCGCTGCGGAAGGCGTGCCAACTCGCGACGCGCTCGCTCACCGCTGCCGCGCCGCTGTGCGAGAGCGCGTAGACGCGCCGGCGACGACCCGACACGACCTCCCAGCTGCTCGACAGGAGGCCTGAGGCTTCGAGCCGGTGAAGGGCCGGGTAGATCGTTCCCTCGGCGAGGTCGAATTCACCGTCGCTGCGTCTGCACATCTCCTCCACGATTGCATACCCGTGCAGCGGTCCCGCTTCGAGAATCGCGAGCAGCATTCCGTCGAGGTGCCCCTGTAGCTCGGTGCTGGCCATAAGCAGACAGTCTATACATAGATTGTCTGCATGTCAATCGGCCTCGGCCGCCGGCAGAGCCGGCGACTACGCTCAGCTTCGCCTGCGACGATTCGGGTATGACGCCTGTGAGCCGAATCGGCTCGATCTCCGTAGGTGAGCTGTGATGGGCGTAATGGCGCGTGTGAGATACGGATTGCTCGATCGGGCGCTCGAGCACGGGCTGCTTGCGGATCCGGTGCTGGCGGCCGGCTCACGCGTGGGCGCGCGCGCAAGGCTGCGCCGCGAGCAGCGCGGCGGTGTCGAGGCGCAGGAGGAGCGGCTTGGGCTGCTGCTCGAGACGATGCGCAGCGGCCCGATCGCCGAGGCGGTGGCGAGCGCGAACGAGCAGCACTACGAGCTTCCCGCCGAGTTCTTCGAGCTGTTCCTCGGCCCGCGGATGAAGTACTCGTGCGCGTGGTGGGGCGACGGGATCGCCGATCTGGGCGTTGCCGAGGAGGCGATGCTTGCGCTCTCGTGCGAGCGGGCGGGCATCGAGGACGGCATGAGTGTGCTGGACGTCGGCTGCGGTTGGGGCTCGATGTCGCTGTGGATCTGCGAGCGTTACCCGAGCGCGACTGTCGTCGCGGTTTCCAACTCGGCCTCGCAGCGCGCGTGGATCGAGGCCCTCCGCGACCGTCGCGGGTTCCACGATCGCCTCAGCGTGATCACGGCCGATGTCAACGCGTTGACGCCGGGCCGGCGCTTTGACCGCGTCGTGTCGATCGAGATGTTCGAGCACATGCGCAACTGGGAGGCGCTGCTTGCGCGCATCGCCGGCTGGTTGGAGCCCCACGGACGGCTGTTCGTCCACGTCTTCTCCCACCGCCGCCTGGCCTACGAGTTCACCGGCACCTGGGCGGCCGATCGCTTCTTCACCGCCGGGCGGATGCCCTCGCACGACCTGCTGCTGCACTTCCAGCGAGACCTCGAGGTGCGCGCGAGCTGGGCGGTGTCCGGAACCCATTACGCGCGCACGCTGGAGGCGTGGCTGCAGCGCCTCGACGCGCACGGCGAGCGGGCACGGATCGTGCTCGGCGAAGCGCTCGGGCCACGCCATGCGAAGCGGGCCCTGGCCGGCTGGCGGCTGTTCCTGCTCTCGACCGAGCAGATGTGGGGCTGGCGCGACGGGCAGGAGTGGATGGTCTCCCATCACCTGCTCGCCCCGCGCTGAGGACGCGACGTTCGGCGCGCCGCCGAGCCGCGCGCTTGCGCCGCGTGGGCCTGCACGCGCGCGGCGTGCTGGTGTCGTAGCGTGCGCGCCTGGATCTCGACCTGGGGAGGATGCGGTGTCGCGCTTTGACGGACAGACGGTGCTGGTCACGGGGGCCTCGCGCGGGATCGGCCTCGCGACGGCAGAGCATTTCGCGTCACTGGGCGCGCGCGTCGGCATGGTCGCTCGCGACGAGGCGGCGCTCTCCGCCGCGGCGGCGCGGATCGGCGGCCAGACGCACGTCGTCGCCGCCGACCTGACCGATCCTGGCGAGTGCCAGCGCGCCGTTGACGAGGTCGTGAATGCGCTTGGGCCGGTCGACGTGCTCGTCAGTTGCGCGGGCGTCCTGCATCGGGACTTCGTCGAGGACGTCAAACCGGAGGACTTCGAGCAGACCTGGCGCCTGCACGTCGGCGCGGCGCTGTGGCTCAGTCAGCGCGTTCTGGGTGGCATGCGCGAGCGCCGGCGGGGCTCGATCGTGCTCGTCTCCTCCGAGCTCGGGCTGATCGGCGGGCCTTCGTATGCGTCCTACTGCACGAGCAAGTGGGGGATGGTGGGCCTCGCCGAGGTGCTGTATCACGAGCTCGCCGGGACCGGTGTGCATGCCTGCGCGGTCTGCCCCGGCGACGTTCGCACGGACCAGATGCGCGGCGAGATCGCCTGGGGACCGACCGGCGGCGCGACGCTCGAGAAGGCGATGTCTCCCGAACGCGTCGCCGCCGCGATCGCCTCCGCCGCGAGCGGCGGCAAGGCGGTCGTGATCGTCGATCGCCCGCAGATGCGCGCGGTGTTCGGCCTGTTCGGCGGCCCGCGCGGCCTGAGCCGGATGATGGTTCACGGCGCCTACAAGCCGCTGCTGAAGTCACGGGGAAGCTGAAGGGCAGACCGCATGGAGCCGCGCGGCGCCGCCACGACGCGCGCTCTCGCGGGGCCCCGCTGAGGGGAGACTCAGCGCAGCACGCGGTGCTCGACGCGGCCGCCGGTGGCCAGCAGCACGTCGGCGCTCAGCGACGGCGGGAAGATTCCGTGGCCGATCACGCCGGGCTGGGCGTCAAGGCGCGCCGCAAGCTCCTCGCGATCGGAGAACTCCCCGAAGTAGTCGGCGATCACGCCGCCGTCCGGGCTGGGCTGGGCGTTGCGCAGTCGAACCGGGCCGAGCGCCGAGAGCGTGGCGTCGAGGCCGAAGCGCAGCAGCTCGAGCGGGACCGGTGGGCCGATCCGTGCCACCGCCTTGTCGCCGGAGCCGATCACGACGAAGCGTTCGGCCGCAGCCGCGACGATCTTCTCGCGGGTGTGCGCGCCGCCTCCGCCCTTGATCAGCCAGCCGTCCTCGTCGATCTGGTCGGCACCGTCGATCGCGATGTCGAGCCGCCCGAGCCCGGTGAATTGCACGATGTCCAGGCCGAGCTCACGTCCCACCCGCTCGGTCTGCGGCGAGGTGGCGACACAGCGGATCCTGAGCCGGCGTGCTGCGAGGGCCGGCAGCAGGTGCGCGACGGTGCTGCCGGTGCCCAGCCCGACCAGCTGTCCGTCCGCAACCAGCGCCGCGGCGGCCTCCGCCGCGGCCTGCTTCTCGTGCTCGCGATCGGGCATCCCGAGAGGCTAATGGACGTTCTCGCAACGTCGCTTGTTCAGCTTCGCCCGCACAGTGCCGACTTGTTCTTTGAGAGAAACCCACTTGTTCCTTGACAGACGTCTTCCAAGAGACGACATTGCATGGTGCAGCTGTTTCCGGCCGCTTTCAGATGTGGGGCGGTTAAGTTTCCACCCATCCTCTGGCCGACCCTGCCCCTACACTCGCAGCTGAGGTGAGCACGACGCAATCTGAGATCGAGACGGTGCCCGAAGCGGGCCGGGCACGCCCGGTGCCGCTGCTGGCGACCGCGCCCTCGTGGGAGGCGCTGCGCGGATACGCGACGCTGATGCGCGGCGTACTCGACGCCCTCCCGTTCGGTGTCGCCGTGCTCGACCGTGGCGGGACGCTCACAACCTGGAACCAGGAGCTCGCCTCGATGCTTCCCTCGCCGCCGTCACGCGGCGGGACGCACGACATCTCGGTCCTGGTGCGCGAGGTGCACCGGATCGTCGCCGACCCCCAGGAGTTCGACGCACACCTGGCGACGGCGCTCAACCCGCCGGAGGAGAGTCCCGACGGCGAGATGCCGGGCGGCGAATTCGAGGTTGCCCTGCACGGCGACGACGGCGGCGCGCTGGCGGTTTCGGTCAGCGTCTTCGGCGAGCGCGACGAGAGCGTCGTGATCTGCTTCCGCGACGCGACCGGTGAGTTGCGCGCACGACGCGCGCTCGAGCACCGAGCGATGCACGACCCGCTGACCAAGCTGCCCAACCGCGAGCTGTTGATGGACCGCCTGTCGGTGGCGCTCGCTCGGCTCGGCCGTCAGGGTACGGCCGTCGGTGTGCTGTTCATCGACCTCGACGGCTTCAAGGAGGTCAACGACCTGCACGGCCACGACGTTGGCGACGAACTGCTGATCGCCGTCGCCGACCGCCTGCGCCACGAGGTCCGCGACGGCGACACGGTCGCGCGCTTCGGTGGCGACGAATTCGTCGTGCTCTGCGAGGACCTGGTCCGGATCGAGGCCGCCGAGCCGCTCGCGCGGCGCCTTGCCGAGGCGGTCGCGCACCCTGTCAGCACGGGCGACAGGCTGCTCGTCGTGCGCGCGAGCATCGGCGTGGTCGTCGAACAGAACCCTGCGACCAGTGCCGAGACGCTGGTCAAGCGCGCCGATGAAGAGATGTACCGCGTCAAGCACGGCGCGCGCTAGAGCCTTCGACCGACGACGCTCCTAAAGAGTGTTGCGCCCGGTGGCCAGGACCTCCTGGAGGTGTTCGCGCTCGGCCTCCAGTGCGACGATCTGCGCGCGTATCACGGCACCCGCGCGCTGCATCCGCTCGGTCTGGGCGACCAGCGCAGCGAGCATCCGGCGCTGGCGCTCGAGCAGGACAACGAGATGGGCGGTGTTCGCGGTGGACGCCCGTTCGCTTGTTTGCGCCCGGATCGCCGCCGCTTCAACCTCGGCGCCCGTTCGGATCTCGATCGCCGCCAGTTCGGCCAGCGCGACAACGCTCGCGACAAGTTGGCTACTGCGGTCGGCAAACGTCGCGCCCGCGCCGGCCAGGCGCTCGACGCCGCCCTCTGCGCCGGGCGGACCCTCCGGTTGAGGAGGGGCCACGGACGCCTCGCCGTGCGCTGCCGGCGAGCTTGGCTCCTGCGCCCGGTCCGGCGCGTTCGTCGGCGCCACGGGGAAAGGGCGGCGGCGCGGGCGCGGCGCCGGTGGCGGGGGCACGTCCGCAGGACTCGTTGAGGGCGCATCCACGGCCGGATCCTGATCCACGCGCCCGACGGACTCCTGCCCGAGACGCCGCACCTGTTCGGCGAGCAGCGCGACCTGCGCGCGCAGGTCCTCGGCGGAGGCTTCCTCGCCGCTTTTTCGCGAATGTGGGTGTGATCGGGCCATTGTCGTCTGATGTGCGAACGTACACCAGATCGGGCATGGTTGGCTAGGCAGGTTTTCCCCGCGTATGCTTGCGTCAGACACTTGTGGAGGGTGCCGCGAAGGCTCTCAAGAATCCGCTGCCGGACGCCGAAGGAAGTGCTGTGACCCAGACAGATGAGCACACGGATGTCCCTCTTCTGAGCGCGCAGGATGTCAGCGCCCGCGTCGGTGAGATCCTCAGCGCCGCCGAGCGCGAAGCGCGCGAGATCGTGGCTGCAGCCAGCGGCGATGCAGATTCGCAGTCGCAGACCACGGCGCTGAGCACGACGATCGACGACCTCGCCCGGGCGCTTGAGCGCCTGAGCCTGCGTTTCGACGCCTTCGAGCTGGCCACCGCCTCGCAGATCGAGGAGCTGGGGCGGGCAGCGCACGCCGCCGCGAGCGCCGGCGCCTTCAGCGAACCGGCGCCGGCGGCGTTCCAATTCGATCCCCTCTTGGCAGAGGCGGCGGCGCTTCCCGAGCGTGAGAGCACCCCCGAGCTGGCGGCCGCGCGCGTGCGTGCGATCGACCTCGCGCTCGAGGGCTATACGCGCGAATCGATCGCCAACGAGCTGGCCGTCTCGATCGACCGTACAGAGGTCGACGCGCTGCTCGACCGTGTCCTGATCGGCTGAGCGAGCCTCCGCGCGCGCACCCCGCGCGCACGACACGAATGGTCGCGCGCGCACCCCGCGCGCGCACCCCGCGCGCACGACACGAATCGTCGCGCGCGCACCCCGCGCGCACGACACGAATGGTCGGGCCGCCCTGTTAGGCTCTGCCGCGGTGAGCACGACCAGCCAGATGTTCGACGCCGCGCAGACACGCGAGATCCTCGAGGAGCTCGACCGCAACGGCTTCGTCCACATCCCGGGCGTGCTCTCGCCCGACGAGGTCGCCGAGCTGCGCGAGGTCGTCGAGCCGCTGGCGCAGGAGCACTTCGACCCGGAGCTTGGGTTCACTCACGCGCTCGGCGCCGCCTACCTGCACCCGCGCCTGACGGACCTCGCCGTCGATCCGCGGCTGATGGGGGTGCTCGCCGGGGCGCTGACGCCGAACCTCCACATCTACCACTCCCACATCGACGTGCACCCGCCGGAGGAGGACAAGCCGAACGCCTGGCGCTGGCACGAGGACGGCGGTCGGCAGACCGCGGATCTCGACTACCGCGCGCGCCTCTCGGCCAAGCTCGGCTACTGGCTGAGCGACTGCGACGAGCCCGGGATGGGCAATCTCGAGGTGATCCCCGGCAGCAACCTCTGGACCGAGTTCTTGCCGCGCACCCCCGGAGAGACCCCGCCGGGCGCGATCCAGGTGCTCGCCAAGGCCGGCGACGTGACGCTGTTCGAGCGCCGGATCTGGCACGGCCGCAGCACCAACCTCTCGGACCGCACGCGGATGGTCGTCTTCTTCGGCTACAGCCCGCGCTGGATCGTCCAGCGCGAGTTCCCGAGCGCCGCGCAGCTCGAGGCCGCGATCGGCGACCCGCTGCGCCGCCAGCTGATCGGAGCGCCCGACTGGGACTCCTGCCACGTCGGCCGCGCGGAGCTACCGCTCACGCAGTACCTCGCCGCAGCCTGACCTGACCGCTGCCCCTGGGGGCGCGCGACGGTCGCGCGGCGCTGCTCGCGAGCCCCCCGATGTCCGACCCGCTCGGTGCGGGTCGGACGCGGCGACTGGGCGCCCTACCCGCAGCCGGTGTTGTTGCCGCAGCTCGGGCAGGTGTAGCAGGAGCCTGTGCGCTGCATCATGCCGCCGCACTGCGTGCACGCCGGGCCCAGGTCGAGGCCCTGCAGCTTGGCGGGGACGACGGGCGGGGAGTCGGTGAACGCCGCGCTCGCCGGCTTGGCAGTGCCGCCGTTGGTGGGCGGCGCGGCGGTCGTCAGTTCGCTCGCGGGCATGGCGGTGTCCGATGAGTGCACGGCGACAATCGTCTGCTCGGCCGACTGGCGCGCACGCACGGCGGGGGTGAGAATGCCGAGTTCCTCCTGCGCGTCGGTGTCGAGGAAGCGCGAGGCGAGCCAGCGCATGATGTAGTCGGGCATCGACTTGGCGAAGGGGATCTCCGGGTTGGAGGTGATGCCCTCCGGCTCAAAGCGCATGTA
>JBEKNK010000023.1:0-32970 GCA_049522915.1 Solirubrobacteraceae bacterium | reverse complement strand
TCGACGCAGGACCACGCTGCGGCAGCGATCGCGGTCACCGGCGTGCCCGTGTTCGCCTGGAAGGGGGAGACGCTCGAGGAGTACTGGTGGTGCACCGAGCAGGCGCTGCGCTTCCCCGACGGAGGTGGCCCGAACATGATCCTCGACGACGGCGGTGACGCAACCCTGCTGGTTCACAAGGGAGCGGAGTTCGAGCGCGCGGGCGCCGTTCCCGACCCGGCCGGCGCGGAGAACGAGGAGTTCGCCCTGATCCTCGCCCTGCTGACGCGCTCGCTGGCCGAGGATCCGCAGCGCTGGACCAACATCGCGGCCGCCGTGAAGGGCGTGACGGAGGAGACGACGACCGGCGTCCATCGCCTCTACCAGCTGGCGGCCGCCGGGGAGCTGCTGTTCCCTGCGATCAACGTCAACGACTCCGTCACCAAGTCGAAGTTCGACAACCTCTACGGCTGCCGTCACTCGCTGGTTGACGGCATCAACCGCGCGGTGGATGTGATGCTCGCCGGCAAGACGACCGTCGTCTGCGGCTTCGGCGACGTCGGCAAGGGCTGCGCCGAGTCGCTGCGCGGCCAGGGTGCGAAGGTCGTCGTGACCGAGATCGACCCGATCTGCGCTCTGCAGGCCTCGATGCAGGGCTACCCGGTGCTGACGCTTGCTGACGTGATCGCGACCGGCGACGTGTTCATCACGGCCACCGGCAACAAGGGAATCATCACGGTCGCGGACATGGCGGTGATGAAGCACCAGGCGATCGTCGGCAACATCGGGCACTTCGACAACGAGATCGACATCGCCGGGCTCGAGCGCTTCCCGGGCATCGAGCGGATCAACATCAAGCCGCAGGTCGACGAGTGGCGCTTCCCCGACGGGCACTCGGTGATCGTGCTCTCGGAGGGGCGGCTGCTGAACCTCGGCAACGCCACCGGCCATCCGTCGTTCGTGATGTCGAACTCGTTCTCGAACCAGACGATTGCCCAGATCGAGTTGTTCAGCCACAACGACGACTACGAGAAGCGCGTTTACGTGCTGCCCAAGCACCTCGACGAGAAGGTCGCCCGGCTGCACCTGGACGCGCTCGGGGTCAGGCTGACGCGGCTGAGTGACGAGCAGGCGGCCTACATCGGCGTTCCGATCGAAGGCCCCTACAAGCCCGACCACTACCGCTATTAGGGCCCTTCGGGCCCTCGGGATCGCGTCGTGTCCGGACGCCGCTCGCCCGCCGCCACGCGCCGCACCGCGCTGGCGCGCGCCGGGGCGGCGCGGATCGCCTGGGCCGGCGGCCAGATGCCGGTGCTCGGCGCGATCGGGGAGCGCTTCGCCCGTGAGCGCCCGCTGGCCGACCGGCGCGTCGCGGCGTGTCTGCACATCACCGCCGAGACGGCGAACCTCGTGCGCGCGCTGGCCGCCGGCGGCGCCGAGGTCTCGTTGTGCGCCGCCAACCCGCTCTCGACGCAGGACGACGTCGCCGCGGCGCTCGTGGCCGAGCACGCCGCCACCGTGTACGGCGTGCGCGGCGAGGACCGCGCGGCCTACGAGCGCGCGCTGCGCGAGCTGATCGACGCGGCGCCGCAGATCCTGATCGACGACGGGGCGGAGCTGATCGTCTGCGCGCACCGCGACGGCGGCGCGGTCGCACGTGGGCTCCTCGGAGCGACCGAGGAGACCGCGACCGGGCTCGTGGCGCTGCGGGCGCTCGAGGCTCAGGACGCTCTCCGCTGCCCGGTGCTCGCGATCAACGAGACGCTGACCGAGCGCGTCTTCAACGACCGCTACGGCACCGGCCAGTCGACCCTCGACGGCATCCTGCGGGCGACCGACCTGCTGCTGGCGGGCCGCGCGGTGGTCGTGCTCGGCTACGGCTCGGCGGGACGCGGCGTCGCCGCGCGCGCGAAGGGGGCCGGCGCCGCGGTGATCGTCTGCGAGGTCGACGCGGTCGCGGCGCTGGAGGCGCGGATGGAGGGCTTCGACGTGATGAGCGCGCTGGCCGCGGCGCCGCTTGGCGAGGTCTTCATCACGGTGACCGGCGCGCCGGACGTGCTGCGACGCGAGCACTTCGAACTGATGCGCGACGGCGCCGTGCTCGCCAACGCCGGTCATTTCGATGTGGAGATCAACCTTGACGAGCTGGCCGCGCTCGCTGGTCACCCGCCGCGCGAGGTGCTGCCGCTGGTGGACACCTACGAGGTCGCCGGGCGCCGGCTGCACCTGATCGCCAAGGGCCGCGTCGTCAACCTCGCCGCCGCCGCCGGGCATCCGGCCTCGGTGATGGACCTCTCCTTCGCGATGCAGGCGCTGGCGGTCGCCGGCCTGGCGAGCGAAGCGGGCGGGCGGCGCCCCGGGGTGCATGCCGTCGCGCCGGCGCTCGACCAGGAGGTCGCACGGCTGAAGCTCGCGACGCTCGGGATCGAGATCGACGCGCTCAGCGAGCACCAGGAGCGCTACCTGCGGCCGCTGCGCGCAATGCATTAGCGTCCCGCCTGCGATGCGCGCGATGGTCCTTGCCGCTGGTCTCGGCACACGCCTGCGGCCGATCACCTACGAGATCGCCAAGCCGATGGTGCCGGTCCTCGATCGCCCCGTGATGGCGCACATCGTCGACCTCCTGGATCGCCACGGCGTCGATCAGATCGTGGCGAACCTCCACCACTTCCCCGACCCGATCCGCGAGTACTTCGGCGAACGCATCGCCTACCGCTACGAGCCCGAGCTGTTGGGGACCGCCGGCGGCGTGCGCAACTGCGCCGACCTGCTCGGTGACGACACCTTCCTCGTGATCTCCGGCGACGCGCTGACCGACATCGACCTCGGCGCGCTGCTCGCCAGTCACCGCGAGCGGGGCGCGATCGCGACGCTCGCGGCGCGACGGGTCGCCGACACGCGTGAGTACGGCGTCGTTCTGCACGACGCGGAGGGGCGGATCACCGGCTTCCAGGAGAAGCCGGAGCCCGCCGACGCGCTGTCGGATCTCGGCAACTGCGGCATCTACTGCCTCGAGCCCGCCATCTTCGAGCACTTTCCCCCGCAGCCGTTCGTCGACTGGGCGCAGGACGTGTTCCCGGCCCTGCTCGCGAGCGCAGCGCCGTTCTACGTCCATGTCGTCCAGGAGTACTGGAACGACATCGGCTCGCTCGCCGAGCTGCGCCAGGGCACCTTCGACGCGCTCGCAGGCGATCTCGCGATCGAGGTCGCCGGCCGCGAGCTGGCGCCCGGGCTGTTCGTCGGCGAGGGATCGAGAATCGACCACCTCCAGTCGCTCGAAGGATCGATCTGGATCGGGCGTGACGTGAGCATCGGCGAGGGTGTGCGGCTGCGCGGGCCGCTCGTGATCGGCGACGGCTCATCGATCGGCGAGGGCGCCGCGCTGCGCGACGCGATCCTCTTTCCCGGCACCGTGGTGGCGCCCGGCACGATCCTGATCGGCGCGATCGCCGGTCATTTCGGGATCGCCGCAAGCCTGCGCCCGCGCGGGGTCTGAGGGCGGTTGGCGCATTGGTAGGCTGAGGGTATGGGGATTCTCGATCGTGCTCTCAACGTCGGTGAGGGCAAGCAGTTCCGCCGCTACGAGCAACGCGTCGCCGAGATCAACGCGTTCGAGCCCGAGCTCGCGCTCGACAGCGACGAGGAGCTGCGCGTACGCCTGGACGCCCTGCGTGAGCGCGCCCGCGCGGGTGAGTCACTCGACGCGCTGCTCCCGGAGTGCTTCGCGATCGTTCGCGAGACCGGCAAGCGACGCATGGAGATGCGCCATTTCGACGTCCAGCTGATCGGTGGGATGGTGCTGCACGGCGGCTCGATCGCCGAGATGCGCACCGGCGAGGGCAAGACGCTGACCGCAACGCTCGCGGTCGTGTTGAACACGCTCGCCGGCGCCGGCGTGCACGTCGTGACGGTCAACGACTACCTTGCGCGACGCGACGCCGAGTGGATGACGCCGATCTACGAGGCGCTCGGCGTCACCGTCGGCATCCTGCAGTCCCAGCAGCCACTGGAGGAGAAGATCGGCGCCTATGCCTGCGACGTGACCTACGGCACCAACTCCGAGTTCGGCTTCGACTACCTGCGCGACAACATGGCTTCGAGCCTGGAGGAGAAGGTGCAGAACGGCGGTCGCCGCGACGAGGACGGCAGGCCGGTCACCGCCCACACCTTCGCGATCGTCGACGAGGTCGACAACATCCTGATCGACGAGGCGCGCACACCGCTGATTATCAGCGGCGCGCCCGAGCAGGCCGCCGATCTCTACGTCAAGTTCGCACGGCTGGCGCCCACGATGGTGCCGGGCAAGACGCCCGAGGGACTCGATCCGCGCACCAAGAAGGAGTTTGTCGCCGACTTCGACTACGAGTTCGACGAGAAGTACAAGACCGTCGCGGTGACCGAGCTCGGCGTTGCCAAGGCCGAGCGCTTCCTCGACATCGACCATCTCTACCGCGCCGAGAACGGCACGCTGGTCAACCACCTGCACCAGGCGCTGAAGGCCGAGTCGCTGTACAAGCGCGACGTCGACTACCAGGTCGTCGACGGCGAGGTGAAGATCATCGACGAGTTCACCGGCCGCACGCTCGAGGGGCGCCGCTGGTCGGAGGGCCTGCACCAGGCGATCGAGGCCAAGGAGGGCGTGCGCGTGCAGGAGGAGAACCAGACGCTCGCCACGATCACGCTGCAGAACTACTTCCGCCTCTACGACAAGCTCTCCGGCATGACGGGGACCGCGCTGACCGAGGCGACCGAGTTCATGAAGATCTACAAGCTGCCGGTCGTGCAGATCCCGACCAACCGCGCGATGGTCCGCGATGACCGCAACGATCAGGTCTACAAGACCAAGGAGGGGAAGTGGTCGGCGGTCGAGCGCGAGATCGCGGCGCGGCACGCGGCCGGCCAGCCCGTGCTCGTCGGCACGATCTCCGTCGAGGTCTCCGAGCTGCTCTCCGCGCGCCTTCGCCGGCGGGGCATCGAGCATGCGGTGCTCAACGCCAAGCCGGAGTACGCGGAGCGTGAGGGGTCCACGATCGCCGAGGCTGGCCGAGTCGGGGCGGTCACGATCGCGACCAACATGGCCGGGCGCGGCGTCGACATCAAGCTGGGCGGCAACGCCGAGCATCAGGCGCGCCTGGAGTGCGCGAAGCTCGGCCTGCGCCCCGGCGACGAAGGCTTTGACGAGCAGTTCAGCGAGCTGCTGCCGGCGCTCGAGACCCGCCTGGAGGCCGACCGCCAGCGCGTGATAGAAGCAGGTGGCCTCTACATCGTCGGCACCGAGCGTCACGAGTCGCGAAGGATCGACAACCAGCTGCGCGGGCGCTCGGGACGCCAGGGGGACCCGGGCGAGACCCGCTTCTTCCTCTCAGCTGAGGACGACCTGATCCGCCTGTTCGCGGGCGACCGGATCTACCGGATCCTCGACCGCCTCGGCGGCGTGGACGTCGAGGGCAACGAGGAGCCGATCGAGGCCGGCCTGCTCTCCAAGCAGATCGAGAAGGCCCAGCGCAAGGTCGAGGAGCAGCACTTCCTCGCCCGCAAGCACACGCTCGAATACGACGACGTGATGAACGAGCAGCGCCGCGTGATCTACGAGCTGCGCGACCAGGTGCTGGAGGGCGCCAACCTCTCGCAGGCGCGCGGTGAGGTCGCCGCCGTGCTCGAGCGCACGATCGAGCAGTACACGGCCGGGGACTACGTCGAGGACTGGGACCTCGACGCGCTGCTGAGCGCGCTCTCGGCGATCTACCCGGTCAGCATCTCGCAGCAGCTGTTCGAGCGCTCGCGGGTTGATCAGAGCGAGCTGATCGAGCTCGTGAGCGCGGACGCGATCCGCCAGTACGACGCCCGCGAGGCCGAGTTCGGCGAGGAGCTGATGCGCGCGCTGGAGCGCTTCCTGCTGCTGCAGATCATCGACGAGCGCTGGCGCGAACACCTGCACGACATGGACTACCTGCGCGAGGGGATCCATCTGCGCGGCTTCGCCCAGATCGAGCCCCTCGTGGCCTACAAGAACGAGGCCTTCACGCTGTTCGAGGACCTGATGAACAGCGTCTGGACCGACTTCGCCCGCCTGGTCTTCCACGTCCAGGTGGCGCAGGAGGGCCCGAACGGCGCCGAGGGCGCCGCTCCGACGCTGCGCCGCGGTCCCGACGGCGGCGGCGCTGCGCGCCCGCTGCCGCGCGCCTACCAGCCGGCCGGCAGCTCCACCGGCGGCGCCTCGCGTGTCAGCTATTCCTCGGGCATCGCGGCGGGAGCGGGAGCGCTCGCGGCAGCCGCCGCCGAGGCGGTCGCCGAGAACGGCGAGGCCGGCTATATCGAGCCCGACGCGCCGGCCTTCGTGGAGCAGCGCCGTGTGTCGAGCGACGAGCAGCTGGGACGCAACGATCCCTGCTGGTGCGGCTCGGGCAAGAAGTTCAAGCGCTGCCACGGCGCATGACCAGCGGCGACTCATCAGAGCCGACGCCGGCGCGTCTCGCCGCGATCCGCGAGCAGCTCTCGCTGCTCGCGGACTATCTTTGACCCCGCTTCACTCGCGGAGCGCATCGCCGCGCTCGAGACACAGATGGGGGAGCCCGGTTTCTGGGACGACGCGCAGCGCGCCGCAAAGGTCGGCTCCGAGCACGCGCGGCTGACGCGCCGGTTCGAGCGATTCCGCCAGGTCGCCGCCGACGTCGAGGACCTCGAGGCGCTGGCCGAGCTCTCGCTGGAGGATGAGGAACTGGCCCGCGAGCTCGAGCCGGCGCTCGCGTCCGTCGAGCGGCGCCTGCTGGAGCTCGAGGAGGAGCGCCTCTTCTCGGGACCCTACGACGGCGGCGACGCGATCGTCACCGTCAACGCCGGCGCCGGCGGCACCGACGCCCAGGACTGGGCGGAGATGGTCCTGCGGATGGAGATGCGCTGGGCCGAGAAGCGCGGCTTCTCGGTCGAGCTGCTCGAGGTGAGCCCCGGTGAGGAGGCCGGGATCAAGTCGGCCTCGTTCCGCGTCAGCGGCGAGAACGCCTACGGCCTCTATGGCTCCGAGAAGGGCGTCCACCGCCTCGTGCGGATCTCCCCGTTCGACTCCGCGAGCCGTCGCCAGACCAGCTTCGCCGGCGTCGAGGTCGCACCGGTCGTCGAGGACGAAGGCGAGATCGTGATCAGCGACGACGACCTGCAGGTCGACACCTACCGCGCCAGCGGCGCCGGCGGCCAGCACGTCAACAAGACCGACTCGGCCGTGCGCATCACCCATCGCCCGAGCGGGATCGTCGTCCAATGCCAGAACGAGCGTTCGCAGTCCTCCAACCGCGCGACGGCAATGGCGATGCTGCGCGCCAAGCTCGCCGAGCGCGAGGAGCGCGCCCGCCAGGAGGAGATCGCGCGCGCCAAGGGCGAGGCGCAGGACGTCAACTTCGGCTCGCAGATCCGCAACTACGTTGTGCACCCCTACACGATCGTCAAGGACCTGCGAACGAACCACGAGACGGGCGACGTCCAGCGGGTGCTCGACGGCGACCTCGATCCGTTCGTCCGCGCGTACCTCCTGTGGGCCTCGGGATCGTAGGCGAGCAGGATGGACTCGGGCTCGCCGCGCTGGTGGCGCGCGCGCTGGCCGAGGACGTCGGTTCGGGCGACCTCACGACGGCGGCCACCGTGCCCGAGCGTGCGTGCGCCCGCGCGTCGATCATCCAGAAGCAGGCGGGCGTGATCTACGGCATCGACGCTGCCGTGCTCGCCTTCACGCTCCTCGATTCCTCGGTGGCGGTCGAGTTGGCCGCACCGGAGGGGGAGTGGCGGCAGGCGGGCTCGCTCGTGCTGGTCGCCTCGGGGCCCGCACGGGCGCTGCTGACCGGCGAGCGCACCGCGCTCAACTTCCTCGGCCGGCTCTCGGGAATCGCGACGGCGACCGCGCTCGCCGTGCGCGAGCTGGAGGGCACGAACACGCGCGTGCTCGACACCCGCAAGACGACGCCGGGCTTGCGCACGCTCGAGAAGGCGGCGGTCGCGGCCGGAGGCGGCACCAACCACCGCGCCGGCCTCTACGACGCGATCCTGATCAAGGACAACCACATCGCCGCGGCGGGCGGTATCGGCGCCGCGCTCGGCGCAGCGCGCGCGCACGCGCGCGGTCTGCCGATCGAGGTCGAGGTTGGCGACGCGGCGCAGATCGACGAGGCGCTCGCGGCCGGAGCCGGGCACCTGCTGCTTGACAACATGAGTCTGGAGGCGCTGCGGGCGGCGGTCGCGCAGGTGGCCGGGCGGGCGCAGCTCGAGGCGAGCGGCCGGGTCACGCTGGAGACGCTGCGGGCGGTCGCCGAGACCGGCGTAGACTTTGTCTCGATGGGCTCGCTGACGCACTCGGCCCCGGCGCTCGACGTCTCCCTGAGCCTGGAGCTCCTGTGATGAACGCGTTGCCGATGGCCGTCGCCGACCCGCCGGCGCTTGGGCCGGAGGAGATCGCCGAGCTTTCGGCGGAGATCCGCGTGCTCGCCCGCGCGCGCGACGCCGTGATCCTGGCCCACAACTACCAGCTCCCGGAGATCCAGGACGTGGCGGACTTCGTCGGTGACTCGCTCGCGCTCTCCCAGCAGGCGGCCCGTACGGAGGCGTCGACGATCGCCTTCTGCGGGGTGCACTTCATGGCCGAGACGGCGTCGATCCTCTCGCCGCACAAGACCGTACTGATCCCCGATCGCGACGCCGGCTGCTCGCTGTCTGACTCGATCACCGCCGAGCAGCTCGCGGCGTGGAAGGCGGAGCACCCGGGTGCGCTCGTCGTGATGTATGTCAACACCAGCGCCTCGGTCAAGGCGCTGACCGACTACTGCTGCACCTCCTCAAACGCCGTCGCCGTCGTCAGCCACATCTACGCGACAGCGGGCGCGGACACCGAGATCCTGTTCGGCCCGGACATGTTCCTGGGCGCCTATGTCGAGCGGCGCCTCGGCGTGCGCATGCACGTCTGGGACGGCGAGTGCCACGTCCACGCCGGGATCCGCCCCGCGGACGTCGCGGCGGCGCGCGCCGCAAATCCCGCCGCGGAGTTCCTGATTCACCCCGAGTGCGGCTGCTCGACAGCGGTGATGGAGTTCGTCGCGGCCGGCGACATCGAGTCCGACGGGGTTCACATGCTGTCCACCGGCGGCATGCTCCGCTGGGCGGCGCAGGCGACAGCCGGATCCAGCGCGATCGTGGCGACCGAGGTCGGAATGCTCTACCCGCTGCGCGAGGCGGCGCCGGAGGTGAGTTTCATCGCCGCCAACGAGCGCGCCAGCTGCCGTTTCATGAAGATGATCACGCTGCCCAAGCTGCGCGACAGCCTGCGCGACGGAACATACGAGGTGCGCGTGCCCGAGACGGTCGCGGCGGCCGCGCGCACGGCGATCGAGCGCATGGTCGCGATCGACGCCTGAGCGCGCGGTCTAGAAGTCCGCGGCGGCGTGCGGGCCGACACAGGCGACCGCAAGCTGCTCGCTGATCCCGCGGGCGACCTCCACGACCTCCTCGAAGGTGACGCTGTCGACGGCCTCGATCGCCGCGTCGGGGTTGATCTCGCCGTCGTGGACGATCGCCTGTTGTGCGGCATGGCGCGCAACGGCGCCCGAGTTCTCGAACGCCAGCACCAGACGGCCGCCCGCGTAGGCGCGGGCACGCTGTACCTCCTCCTCGCGTGGCCCTTCGCGGCGCAGCTCGTCGACGATCTCGCGCATTCGCGCATAGGCCTCGAGGCACTTGCTGGAGTCAAGGCCGGACCCGAGCGCCAGCGCGGGCGTGTCGGCGAAGCTGTGGTCGTGCGACCAGACCGAGTAGCAGAGGCCGCGCTGCTCGCGGATCTCGTCGAACAGGCGCGATCCCATCGATCCGCCGAGCAGCGTCGAGTAGATCCCCAGCGCCGCGCGCTGGCGCGCGTCGCGCGCGTCGATCGCCGGGCGGTAGACCATCCGCAGGTGCGACTGGTTGGTCTCGCGCGGCTCGACCAACGCACCCGGCTCAAACGGCGGCGCGGCCTCGTAGGACTCGGGCTCGGGCAGCTTCGGGAAGCGGTCGAACAGCTCGTGCAGGGTTTCCTCGTCCGGCAGGTGATCGGTGTTGCCGACGAGGAACGCGCCGCCGCGCCGAGGGGACCAGCGACGTTCGCGAAACGCGACGATCGCCTCGCGGCTGAAGTCCCGCAGATGCTCCTGCGGGCCGAGCACGGGCCGTCCCAGCGGGTGGTCGCCGAACGCCGCGCGGTCGATCAGATGTCCGGCCACCATCGCCGGCTGGTCGTTCGCGCGGGCGATCTCCTGGATCACCACGCCGCGCTCCCGCTCGAGCTCGTCGGCGTCGATGCGCGGACGCCCCGCGATGTCGCTCAGCAGGTCGACCGCGGCCGGCGCCGCCTCCGCGCGCGCGGTTATGTGAAAGGCGACCAGGTCGTGGCTCGTGTAGGCGTTGATCGTCGCTCCCATCCGCTCGGCCGTCTCGTTGACGTCGCGGTAGGTGGGGTAGCTCTCGCCGCCCTTGAAGACGAGGTGCTCGAGGAAGTGTGCGACGCCGTTCTCCGCAGGGCGCTCGGTGCGCGCGCCGGCGTCAAAGGCGACGAGTGCTGTCAGGGCGCGCGTTCCCGGGATCGAGATCCGGTGAATCGGCAGGCCGTTGGGGGCCACGCTGGTTGTGATCTCAGGCATCCGCTGCGAAGCCTACCGGCGGCGGGTCGCTGCACCGACCGATAGGCTGAGGCGTGCTGAGGATGAAAGCGCACTCGACGATCAAGGTGCTCGGCGTGCTCGTCGTGCTCGCCGTCGGCATCTGGTGGGGCGGACACCCGTCCGACCTTCCGAGCGTCCTGCGCAGCGCCTTCGTCGCCAACCCGCACGACGCCGTGATCAGCGAGGCGCTCAGCGATATCCAGCACGACTACTTTCACCCGGTGTCGCGTTCGCGGTTGATCAACGGCTCGATCGCCGGCGCCGTCGCCAGCCTGGACGACCCATACGCCGCCTACGACACCCCGTCGGAGTTCAATGCCTTCAACAATCCCAAGCCCGACCGCTTTTCCGGTGTGGGCGTCGACGTCAACACGACCCACGCCGGTCTGTTCGTCGAGGGTGTGCTGCCCGACACACCGGCCGCGGCCGCGGGGATCCGCGCGGGCGACGTGATCACCTCCGTCGACGGCCGTTCGCTGGCGGGCCTCAGCGACGTTACGTCCACCAACCTGATCCAAGGCCGCGCCGGCACGCGCATCACGCTCGGGGTCAGGCGCGGCACGCGCCTGCTGACCTTCAGGCTCAAGCGCGAGCAGATCACCACCGCCGAGCCAATCGTCTCGGACTTCATCGCCGTCCGGGACGGCGTGAAGATCGGGGTGATCGAGCTGCCGACGTTCGACGTCCCCGGGATCCACACGCAGGTCGCACAGGCACTGCAGTCGCTGATCGAGCAGCGCATCAAGGCGGTCGTGCTCGACCTTCGCGACAACGGCGGCGGCCTGGTGACCGAGGCGCAGCTGGTTGCGAGCATGTTCATTGCACACGGCGTGATAGTCACCACCCGCGGGCGCGCCCAGCCGACGCAGACGCTCGACGCGACCGGGGACGTGATCGCGCCGACGCTGCCGATGGCGGTGCTCGTCAACGGCGACACGGCCTCGGCAGCCGAGATCGTCACGGGCGCGCTGCAGGATCACCACCGCGCCGTGGTCGTCGGAACGCACACCTACGGCAAGGGCGTCTTCCAGGAGCTGCGCGAGCTCTCCAACGGCGGTGCGATCGACGTAACCGTCGGCCAGTACTACCTGCCCGACGGTGAGAACCTGGGCGCCGGCGGGCTGCGCCGTGGCGGCGGCATCAAGCCCAACGTCGTGGTTACGGCCGCTCCGAGCGCCAAGGGCGATCCGCAGTTGCAGGCGGCGCTTGCGCTGCTCGCCGCGAAGGTGCGTTGAAGCGCGGCGCGCCGGCGTTCCCGGCGGTGCTCGAACGGCGCGGGCGCTTCCTCGTCGCGCGCGAGCTGTTCGCCCGCTCGGGACCGAGCCCCGGCCAGATGACGGTGGGGCTGGGGCGCTCAGGCGCAAAGGCGGGCGATCTGGTGCTGGTCGCGGTCACCCCGACACGCCACGGCGGGCGCGCCGAGGTCGTCCGCCGCCTCGGGGCGCCCGACAACGCGCGCGATGTGATCGAGGCTCTGATGCTCGACCGTGGCCTGGCGCGGCGGTTCGAGCCGCCGGTGCTGCGCCAGGCAGCCGAGGCGAGCGGCCGGGGTGAGCTTGCGCGCCTGGATCTGCGGACGCTCGCGACCTTCACGATCGACCCCATCTCGGCCCGCGACTTCGACGACGCGATCTCGGCGCAGCGGACCGCCGCCGGCACGATCCGCGTCTGGGTCCACATCGCCGACGTCTGCGCGTTTCTCGCGCCGGGTTCGCTCCTCGACCGCGAGGCGCGTCGACGGGCGACCAGCGTTTACGTGCCAGGTGCGGTCGAGCCGATGCTGCCGCCGGCGCTCTGTGAGGAGAAGTGCTCGCTGGTGCCGGGCGAGGATCGCCTGGCCGTCAGCGTCGAGCTCGAGCTGGCCGGCGCGCGAGTCGTGCGGGCAGCCTTTGCGCGTTCGCTGATCCGCTCCGACGAGCGCCTGGACTACGAACGCGTCGACCGGATCTTCGCCGGCGCGCAGGAGGCCGCCGAGCCATGGGGCGACGCACTCGCGGCGGCTCGGGAGGCGGCGCGGGCGCTCGGCGAGGAACGCCGTCACCGCGGCGCGCTCGAGGTCGAGGGCAGCGAGCCGGAGTTCGTGTTCGATCGCTCCGGCCGCGTTGCGTCGGTGCGGATCCCTGAACAGACGGAGTCCCACCGGCTGATCGAGCACCTGATGATCGCGGCCAACGAACAGGTCGCGAAGCTCCTGTCCGAGCGTGGCCAGCCAACCCTCTACCGCGTCCACGAGGAGCCCGAGCCCCTTGCCGTGGAGCGCCTCGTGGAAAAGCTCGCCTCACTCGGGGTTCCCACGCCTCCGGTCGGCGAGCATCTCGGGCCGTCGCAGGCGGGCGAGCTGGTCGGTCTGATCTCACAGGGCGTCGAGCGCTACGTGCGCTCGAGCGGTCGCGGCAAAAGGGCGTTCGGCTCGCTGATCCTGCGCACGCTCAAGCAGGCCTACTACTCGCCGCGCAACATCGGCCACGCCGGCCTGCGCTCGCCGCGGTACTGCCATTTCACCTCGCCGATCCGCCGCTATCCCGACGTCGTCTGCCACCGCGCGCTGCTGAGCGCGATCGGCGCCGGCGAGCAGGCTCCGGCCGCCGCCGAGCTGGGCGAGCTGGGGCAGTGGACCTCGCTGCGGGAGCGCGAGTCGGTGGACATCGAGCGCGCCGCGGACGACATCGCGCGCTGCTTCCTGCTCGAGCGCGAGAATCGCGAGCGCGCCTGGGAGGGCGAGGTCGTCGGCCTGATCGGTGCGGGCGCGTTCGTCGCCTTCGGTGAGGGTTACGAGGGCATGGTGCCCGTGCGCCGGCTGCGCGGAGACGACCCCGTTCGGGGGGCAGGTTGGTGGGAGCTCAACGAGCAGGGCACGATCCTGGTCGGCAGCCGTGACGGCGCCACGATCCGCCTGGGCGACCCGATCGCGGTGGCGGTGCGCAGCATCGACGCTGTGCGCGGACGCGTCGAGCTGGAGGTGGCCTGAGCGCGCGAGCGCGTGCGCGTGGCCGAGCGGTGGGCAGGGGTCGCCGAGCCGCTACTGTCGGTGGATCATGGCCAAGGCCAAGAAGAAGGTCGGCGCCGGCGACGTCGCCTCCAACCGCTACGCGGCACACCGCTACAACCTGCTCGAGCGCATCGAGTGCGGCATCGTGCTGCAGGGCACCGAGGTCAAGTCGCTGCGCGGCGGCAGCGCGCAGTTGAAGGACGGCTTCGCCACGATCCGCGGCGGCGAGCTGTGGCTGCGCAACGTGCACATCCCGCCCTACGCGCCGGCGAGCCGGGAGAACCACGACCCGGAGCGTGAGCGCAAGCTGCTGCTGCACCGCCGCGAGATCAATCGGCTCGGCGCCCGCGCGGCCGAACGGGGCCTCACGCTCGTGCCGACGCGGATCTACTTCTCAGGCTCACACGCGAAGGTCGAGATCGCGCTGGCCGCGGGCAAGAACGTGCACGACAAGCGCGAGACGCTGCGCCGGCGCGACTCCCAGCGCGAGATCGAACGCGGCCTGCGCGACGCGCGCCGCTAGTTGGGCGCCCGGCGCCGGCCGGGGTTGCGCTCAGGAGATCGCGCCGGCTGCGCGAGGCGCGCCGTTGGTTGGGCGCCCGGCGCCGGCCGGGGTTGCGCTCAGGAGATCGCGCGGTGCACGTAGGTGAAGTGCATGCCGATCGCCAGCGCGACGATCAGCCCGATATAGGCGGCCCCGATCATCATCCGGTTGCGTGGTGAGACCTGGTAGTAGGCGGTCTGCGCGGGCGTCGGGGAACGACGCCTCTGCCAGCGGTGGTAGAGGTCGTAACCGGCCACCAGGCAGATGATCAAAAGGATCGGGTTGGGGGCGATGAATTCGAGCAGCACGAGGCCCCCGAAGCCGGCGAACCACATCCACGGCGCCATCGCCGCCATCGCCCGCCCGCCGTCCAGCGGCACGACCGGCATCAGGTTGAAAAGGTTGAGCAGGAAGCCGATGTAGCCGAGCGCCTCAAGCAGCCCCGTGTGCGTCGCCAGGCCGACGATCGCGACCACTGCGGACGCGGCGGCGCCGAAATACGGTCCGGCCAGCCCCACGCGCGCCTCCGTGAGCGCGTCGTCGCCGAGCGAGCGAGCCCAGATCACCGCGCCCATGAAGGGGACGAACATCGGCGCGCTGGCCTTGATCCCGTGGCGGCGCAACGCGAACACATGACCCATCTCATGGATGAAGATCAGGACCACGAAGCCTGCCGCGAACTGCCAGCCCCACAGCAGGCTGTAGGCCGCGACCGACACCAGCGCGCTGGCGGCCGTCGCCAGGATCTTGATCTTGGGCGCCAGCAGCAGCAGCGCCTTGAGCTTCGCGAACAACGCGACGATCGCCGCCCCGGCCGCTCCCAGCTTCTCGCGGATCCAGGACCGTCGCGGCTTGCCGAAGGCGTCGCCCGCGGGCGGGGTGCCCGCGGGAGCCTGCGGAGGGGATATGGGCGGCGGCTCGAGCGTCCAGCCGGGAGGGTTATCCATCGTTGCCAACAGTGTGGCAGGCGCGCCTAACGGGACGGTGAATGCAATTTTTGCGGAGGATGCGGGATACGCAGCGGAACCCTCTTGCATCGTCTGGGGCCCTCTCGTATGTTCTTCCCAGACGCGGATTTGAGTCGCAAAGAGCGAGGCCACCGAGGTGTGAGGCCGCGCCACCCAGATACCGACGGCCCCCCGGGGCAGGCGGAGGAGGGTTCCTCAAGCGGCTCGGTCCGCGTCGCTTTCGTTAACGCCGCGGATCTGCGCGCTACGATCTGTGGGCAGCAAACCCCGGGGACGACAGGCTTCGACGTGGTCGGTTCGTGGGGGTGGTCGCGAGTCGAGGTTCCGGGCGGCCTCGTTAATCACCCGGAAAAACCATACGTGCGGACTCTCACGAGTACGCCCTCGTCGCCTAGCAAACACTAGGACGATGAGGTCTCGGCCCTCGCAGCCTGCGGCGGGGATCACCGGGATCAGATAGCAGGCTCACCCGGCGCGGCCCGCCTGCGCCAAGCCGGGGAATCAACAGCAGGCTGGTCCCACGCAACCCCGCCGGCGAGGCGAGCGAGGGATGAGACCAGAGCGCCGGCTACGCTCGTAGACGCCACCTTCACGCGGTCGCGGACGTGGGTTCGATTCCCACCGTCTCCAGTAAATCCCTGCAAAGTGACGCCTTTTCGTCCAGCGTGAGGCGGACGCCAGTGTCGGCGGGGCGTTTCGGCGCCCCGGAGGTGTTACCGATCGGTGACAGGTGACTTCAGCCGCCAGATTTGTTACCGATCGATCGCATCTAGTGCGCCATCGTGGTATTGTTACCGATCGGTAGCAATGAGAGCTCCGACCGCAACCGACTTTGGCCGTGCCTTGCGCGCGCGGCGTGCCGCGCTCAGGCTCACCCAGGAGGACCTCGCCGGCGTGATCGGCGTCAATCGCAGGGTGGTCAGCGAGTTGGAGCGCGGTAAGGGGACCGTTCGGCTCGAAATCGCCCTCGAGGCAGCACGCGCGCTGGGCATGGATGTCGACCTGCGCGCGCGCAGCTGATGGACGAACTGATCGTCTACCTCTGCGGTGATCGCGCCGGTCGCCTGATCCTCAAGGACAACGGCAATCTGCAGTTCCGCTACGACGCCGAATACCGCGGGCCGCCGGTGTCGCAGTCCATGCCCGTGCAGGCTGAAGCGCATCCCCACAACCTTTGTCGGGCCGTCTTCGGCGGGCTGTTGGCGGAAGGGGACTCGCGCGAGACGCTCGCGCGCAACCTCGGCGTCTCCGCGGGCAACGACTACGCTCTCCTCAAATCAGTCGGGGGAGACTGCGCTGGTGCGCTTGTCCTGCTGGAGGCTGGCGTTGAGCTCCCAACCGCCCCAACCCTGAGGCCACTGGGCGATCAAGAGCTTGACGCTCTGCTGCGTGACCTCCCACAGAGGCCGCTCGCGGCTGATGAGCGCGACGGGATCCGGCTTTCGCTGGCAGGCGCACAGCCGAAGGTGCCCGTCGTGAAACTGGATGGCGGCGCGTTCGCGCTCCCGCTGAACGCTGCGGCTGCCACCACCCACATCATCAAGCCAGAGCCGGCGCGCTTCCCCGGGCTCGTTGACAACGAGGCGTTCTGCATGGACCTCGCACGCGCGGTGGAGCTGCCTACAGCATTCGCCAGCCGTCACGCCAGTTCAAGCGGCCTGCCGTACCTGTTGGTCGAACGCTACGACCGTGACCTAACCGCGGATCCGATTCGCAGGCTCCACCAGGAGGACGTCTGTCAGGCGACCGGTCATCCAAGCGATCGCAAGTATCAAGCCGAGGGAGGCCCGGGCGTCGCCGATACCGTCGCGCTGCTGCGCGCGAGCTCGGCCGTCCCCGCGCAGGATCTCCCGACTTTCTGGGGTGCTCTCGTATTCAACTGGCTGATTGGGAACTGCGACGGCCACGCCAAGAACTTCTCGCTGCTCTACGACGCGGGTGCGCCGACGCTCGCGCCGCTATATGACCTCGTCAGCACGGTCGTGTACCCGGAGCTGACGACCAGGCTCGCGATGACACTTGACGGAGCACGGGCGATCGAAGACGTCACGCCAGACGCCTGGACCCTGCTGGCGAAGGAAACCGGCTTCAGCGCCCGGTTCGCGCGCACCGCGACCGAGGCTCTGATCGAGCGCGTCGTGGACGAATCTGGGCGGCTGGCGGCAGGGCCGCGGCACGACAATCCGACCGCGAAGCAGATTCGGGAGAGCATTCTCAGGCGAGTCCTCTGAAGCCCGGCACGACGAGCCACTGCCGCGGGTAGCAATCGGGTAGCACACGCCGGCCGAAATCGAGCGCTACGCAGGCGGTTTCGCACTCGTCGCACCCACCGTCTCCATTTTTCGACGCTCTCGTCCATCACCGCCGTACGAGCAACCCTGGCCAGTAGACGAAGCCACCGCTGAAGTTCTCAGCCAGAGCGGCCGACACTTCGATCCCGGGTCGTCGAAGCATTCGAAGCACTCGACCACCACGCCCTTGTCGCGGCCGACGAAACCCCGCGGCGGCTGTCAGGCGCCGATCGGGGATCGCCGTAGCCGCAGCCGGGGATTGGCGTAGCCGCAGCCGGGGATTGGCGTAGCCGCAGCCGGAAGCTGTCGTCGGGCTCGTCGCGGGGCAGCTCAGCCCTCGGCCTGCTCCTCTTCGCGCGGATCGCCCGGGCGATGCCGGCTGCGGTTCGCACTGCGGAGATGACGGGGACACCTGCGTCTCGGCGCGCAGGCAAGCAGATGCCGGCGCGATTCTCGCCATCGCCTCGCGCGAAAACTACGTAGCGCCTCTGTGGTCCCGCGCGGTTGGTGTCCACGCCCCGTTGCTCGATGCTGGCCAGATACATGAGTGCATCGGCCTCGAGCCGGCACGCAACCGCCTGCCCCCCAACGGGGGGTTTTCCGAACAGGAGTGAGGACGATGCGTCGCAAAGCGTTTGACATAGTGGCCAGCGGTGTTGGCCTCGTCGTTGTTGTGGTCTTGATCGTCGCCGGGGCGCTGATGCTCTGGGGCAACAGCTACGTCGACTCCAACGTCCACAATCAGTTGGCTGAGCAGCAGATCTTCTTTCCGCCGAAGGCCGCGTTCGCGCACCCGGTGGCCGGCAGCGAGATCACGGCCTCGATGATTCCGTCCGTTTCGCAGTACGCGGGTCAGCAGCTGCTCACCGGTGCTCAGGCTGAGGTCTGGGCCGACGACTTCATCGCCGTTCACCTCTCCGAGATGCCCTACCACGGCGTGTACGCGGCGATCAGCACCGCGGCGCGCGCGAACCCGAAGAACACGCAACTGGCTGCACTCGAGCAGACGTCCTTCCAGGGAACGACGCTGCGCGGGCTCCTGCTCGAGGCCTACGGGTTCTCGGAGATGGGCCTCGTCCTCCTCTGGGGAGCGATCGCCGCCTTCATCCTGGCGTTCGTCATGTTGGTACTCGTCGCGCTCGGCTTCCGGCATGCGCGCCGTACTCCGGCTGACGCGGAGCTGCTGAGCGCCGGCGACCTGGAACTGCTGGTCGCCACGACCGTGTAGTCCGCATCCGTGGCGCTCCGGGCGCGGCCTTCGCGTTCCAGAGCACCGCGCAGGATGCTTCACGTCCATTGCGCCAGCGGGGCGGCCCAGCGGCCGCCCCGCAGCGCGTCTCGGTTGGCCCGCGCGACACCCGAACAAATGACGTCTGGCACGTTGTGATCTAGTCTTCGCTGATCCGAGTCAGAGAGGGGACGCGATGTTCCGCCATGTGATCGTGGGAGTTGACGGGGGCCCGACGGGGCGAGATGCGATTGCCGCCGCCCAGCTGCTGATCGGGGCGGACACGCGCGTCGAGCTCGCCCACGTCTATGAGCTCAGCCCGGTTCGCGGCGCGAGCGGTGCCTACGGCGTTGCCGAGAACGAAGAGTCCCTGCGGCTGCTCAAGCAGGAGCGTGACGCGACCGGCATCAGCGCTGAGCTGATCACGGTGACGGCCTCCTCGGCCGGGCGCGGATTGCACTACCTCGCCGAAGCGGGCGACGCCGACCTGCTGGTCGTCGGCTCGAGTATTCGCAGCTTCGCGGGGCGCGTTCTGCTGGGCGACGTCACGCGCGCGTCACTGGTCGGCGCTCCCTGCGCCGTCGCCGTCGCGCCCCGGGAATATGCGCAGGAGGACGCCGCGCTTGCGCAGATCGGCGTCGGCTACGACGGCACGCCCGAGAGCGAGGCCGCCCTCGCGTTCGCTCGCGAACTCGCGGGCCTCCGCGGCGCGTCGGTGCGTGCCATGACCGTCGTTGAGCCCTCCTATGCCGGACTTCTGCGCGGCATGGCGCGGCGCGAGGCCTCGGAACACGAGCTGGCGGAGGCGAAGGCCGACCTGGCCGCGCTGGATGGCGTGGAGGGCGAGGTCGCGCTCGGCCTCGCCGGCGAGGAGCTCGCCACGTTCGGCGCCGGCGTGGATCTGCTCGTCGTCGGCTCTCGCGGATACGGCCCGATCCGGAGCCTGATGCTCGGCAGCACCGCCGGTTACCTGGCAAGCAACGCCCGCTGCCCGCTGCTCGTCCTGCCTCGCCTGGCCGCGCAGGCCGCCGGCGGCGAGGCCGCCGCGGCCGCGTCCGCCTGACCACGGGGGCGCTCGCCTGCCGTGCCAGCGGCCGCCGCGGGCGCTGACCGATAGTCTGGCGCTCATGGGCGCGAGCCTGCTCGAGGAGCTGGTCGACTGGCTGGCGATACCGTCGGTTTCGACCGGCGGCGGTGACCCCGCGGCGATCGAGCGTGCCGCTGCCTGGGTGCTGGAGCGTGTGCGGGCGGCCGGGGGAGAGGGCGAGCTGGTGCGCATCGGCGGCGGCAACCCGCTGGCCGTCGGCGAACTGCGCGCCGCCGACCCGGCTGCGCCGACAGTGCTGATCTACGGCCACTACGACGTGCAGGGGGCCGGGCCGGATGAGCTGTGGTCATCGCCGCCGTTTGTGCCCGAGGTTCGCGACGGGCGGCTCTACGCGCGGGGCGCCTGCGACGACAAGGGCAACTTCCTGCCGCTGCTGCACGTCGCCTGCGCGATGGCGGCGGCCGGCGAGCTGCCGCTTCACGTGCGGGTGCTGGTCGAAGGGGAGGAGGAGGTCGCCGGCGCGAGCGTCGCGCAATGGGTGCGCGAGGATCCGCGCGGCGCCGACGTTGCGATCGTCTTCGACAGCCTGATGCCCGATCCCGAGACCCCGGCGATCACGGTCGGGCTGCGCGGCGTCGTGATGGTCTCGATCGACGTGCGAACCGCCGAGCGAAACCTTCACTCGGGTCTCTACGGCGGCAGCGTGCTGAACGCGCTGCACGTCCTTCACGGCGTGCTCGCGACGGTCCTGCCGGGTCCCGACGGGCGCCTGCGCGAGGAGCTGCGCGCCGGGATCATCGCGCCCAGCGCGGCCGAGCTGGCGTCATGGGAGCGGCTCGAGCCCGGGGAGCGGGTGCTCGCAGCGTCCGGCGGACACCCGGTGCACCCCGGGGCCGGCGGCGAGTACTACGAGCGAAACGGCGCCGACGCCTCGCTTGACGTCAACGAGATCAGCGGCGGCGAGCCGCGCACCGTCGTTCCCCCCACCGCCCGGGCGACGCTGTCGTTGCGCCTGGCCCCCGGCCAGGATCCCCAGCGGATGGCGGCGACGCTCTGCGATCTGCTGCGCGCCGCCTTGCCGGAGGGCGCCGAGCTGCAGCTGCGCACCCAGCTCGCGCCGCCGGCGCTGTTTGACCCCGACCAGCCCGCGCTGGCCCTGGCGGCCGAGGCTCTGCGGCGCGCCTGCGGGCGTGAGCCGGCCTTCATCCGCTGCGGCGGCAGCATTCCGATCGTGGCCGAGATGGCAGCGCGCGGTTATCCGGTCGTCGTCGGCGGCTTCGCCCTGCCGCAGGACAACATGCACGCACCGGACGAGTCATACGCCCTGAGCAGCCTGCACTGGGGCGAGGCGGCGGCGCGCGAGCTCTACCTCGCCCTCGCCGCCCTGCCGGCGCGCGCCGGCAGCGGCTGAGAACGCGGGCGGCGACGCTGCCTCGACGGGGGAGCGGCGGCCCGCTAGGCTGCGGTCATGTGTCGAAACATCCGCACGCTCTACAACTTCGAGCCCTCGGCGACCAGCGATGAGATCCGCGCGGCGGCGCTGCAGTACGTCCGCAAGGTGAGCGGCTTCACGAAGCCCTCGCAGGCCAACGCGGCGGCGTTTGAGCGCGCCGTCGAGGCCGTGGCGCACGCGTCGCAGCACCTCCTGGATGAGCTGGTCACCGCGGCGCCCGCTCGCGACCGCGAGGTCGAGGCCGCCAGGGCGCGCGCTCGGGCAGCCGAGCGCTTCGCAGCCTGACGGGCGCCCTTCGCGGCGGCCGGCCGGCTACGGTGCGAGGGCGTCAGCCGGCGGCGGCTCGCCTACGGGCGCCGTCGCGATCGCGCCGCAGCCGGCGCAGGTCCAGGCGACCGAGCGGGGATCGAGCTTCATCACGACCGGGCAGCCCCAGGCGTGCGGCGGGCAGCCGCCCGGCGAGGAGACCGCCTCATGACGCATCGCCATCACGGTCGTGCCGTTGGGAACCGGTGTGTGGAAGCGCTCGCCGTTCATGTCGTCAACGTCGCGATCATTGTTGCAAATGATCGCGGATTATTGTTGCAAATGAAACTTGTTCCAGGCCGCCGATGCGCGCCCGCAGTCAGGGCGTGCGGATGAGGCGCCAGATGTGCTCCATCGGCCAGCGCAGCGCCCATGCACGGTCGGTCTCGTCGCGGTAGCTGCTGGTGGCGTCTGGTGGTGGGCGCAGTTCGAGCAGATCCTCGACGCGGAGCCCGCTGGCGGCGAACAGGCGGATCCAGCTGCCGTAGGGGAGCTGGAAGCAGACCGCTTCGCCGGGCTCCTCGAGGATGTGCAGCTCCCAGTAGTCCCTGGTCAGCTGCGCGGTGGGGTGGTCGGCACCGGACGCCCAGGCGATGTCGACGATCGGCGTGTGCATCGAGAACGCGAGCAGGCCGCCGGGGCGCAGCAGGCGCGCCGCCTCCGGCACGGTCGCGTGGGGGTCGGCGAAGCTCATCGCACCGTGGTCGCAGAAGACGATGTCGAACGAGGCGTCCGCGAACGGCGTGGACTCGGCGCTGGCGTGCACCAGGGGAAAGTCCACACCCGCCTTCGCCATCAGCGCCCGCGCGTGCTCGAGCTGGCGCGCCGAGTTGTCCAGGCCGGTGACCTTGGCCCCCAGGGCCGCGAGCGCGATCGACCACTGCGCGCCGCCGCAGCCGAACTCGAGCACATCGCGGCCGCGGACATCGCCGAGCGCGCGCAGCTGCGACTCCGGCAGCTGCCAGACGCCCCAGGCGGCGCCCCCGGAGGCGGCCAGCTGAGCGCCGTGCGCGAGCTGGTAGTCGGCCGAGTGCTGATCCCAGCGCTCCCGGTTGTGCGCGGCGTGGTCGGAGAGGGTTCGCTCAGGCTCGCGGCTCACGCCGCCAGTCTTCCAGACGCGCGCTAGCCGAGCTGGTGGATCAGGCACAGGCGCTGGAGCTGGCTCATCGCCTCGTCCGGCTCGGCCGGCATCCGCTCGAGCGCGCTCACGGCCGCATGCACGTCGGCCAGCGTGGCGTCGCGGGCCTCGACGGCGAACCGCGCGACCCAGCGCAGTGCCGCTCGCTCATAGCGCTGCGGGTCGCGGTCGCGGATCAGCAGGCAGACGCGCAGCGCGTCGTCCAGGCGGATCGTCGGCAGCTCGCCGGCCGCGGCGCGCACGAGCTGGAGGTTCCCCCGCTCGAGCGCCCGTCGAAACCGTCCGTACGCTGACCCCTGGCTCGTCATACGAACGTATGTTCGCACGGACGTCAAGCGATCGCGGCCGAAAGGCCGCGCCTAAAAAACGTCTTTTCAGGCTTCGCGCAGGGCGCGCAGCGACTGGCGCAGCGAGCGGCTGGTGGCGAGCACCGCCGAGGGCTCGTAGCCGCAGTGCGCCATGCAGTTGTCGCAGCGCTCGTCCTTGCCGCGGCCGTAGAGCTCCCAGTCGGTCTCATCGACCAGCTCGCGGTAGGTCTTGACGTAGCCGTCGCTCATCAGGTAGCAGGGGCGCTGCCAGCCGAGCAGCGAGTAGCTCGGGATCGCCCAGGCGGTGCAGTCGAAGTCGGCCTTGCCCTCGAGGAAGTCGAGGAAGAGCGGGCTGTGGTTGAGCCGCCAGCGGCGCCGGCGGCCGTCGGCGAAGGCTTCGCTGAAGAGCTTGCGGGTCTGCGTGACGCCCAGGAAGTGGTCCTGGTCGGGCGCCTTCTCGTAGGCGTAGGCGGGGGAGATCATCATCGCGTCGACCTCGAGCTCGTCGTTGAGGAAGTCGAGCACGCGGCGCACCGTGGCGGGCGAGTCGTTGGTGAAGAAGGTCGTGTTCGTCGTGACGCGGAAGCCGCGGCGCTTGGCCTCGGCGATCGCGGCGACCGCCTTGTCGAAGACGCCGTCGCGACAGACCGACTCGTCGTGGCGCTCTCGCAGGCCATCGATGTGCACCGCCCAGGCGAAGCGGTGGGACGGCTTGAAGAGGTCCATCTTCTTCTCCATCAGCAGCGCGTTGGTGCACAGGAACACGTACTTGCGCCGGGCGATCAGCTCGGAGGCGATCACGTGGATGTCGGGGTGGATCAGCGGCTCGCCACCGGCGATCGAGACCATCGGCGCGCCGCTCTCCTCGATCGCGGAGATCGCGTCCGCCACGGACATGCGGCGGCGCAGGAGCTCGTCGGGCTGCTGGATCTTGCCGCAGCCGGCGCAGGCGAGGTTGCACTGGTAGAGCGGCTCGAGCTCGACCAGCAGCGGGAAGCGACGGCGGCGCGCGAGGCGCTGGCGCATGACGTAGGTGCCGATTCGCAAGCTCTGGCGGGCGGGCACGGGCATGGCTCAGACGCTCCGTTCCATCGGTGGGGCGGCCGCTGCGCCGCGAACCTGTGGCGGCAGGTTGAAGTGGGTCTCCTCGATCGCAACAGCGTGCTCACGGAGCGTCACGGGGCCGAGGCCGCGCAGCGCGCCGAGCACCTCCTGGACCAGCGATTCAGGCGCCGAGGCGCCGGCGGTGACGCCGAGCCGGCCGATCCCGATCAGCAGCTCGGGCGCGATGTCCTCTGCGCGCTCGACGAGCTGGGCGCGGCAGCCGGCGCGCTCCGCGACCTCCACCAGGCGCCGCGAGTTGGACGAGTTCTGCGACCCGACCACGAGGATCAACTCACAGTCGTGCGCGATCGCGCGCACCGCGTCCTGGCGGTTCTGGGTGGCGTAACAGATGTCCTCGGAGGCGGGCACGACCAGCGCGGGGAAGCGTTCGCGCAGCGTTTCG
Organism: Solirubrobacteraceae bacterium; assembly: GCA_049522915.1. Classification (GTDB taxonomy): domain Bacteria; phylum Actinomycetota; class Thermoleophilia; order Solirubrobacterales; family Solirubrobacteraceae; genus Palsa-513. Next base: position 8,541 of record JBEKNK010000023.1, on the reverse strand, counting down.
ACGATCGTGGCCGTCTCGTCGACCGCGAGCGTAGTCTGGGTGAGCACGGCCACACGGTCGGAGTCTTGCAGGTCCAGCGCCCGGGCCTCCTCGATGCTCGCGATCACGCGCGTGTGGCCGGGCGCCTCGCCGACGGTGCCCTCGACCTCCTCGTGGTCCTCGTGGCCGACCAGCACGATCCGGTAGTCACCGGCGGCGAACCGGCGCGCCTCGGCGTGGACCTTCGCGACCAGCGGGCAGGTCGCGTCGATCACGTCCAGGCGGCGCTCCTCGGCGTGGCGGCGGACCGCCGGCGAGACGCCGTGGGCGGAGAAGATCACCGTCGCGCCAGGCGGCACCTCGTCGAGCTCCTCGACGAAGACGGCGCCGCGACGCTCGAGCTCGCCGACGACGTGGGCGTTGTGGACGATCTGCTTGCGCACGTAAACGGGTGCGCCGCGCTGCGCGAGCGCGCGCTCCACGATCTCGACCGCACGCGTCACGCCGGCGCAGGAGGCTCGCGGCGCCGCCAGCACGACCTCGCGCTCGCCGAGGGCCTGGGCCCAGCTCTCGAGCAGCGAGCTCGCGTCGCGCAGCGCGCGGAACGCGCGCCGGGCCGCGATCGCCGCGCGCGCCGGGCGGTGGAACTCGTAGCGGGGCGTGTCGAGCACGACCCGCAGCGTGCTGAGCGGCTGCGAGCCCCCGGCGCGGTCGGCCAGCCAGGCGGACTCCATGTCGACCGCCAGTGCGCCGGCCAGCGCGAGCTCGCGGCGGCGCTCGCCGAACACCAGGCCGCTGCTGGAGACGATCGGACCGATATGCACGCGCAGCCCGCCGCGGCGCAGCACGCCCGCGAGGATCGTCGGATCCGGGCAATCGATCGTCTTGGCGTCGGTGCGCAGCTCGCTGGGGAGCACGATGTCGCCGGGCTCCAGCCCGGGGTGCAGCGCCCCGCAGACGCCGGCGATCAGCGCCGAGCGCTGGGGCGAGGAGTGGGTCAGCCGCGCCGCCGCGCGGGCGCGGCGCGGGCCCATGCCGATCTTCTCGACGCGGCTCCAGGGCGCCCCGGCGCGGATCGCGCGAGCCTCGAGTGCCATCGGCGCGAGGACGAGCAGGTCGCCTGAGTCTCCCTCGGCGACGCGGCCGCCGTTGTGCGAGCGTCGGATCATCTGCAACGCGCCAGCGCCATGATCGGGAAGACGAGCCGGTAGAGGTGGTAGTTGATGTAGAAGTGGCCGGGGAAGCCGGTGCCGGTGTACTCGGGCTCGTCCCAGCCGCCGTCCTCGCGCTGGGTCGCGACGAGGAAGCGGATGCCGCGGCGCACCGCCAGCGAGCGCTCGCCCGCGGCATGCAGCGCCAGGAGCGCCCAGGCCGTCTGGGACGCCGTGCTCGCCCCGCGCCCGATCCACTCTTCCTCGACGTATGAGCGAGGATCCTCGCCCCAGCCGCCGTCGGGGTTCTGGTGGTTCTCGAGCCAGTGCACGGCGCTACGGACCCGCAGGTCGCGGCTGGGGACGCCGGCGGCGATCAGCGCCGGGATCGCCGCACCCGTGCCGTAGACGTGGTTGACGCCCCAGCGGCCGAACCACGATCCCTCCGGCTCCTGTTCCGCGCTCAGCCACACCAGGCCGCGGCGCGCGGCGTCGCTGTCGCTGCGCCCCAACGCCGCGAGCATCTCCAGCGCGTGCGCGCTGACGTCCGCGCTCGGCGGGTCGATCACCTCGCCGAAATCGCAGAACGGCAGGTCGCGGAGCATGCGCTTGGTGTTCGCCGCGTCGAACGCACCCCAGCCGCCGCCGGCGTCCTGCATGCCCTCCACCCATTCGACCGCCGAGGCGATCGACTCGCGCACGCGGCCGGCGTCCGGGTGATCCACCCGCAGCAGCGCCAGGACGACCTCGGCGGTGTCGTCGATATCGGGGTAGTAGTCGTTGTCGAACTCAAACGACCAGCCGCCCGGCCGCAGCACCGGGCGACGCACCGACCAATCGCCGGCGAGCGTCACCTGCTCCTGCATCAGCCAGTCGGCCGCGCGCACGAGCGCCGGGTCATCGGCCGCGATGCCCGCGTCGGCCAGCGCGACGACCGCCAACGCCGTGTCCCAGACCGGTGACTGGCAGGCCTCGAGACGGCGGCTGTCGGTGTCCTGGAGGGTGAAGCGCTCGAGACCGTCCAGCCCGGCCCTCATCAGCGGGTGCTCGATCGGGTAGCCGCGCAGGTGCAGCGCGATCAGCGAGTAGACCCAGGGCGGCTGGATGCCGCCCCAGGAGCCGTCAGCCTCCTGGCGGCGCACGATCCAGCGCTCGGCGGCGGCGAGGCCCGCTTCGCGCAGCGGGCGCAGGGGGCGGCGCCCGTAGAGCGCCAGCGCACGGTCGGCGAGGGCCAGCGCGCGGGCCGTCGTGGAGCGACCGCGAGGCCGTGTCCACGGGCGCGGGCCGTGCAGCTCGTCGAGGCGAAACGGCAGCGCGCGCGTCGGGCGCACGGCCAGCACGATCGAGAGCGCGACGACGGTCTGGCGCGCCCAGCAGGCGAAGTCGTAGATGCTGACGGGGGCGCGCGAGGGGAACAGCATCAGCTCGGGCGGCAGTTCGGGCACCTGCTTCCACGGCCAGGCGCCGAACAGCGCCAGCCAGATGTGCGTGAACACTCGCGCGCGCTCAACGCCCCCGGCGCCGCGGGCAAAGGCCGCGGCGGCGCGCATGTGCGGCGCCTCAGTGTCGTCTCCGGCCAGGCGCAGCGCAACGTAGGCCTCGATCGTGGTCGAGACGTCCCCGGGGCCGCCGTAGAAATTGCTCCAGGAGCCGTCGTCGCGCTGCTGCGAGCGAATCCAGACAGCGGAGCGCTCGGTCGAGTCCTCTTCGCGGATGCCCAGAAACTCGCGCAGGAGGATGTCCTCGGCGTCCATCGTGACGTTCGTCTCAAGCTCGCCCTTCCACCAGCCGCCGGGGTCCTGCTGGGAGAGCAGATGCTCGCGCGCACGCTTCAGCGCGGCCAGCGCATCGCCCGCGCCGTCGCGCAGCACAACTCCGCCGCCGACCGTCACGGCCTCTCGATCCCCGATCATCAGGCACATATAGCGTTTTGCACGGGGAAACGCAATGGCCGCGGCGGCTGGACGCGCCCGACGCCGTCTCTGCAAGCGCGCCTGCGACGCGGCGCGGGGGCCGCCACGCGGTCGCTGGAAACTTGACACGATGCAATATAGATTTTATACTGAGGGCAGAGCAGAAAACCAACAACGAGGTGACAGAAATGACACTTGTCAGATGGGAGCCGGTGCGAGAGCGGAGCACGCTCCAGCACGAGATCAATCGACTGTTCGGAGGCTTCTTCGACCAGCCGGCGAGCGCGCCCACGGTCGGCGGCGGCCTGCGGCGGCAGTGGATCCCGCCGATCGACCTGGTGCAGAGCGACGGGACCTACATCCTGCGGGCCGACCTGCCGGGTCTCGCCAGCGACGACGTGAAGATCGAGCTGGACGACAACGTGCTGACGATCTCCGGCGAGCGCAGCACGGCGCAGGAGCAGCACGCCGAGGGCTACCACCGCTTCGAGCGGGCGTCGGGCAGCTTCGCCCGTGCGCTGACCCTGCCGGCGGGCGTCGACGCCGAGGCGATCGAGGCGACCTTCGCCGACGGCGTGCTCGAGGTCCGCATCCCCGCGCCGCAGCAGGCCAAGCCACGTCGTGTGACGATCACGACCCCCGCGGCCGGCGACTCCGCCGCCGCCAGCGTCACTGAGCGTGCCGAGGAGACCACCTCGACGGACGCGGTCGCTGCCGCGGCCTGACGCGCGCTCACCCGACGGTCGGCGGCGCGCCAGCGCCGAGCGGTCGGCCACACCCAACAGAACCTCTCACCCTCGCGCCCCCACTGAGCGGGGCGCGAGGCGTTCCGGAGCCCTGGCCCTCGCAACCGTGGTGTGCTAGCGTCGCCGCGATGCGCTGGTTGGCTGTCCTTCTCGCCACGGCGGCTATGGCCCTTCCGGCGGCCGCGTCCGCGTCGGGCGGCGCTCCTCGCAGCGCCGCTGCGCACACCGCCTCCGGCGCGCTCACGCTGCGCGGCACGAACGTCAACGGCGACGTCGGCGCGGTGCTGAGCTACGCCCACTGGGGCGTCAGGGGCGTCGTCTCGCACTACGTCGCCCGCCAGCGCGTCACGCTCCACGTCTTCCGCAACGGCGCCCTGATCCTCTCGCGCACGGTTGCCGTCCGCCGCGACGGGGCGCACGGGGTGTTCGCCGCCTCGTTCTCACTGGCCGGGATCGGCCGCGTGAGCGTCAAGGCGATCCATTTCGCCACCGCGGCGCAGGCGCGTCTGGTCTCACCGGCGTTCTCGCTCTGGCTGGTGGCGCCGAATGTCAGCCCCGGCGAGGTCAGCTACTCCGTGCGCATCCTCCAGCATCAGCTGAGCGCCCGCCACTTCGTCGTCGGCGCGCCCGGCGTCTACGACGCCCAGACCCAGCAGGCCGTGATCGCCTTCCGCAAGCTGGCCGGCCTGGTTCGCAACGACGTCGCCAACGCGACGGTGTTCGAGGCGCTCGCGGCCGGGGCGGGCGTCTTCACCGTTCGCTACCCCTCGCAGGGGCGCCACGTCGAGGCCGATCTGACCCATCAGGTGCTGGCGCTGATCGGCGCCGGCGGCGTCGTGCAGCGGATCTATCAGATCAGCTCCGGCAAGCCCTCGACGCCGACCCAGCTCGGCATGTACCAGGTCTACTGGAAGGAATGGGGCACCAACAACGACGGCATGGTGGACTCCAACTTCTTCAACGGCGGCGACGCGATCCACGGCTACGCCGAGGTTCCGACCTACGCTGCCAGCCACGGCTGCCTGCGGGTGTGGATCCCCGACGCGGCCGCGATCTACGCCTGGGTGCGGGTCGGCACGCCGGTCGACGTCTACTACCGCGGGATGCCGATTTAGGGGCTCCTTTCGTCGCCGGCCGTTGGCGGCGCGACGTGCGCGGGCGATCGTCGTGTTGTGCGAGCGGGCCGGATCGGCCACGCCGGCCTCGCCAAGGCGCTACGCTGGACGTCCGGCGGATCGCCTACTCGACCAGGGCGCCCAGCGCGCTCAGCCGGGCACCGCACCGACCTCGGTCGGTGGCCCGTCCCGGTGGTCGGGAGTGTCACGCCAGCCCAGGCAAGACACAAAGTCCTGGGACGTAGTAGTTAAGCGGCGATCCATGACCGGGCGGAACCGGGCGAGCCTTGTGCTCGCCCGGCCGCATTTTGGGGGCATGTGGGCCGTCTCGGAACGTTCCACCGGTTGCGGCGGCGTCCCTACCCCGTTGCGGGGCACCGTCGGTCGCAGCAAGGCAACCAGCCTTGCTCGCTCCCTGCGTCCTGGCCAGTCGACGCCAGCCACCCGCCGCCTGTCCCCGATCGGGGGTTTCCCGGTCAACATTCTGAGACGGCCCACGGCTACTTCGCGGCGACGGCGGACTGCAGAGTTGGCGCGCCGCTGATCATGCTCGCGCCATCGGTCGCTGCCGGCGGCGCCGAGCGCACGGCGCCCATCGAGAGCGCGCAGGCGCCGGCGAGCACCGCGGCGACGAGCAGAAAGAGCCGCTGTGTCTGGAAGTTGGCGAGCACGCCGGGCCCCTGTGCCGAGTCGTAGATCGCGACGAGCACGGCGACGCCGAGCACCGAGCCGATCTGTCGGCACATGTTGAGGATCGCCGAGCCGGTCGCGAATCGCGTCGGCGGCAGCGACGCCATCGCGGCGCTCGAGAGCGAGGCCAGCGTCAGGCCGACCCCGGCGCCGCTGAGCAGCATGCCGGGGAGCATCTCCGTGGCGTAGTGGGGCGTCGCGCCGACCTGCCACAGCCACCACAGCCCGCCCGTGGCGAACACCAGGCACCCGGTGCCGGCGACGCGACGCTGGCCGAGCCTGGCTGCGAGCCTGCCGGTGGGCACGGCGAAGACGGCCGCCATGACGGGTCCCGGGGTCAGCGAGAAGCCGGCCCGCAACGCCGACTCGTGCCAGACCCCGGTGAGGAACAGCACGTTGCTCAGCAGCATCGTGGCGAAGGCGGCGCCGAACAGCAGCATTGCGGTGTTGGCGAAGGCGAAGGAGCGGACGCGCAGCAGTGAGAGATCGATCACGGGTGCTTCGTGGCGGGCGCAGCGCCGGAGGAACACGGCGACGCCGAGCGCCGCGCCGAGCAGGCAGGCCAGCGTCCGCGCGTTCGCCCAACCCCAGTCGGGCGCCTGCACGAGGCCGAGCGCGAGCGCCGCGATCGCGACCGTCAGCACGGCGGCCGCCCACAGGTCGGGGATCCGCGCCGCGGGGTCGCGGCTCTCGCGCAGGATTCGCAGCCCGAAGATCAGCGCGCCGAGCGCGACCGGCAGGTTGACGAGGAAGACGAGCCGCCAGTTCGCTGCCACCAGCAGGCCGCCGAGCGGCGGTCCGGCAGCGGCGGCCACCGCCCCGACCGCGGCCCAGATGCCGATCGCCGTCGGCCGGCGGCTCGGCGCGAACTCGGGCAGCAGCAGACCCAGCGAGGTGGGCATCAGGAACGCGGCTCCGACGGCCTGGATCACCCGCGCGAGCACGAGCGTCTGCGCCGAGGGCGCCGCGCCACACAGCAGCGAGCCGAGCGCGAACACGATCAGGCCGCCGATGAACGCGCGGCGGCGGCCGAAGCGGTCGGCGAGCGCTCCGGCCGGGACCAGCAGCGCCGCGAACACGATCGCGTAGGCGTTGAGCACCCACGACAGGCTGCTGACGCTTGACCCGGCGAAGCCGTGGCGGATCGCCGGCAGCGCGATGTTGACGATGAACAGGTCGAGGCTCGACATGAAGACCGCCAGCGAGACGACGATCAGGACCTGCCATTCGCGGCCGAGGCGGCGGCGCGGACGCGTACCGGTGATCCGTTGCATGGCTACGTGTCTCCTCGCTTGGCGGGCCTGCATGGTTGCAATCTGCTACTGACGTCGCAGGGTAGCAGGATGCGGTTGCATCTTGCAACCAGATGCCGTAGCCTCCACTGATGCCCTACCGTCCGTTCGAGACCCAGAACTGCTCGATCGCCTCGGCGCTGGCCGTTGTCGGCGAGCGCTGGACGCTGCTGGTGATGCGCGAGGTCCTGCTGGGCAGCCGCCGTTTCGGCGAGATCAGGCGCAACACCGGGATCGCCCCCAACATCCTCAGCGACCGGCTGAACACGCTTGTGGACCAGGGACTGCTGCGCCGGCGCCCCTCCCGCCAGACGTCGGACACCCATGAGTACCACCCGACCGCCAAGGGAGCGGACCTCGGGCCGGTGCTGATCGCCCTGATGGCGTGGGGCGACAAGCACGCCGCCGGCCCCGCCGGACCCCCGCGCGTGATCGTCCACGCCGGCTGCCACCACGACGCCGACCCGCGCCTGCACTGCTCCCACTGCGGCGAGCCACTGCGCACCGGCGAGATCGAGGTCCGCCTGGGGCCGGGCGCCGACCCCGCGCGCGTGCTCGCGCCGCTGGGCCCGACCGCCTGATCCCCGCGCCCGCGGCCCGAGCGCAGCGCCACCTCCGCCGCAACGACCGGTGGCCGCGTCCACTACATTCCTGCCGTGATTCCCAGGCGGGCATTGCTGATCGTCGTTCTCGCCCTCGGCGCAGCGCTCGCGAGCGGCTGCGGTGGCGGCAGCGGCTCGACGGCGAAGAGCACGGCCAAAGCGAGCGTCACGACCGCTTCGAGCACGAGCACCACGACGAGCACCACGACGAGCACCACGACCACGCCGAGCGCCAGCCGGACCAGCACCACCAGCACCCCCAGCACCACGAGCACCAGCCAGAGCACGACTCGCAGCCGCTCCGCTTCGAGCTCCTCGAGCACCAGCAGCGCCGCCACGACGCCTGCGCGCCCCGCCAGCCCCCAGAATCTGGCCGCGGCGATCGCCGTCTGCAAGCGCGAGGTGACGAGCGCAGCGGTCCTCACACCGGCCGAGACCTCACAGCTCCTCGCCCTCTGCACCCTGGCCGGGTCCGGCGACCGGGCCGCTCTGGCGGCCGCCGAGCGCAGGATCTGCCGGACCGTCATCGTGGACTCGGCTCCGGGCCTCAGCGGCCCCGCCATCACCGCCGCGGAGCAGAGCTGCGCGCGTCTCTGAGCAGGACGACGCGGCCTTGCGCCCGCTGATCGCCGCGGCACGGAGCTGGGAGGGTCTCTGCGCTCGCCCGGCGGCGAGTGTCGGTCAGGAAGCCGACGGGGCCGGGCTGACGCGCAGCATCACGGTCGAGTCACCCTGAACCTGCGAGCTGAAGGAGCCGGTCGAGCTCGAACGCCGGTTGGTCCAGAGGTTCGTCACGGAGTAGGAATGGGCGGCGGGCAGCCCCAGGGCGGACGCGCTCGTCGAGATGTTCATCGCCGCGGATCCGCGGTTCAGCAGGGCCACGGCGTAGCTGTCGTTGATCAGCGGCTTCTTCCAGACCTCGCCGTTGCCCGACCAGGACACCAGCGTCCCCTGGATGCCGGCCGGATCCTGGTCCACGGCGATCACCGCCTTGTTGGAGACGGTGGCGAGGCTGGCCTTGGTCATGGTCACCATGTTGTCGGAGATCATCAG
>JBEKNK010000022.1:0-33185 GCA_049522915.1 Solirubrobacteraceae bacterium | reverse complement strand
CGGGGATGGACGCGCGCGAATGCTTTCGGCAGCGCCCCCCAGCTCGCCATCGAGATCGTCGTGCGCGCGGTCGGCAGGATCGTCGTCTGGGTCGACGCCGAGGCCGATGTCAGGACCGAGAACAGCAGGAACTTCTGCAGGATGCCGGAGCCGAACACCCTGGTCCCGAGCGGGCTCAGCACGTCGCTCGAGTTGTTGGCGAGGAAGGCCGTGCCGTGGTCGGCCTGGGCGGCGGTGCCGACCAGGATGTAGATCAGCACGAGCAGGACGGTCGAGAGAACCGCCGCGCGCCCCGGCCCCTCGGCCGGGTTCTCGGATTCCTCGTTGACCGCGACGCCCGAGTCCCAGCCCCAGTAGATGAAGATGCCCAGCAGGATGCCCCCGACCAGCGCTGTTGTGCTGAGGCCAAACGGGTTGAACCAGGAGAGCTCCGGCTTGACCGATCCGTGCAGGCCGCTGTAGACGTTGGTCAGCGCGACCACCGAGAAGATCACGAGGATCAGGCACTCAGTCGACAGCAGCACCGCCTGGATGCGCGCCGAGAGCTCGATGCCTCGGTAGCAGATCCCCGTCATCAGCACGATCCACACGATCGAGCCGATGATGATCGCCGTCGTAGAGGTCGAGGCGGAGGTCCAGCCGACCAGCTCGAAGGTGTACACCGAGGCGATCTCGGCCAGCGAGGCCATCACGATCACGTCCGCGAGGACGATCGCCCAGCCGTTGATCCAGCCCATGATCGGTCCCATCGACCGCGTGGTCCAGGCGAAGGTGGTGCCGGCGTCGGGGTCGGCGAGGTTCAGGTAGCGGTAGGCCGCCGAGATGAAGAGGATCGGGACGAAGGAGACGAGCAGCACCGCCGGCGCGTGAGTGCCGATGCCCTGCACCGCGGCGACGAAGCCGAGCGTCGTGGCGAGGCTGTACGCGGGCGCGGTCGAGGCGATCGCGATCACGAGGTTGGACATGTAGCCGATCGCGCCGGCCTTCAGGCCCTTCTCGCCCGGGGCGCTCGTATCCCTCGGCGTCGCTGGCGGAGCCGGTATCGCTGCGCTTTCCAACCTGGGCCTCCCTCGGATGGTGCGGAAGCGCAAACCTAGAGCGGTGGTTGGCCCGCCGCAATGTGCGGATGTGACCAAAGATCCGCCGTGAGTTGTCCATTCTGCACAAGCTGATGGCCGTTCATCGTCCGTTTTGCTGCTTGCGGAGCGCCCGAGACGGCGCTAGCGTGGACAGAGCGGAGTAAAGCCCACGGTGAACGGAGAGATTTGATGGCAGGCAGGGCGGTTGTGCACGGCGGTCCATACTCAGCTTCGGTGCTGTCGGCGCAGGCGCGCCGCCATCTCTGGATGCACTTCACGCGGATCGGCGACGATCCGCGCGCGCCGGTGCCGATCATCGTCTCCGGCGAGGGCTGCTACGTCTACGACGCCGACGGCAGACGCTATCTCGACGGCCTCTCGGCGCTCTACTGCGTCAACGTCGGTCACGGCCGCCCGGAGTTCGGAGAGGCGGCCGCGGCGCAGATGCGGGAGCTCGACTTCTTCACCACCTGGAGCTACGCCCACCCGCGCGCGATCGAGCTTGCGACGCGGATCGCCGAACTGGCCCCGGGCGATCTGAACCGCGTCTTCTTCACCTCGGGCGGCTCGGAGGCGGTCGAGTCGGCGATCAAGCTGACGCGGGCCTACCACCGCCTGAACGGCCGCGGCCAGAAGACGAAGTTGATCGCCCGCCAGACCGCCTATCACGGCACCTCACTGGGCGCCCTCTCGGCCACCGGCATCACCTCGCTCCGAAGCCAGTTCGAGCCGCTGGCGCCGGGCGGCTGCCATGTACCCAACTGCGACTCCTACCGCTGGCCGGAGGGGCGTGACCCGCTCTGGGCGGCCGAGCAGATCGCCGCGCGGATCGAGTTCGAGGGCCCCGAGACGGTCGCCGCGGTGATCCTCGAGCCGGTCCAGAACGGCGGCGGCTGCATCCCGCCGCAGGAGGGCTACTTCCAGCGCGTGCGCGAGATCTGCGATGAGCACGACGTGCTGCTGATCTCCGACGAGGTGATCTGCTCGTGGGGGCGCATCGGCCACTGGTTCGGCTCCGAGCGCTACGGCTACCTGCCCGACATCATCACGACCGCGAAGGGCCTGACGTCGGCGAACGTGCCGATGGGCGCGATGATCGCCTCCGACCGCGTCGCGCACCCGTTCCTGCGCGACGGCCGGGTCTTCGCGCACGGCTTCACCTTCGGCGGCCACCCGGTCGCCGCCGCCGTCGCGCTCGCCAACATCGAGATCATCGAGCGCGAGGACCTCTGCGGCCACGTGCTGGCGAAGGAGGGCGAGTTCCGCGCGATGCTCGAGGGCCTGCGCGACATCCCGATCGTCGGCGACGTCCGCGGCGCCGGCTTCTTCCAGGCGATCGAGCTGGTCAAGGACCGCGAGACCAAGGAGACCTTCGGTCGCGAGGAGGCCGAGCACCTGCTCTACGGCTTCCTCTCCGGCGCGCTCTATGCGCGCGGGCTGATCTGCCGCACCGACGATCGCGGCGACCCGGTGATCCAGCTCGCGCCGCCGCTGATCGCCGACAGCGAGCAGTTCGAGGAGATCGGCGCGACGCTGCGCTCCGTGCTGAGCGAGGCCAGCGAGCGCCAGTTCTGATGGGTGCTCGTGGCGCTGAGCGTCCGGAGCCGCGGCGATGCTGAGCGTCAAGGACCTGGTTGGGACACTCGAGCTCGAGCTCGTCGCCGGCGAGCGCGCGGCCGGCGCGCCGATCCGCTGGGTCCACGTCTCCGAGCTCGAGGACCCCGCACCGTGGCTGTCGGGCGGCGAGCTGCTGCTCAGCACCGGCATGCAGCTGCACGACGAGGAGTCCCAGCGCGCCTACATCGGCCGGCTCGTCGAGCACCACCTCGCGGGCCTCGGCTTCGGCCTCGGCTTCTCACACGCGACGCTGCCGGAGGCGCTCGTCGACGAGGCGCGCGAGCTCGAGTTCCCGCTTTTCGGCGTGCCTTACGAGATGCCGTTCATCGCGATCACCGAGCGAGCCTTCAGCAGCCTCGTCAACGAACAGCTCGACGTGCTCCAGCGCGCCGTCTCGATCCAGCGCCGGATGGAGCGCCTGGTGCTCGACCAGCGCAGTCTCGGCGAGGTCGTTCGCGGCCTGGCGAACTCGATCGGCGCGACCGTGATGGTGCTCGACACCGCCGGGCGCACGCTGGCCTGCCACGCCTTCCGCCGCGAGCTCGACGGCGCGCTGGTCGGCGCCATTCGCTCCGAGGTCGCCGCGCGCGCCGGCGCCCCTTCGCCGCGCGGCTTCGTGCCGCAGAGCTCGGCGTTGGCCGGGCGCGCGATCGCGCTGCCGGTTCCCAGCGGCTCGGGCGGCGCCGCCACCTCATGGTTGGTCGCGGTGCCCGAGAGCGACAGCGTCGCGGACTTCGAGCGCTTCCTGGCCCACCACGCGGTGATGGTCGTGGCGCTCGCCCAGATGCGCGAGCGCGTCGTCGCGGAGACCGAGCGCCGCCTCGCCGGCGATGTCCTCGGCCTCGTCCTGAGCGGGCGGATCGAAGGCGAGGAGACCGCGATCCGCCTCGCGCCGTTTGAGATCTCGGGCGACGCGGCGGTGCTCGTACTGGGCGTCGAGGATCCCGACGCGATGGAGAGCGAGCTATCGCGGATCCTCGGCGAGTTGGGTGTTCATGCGCTGGTGGCGACCGTTGCGACCGCGCGCCGGCGCCTGCTGTGCGCCGTTCTCTCCGGTGTCGGGGAGCCGCTCGCGCTCGCCGCCGACGTTCGCGAGCTGCTCGCCGCGGACGGGCGCAGCGTGCGCGCGGCGGTCAGCCACGCCGCGCCGCTGTCGATGCTGCGACGCAGCTTCCACGAGGCGCGCTGCGCGCTCGAGGTGGGCGCGCTGGCGAACGGCGCATCGCCGGCCGTGGCCAGCGCGGACGATCTCGGCGCCTACCGCCTGCTGCTCTCCCTGCAGGAGGACGACGGCCTGCGCCACTACTGCGACGACGTGCTCGGCCCGATCGAGCGCTCGCGAACCGGTCACGGCGATGAGCTGCTGCGCTCGCTCGAGGCGTTCCTCGAGCACAACGGCAGCTGGGAGGCGGCGGCGCGGGCGCTCTTCTGCCACCGGCACACGCTTCGCTACCGGATGTCGCGGATCGAGGAGCTGACCGGCCGGCGGCTCGATCGGGTGGAGAATCGAATCGAGTTCTGGCTCGCGCTGCGCGGACGCGAGCTGCTGGGCGCCCCGGGCGGCACCAGGTGAACGCAGACTGCCAGGGGCGGCGCGGCCGCCCGCACCGAAATCGAGGAGGACGGTCGTGAAGGTCGGGATCCCCAGCGAGACCAAGGCGGACGAGTACCGCGTGTCGATGACGCCGGCCGGCGTTCGCGAGCTGACCGAGCGCGGCCATGAGGCGATCGTGCAGCAGGGCGCCGGCGCCGCGAGCGGCTTCACCGACTCCGGCTACGCCGCCCAGGGCGCGGTGATCGCGCCGGATGCGGACACCGTCTTCGCGAGCGCCGAGATGATCGTGAAGGTCAAGGAGCCGCTCGAGCCCGAGGTTGCGATGCTGCGCCCCGGCCAGGTCCTCTTCACCTACCTGCACCTCGCGCCGGCCCCGGCATTGACGCGCGCGCTGTGCGAATCCGGCGCGACATGCATCGCCTATGAGACCGTCGAGGACCGCCACGGGCGCCTGCCGCTGCTGGCTCCGATGTCGGAGATCGCCGGGCGCCTCGCGACGCAGGCGGGTGCGTTCATGCTGACCAAGCCGCTGGGCGGGCGCGGTGTGCTGCTCGGCGGCGTCCCGGGCGTCGCCGCGGCGAACGTGATGATCATCGGCGGCGGCAGCGTCGGCTCGAGCGCCGCCGCGGTCGCGATCGGGATGGGCGCCGACGTGTTCATCTTCGACGTCTCCGTCGATCGCCTGCGCGAGCTCGAGTCGGTGTACGGCGGCCGCTGCTCGACGGTCTACTCCTCGACGCTGGCGATCGAGGAGATGCTCCCCCGCACCGACCTCGTGATCGGCGCCGTGCTCGTCGCCGGCGACCGCGCGCCGTTCGTGATCCGCGAGCGCCAGCTGGCGCTGATGCGCCCGGGTACGGTGATGGTGGACGTGGCGATCGACCAGGGCGGCTGCTTCGAGACCTCGCGCCCGACGACGCATCACGAGCCGACCTTCGAGGTGGAGGGCATCGTTCACTACTGCGTCACGAACATGCCCGGGTCGGTGCCGGTCACGTCGACCAACGCGCTCGCCAACTCGACGTTGCCCTACGTCCTGGCGCTCGCGCAGCTGGGCGTCGCGGAGGCGATCGCGGCCGACCCCGGTCTGCGCCTGGGGGTCAACGTGGCGGGCGGCGTACCGACCCACCCGGCGGTTGCGCGGAGCGTCGGCGAAGATTGCGTGAAGGTGGAGGCGGCGCTCGCGCTCGCCGTCAGCTGACCAGGCCCCAGGGCGAGAACGAGATAGAGGAGGAGTGGCGATGCGCACGCTTGAGAACTTCATCGACGGCGCCTTCCGGCCGGCGCTCGACGGCGCCACCGAGGCGGTGCTCAACCCCGCCAACGGCGAGGAGATCGCGCAGGCGCCGCTGTCGGGCGCCGCGGACGTCGACCTTGCCGTCGCCGCGGCGCGAGGAGCCTTCGAGGCCTGGTCGCAGACCACCCCGGCCGAGCGTGCGACCGCGCTGCTTGGGATCGCCGCGGCGATCGAGGAGCACGGCGAGGAGCTGGCCCGCGAGGAGGCGATCAACGCCGGCAAGCCGCTCGCCGCGGTGCTCGGCGACGAGATCGGTGTGATGGCCGACAACCTGCGCTTCTTCGCCGGCGCCGCGCGCTGCATGGAGGGCCGGGCCGCCGGCGAGTACATGGCTGGCCACACCTCCTTCATCCGCCGCGAGGCGGTCGGGGTGGTCGGCCAGATCGCGCCCTGGAACTACCCGCTGCTGATGGCGGTCTGGAAGATCGGGCCGGCGCTCGCGACCGGCAACACGATCGTGCTCAAGCCCGCCGAGACCACGCCGGTGACGACGCTGCGCCTCGCCGAGCTGGCCGCGGAGTGGCTGCCGGCCGGCGTGCTGAACGTGATCTGCGGGCACGGCGAGCCGGCTGGGCAGGCGCTCGTCGAGCATCCGCAGGTCGACATGGTCTCGCTCACGGGCTCCGTGGACACCGGCAAGCGGATCGCCGCGAGCGCCGCCGCGACGCTCAAGCGCGTCCACCTCGAGCTCGGTGGCAAGGCACCGGTGATCGTGTTCGACGACGTCGATCTGGAGAGCGCGCTGGAGACGATCGCCGGCACCGGCTACTACAACGCCGGCCAGGACTGCACCGCCGCGACGCGCGTGCTGGCCGGCGCGAAGATCTACGACGACGTCGTCGCGGGTCTCGCGGCACAGGCCTCGGGGCTGGTGCTCGGCGACACCCTCTCGGCCGACACGACGCTCGGGCCGCTGAACTCCGCGCGCCAGCGCGAGCGCGTCGAGGGCCTGCTGGAGCGCCGGCCGGCGAGCGCCGAGCTGGTGACCGGCGGGGTCGAGCCCGACGGGCCCGGCTTCTTTCTCGAGCCCGCCGTGGTCGCCGGCCTGAAGCAGGACGACGAGCTGATCCAGCGCGAGATCTTCGGGCCGGTGATCACCGTCCAGCGCTTCAGCGACGAGGCGGAGGCGATCGCCTGGGGCAACGGCACCCCCTACGGCCTGGCCTCCTCGGTCTGGACTCGCGACGTGAGCCGCGCGCTGCGCGTGGCGAGAGCCCTGCGCTTCGGCTGCGTCTGGATCAACGACCACATCCCGCTGGTCAGCGAGATGCCGCACGGCGGCTTCAAGCAGTCCGGCTACGGCAAGGACCTGTCGATGTACGCGCTCGAGGACTACACGGTCGTCAAGCACGTGATGGCGAACATCGAGTTCTAGTGGGGGCGCTTCGCGCCCCTGCGGGATTTCGTCCCGGGCCCCCAGGCTGGCGGCAACGGCGTCGGTGTGGGTGTGCGCAGCGCGTCTGCGAGCAGCGTCAGGTAGCGCCGCCAGGTCGCTGCGCTCGCACCGGCGTCGTCGGGCTCGGTCGTGCATGAGACCATCCGGATCAGCAGGTGGAGCTCCCGCGGATCGAGGTCCGCGCGCACCTGCCCGCTCGCCTGGGCGCGGGCGAAGAGGGCGTCCAGCGGTTCGAAGACGCGTGCGCGCAGCTCGTCCTTGAGCAGCGTGAGCTCCCCGGCGGCCGCGAGGACCTGCACCAGTGCCATGTTCGCGGCCTGGGCCTCAAGCAGCGTGCTCATGCCGGCGAGCAGGCCTTCCCAGGCGTCGTCCTGCGCCGCGGCGGCCGCGAGCGTCGGTTCGAGCTTCGCGAGACCGGCTTCGAAGATCGCGCGCAACAGCGCCTGCTTGTTGGGGAAGCGGCGGTACAGGGTCGCCGGCCCGACGCCGGCGCGCCGGGCGATCTCCTCCATCGAGACGTCGAGTCCCAGCTCCGCGAAGGCCTCGCCGGCGGCGACGACGATGCGGTCGTGGTTGCGCTGCGCGTCCGCGCGCAGCGGGCGCGGCTGCGACGTTGTGGTCATTTGGTGAAGGCGATGGACAAAGCGGAGTCCACGCTATCACTTGTGCTAGGGTCCGGCGCGAAACTTTTCAGCCCGTCCACGAGCCCGCGGAGGCAGTTGCAGAATGAGAGCGCTAGCGAGATGGTGCATCGCCCACCGGCGGTTCGTGGTCATTGCCTGGGTCGTGGCGCTGATCGGCGCCAACGCGATCGGGCAGGGCATCGGCTCGGACTACAACAGCAACTTCAAGGGCCCCAACAGCGCCGGATCCCAGCAGGCTCTCAACCTGCTGACGAAGTACTTCCCGACGCACAAGGGCGACTCCGCGTCGATCGTGTTCGAAGCCAAGGCCGCGATCACCTCCCCGGCGGTCCACGCCGAGATCACGGGTCTGCTCGCGAAGGTCGCGAAGCTGCCCCACATCAGTGCCGTCGTCACGCCATATGCCGGGGCGCATGCGATCTCCCCCGACGGCCACATCGCCTATGCGACGGTGCTCTTCGACGAGCGCTCCTTCGCGCTGCCGAAGGCGGCGATCAACGCGGTGATCAACACGGCGGAGAGGGCTCGAACGTCCTCCCTGGCGGTGCAGCTCGGCGGCTCCCCGATCGAGCAGGTCGAGCCGCCCTCGACCGGACCCTCGACGGGCATCGGCATCCTCGCCGCGATGATCATCCTGCTGGTCACATTCGGGACCCTGGTCGCGGCCGGGCTGCCGCTGATCGTCGCGCTGCTCGCGCTCGGCACGGCGATCGGGCTGATCGCGGTGCTCACCCACGTGGTCGACGTCGTGAACTTCACGCCGGAGCTCGCGGCGATGATCGGGCTGGGCGTCGGGATCGACTACGCGCTGTTCATCGTCACGCGCTACCGCGCCGGCCTTGACGCCGGTCTCGCGCCCGACGAGGCGATCGTCACGGCGATGGACACCTCTGGCCGCGCCGTCCTCTTCGCCGGTGTGACGGTCGTGATCGCGATGCTCGGGCAGCTGCTGGTGGGCGTCAGCTTCCTGCGCGGCCCCGCAATCGGGTCCTCGCTCACGGTGCTTTTGACGATGGTCGCGGCACTCACGCTGCTCCCCGCCGTGCTCTCGAAGCTCGGCCGGCGCATCGACCGCTGGGACCTCTTCGGCCAGCGCCGGCGCAGCGTCGCCCGCAGCGGGCCGGGGTTCTGGGAGCGCTGGGCCGCGATGATCCAGCGTCGCCCGCTGATCGCCGCGCTTGTCTCGCTGGCGATCCTGCTGGTGCTCGCCTCACCGATCCTGGCGCTGCGCCTCGGGTCGGCCGACGCCGGCACCGACGCCAAGAGCACGACCACCCGCCAGGCCTACGACCTCCTGGCGAAGGGCTTCGGCCCGGGCTTCAACGGCCCGATGCAGGTCGTCGCGAAGCTGCCGAGCGCAGGCGACCGCGGTGCCGCGGCGACCCTGCGCGCCGGCTTCGTCGGCCTGCCGGACGTCGCCGCCGTGGCACCGCCGGTCTACAGCCCCAACGGGGAGGTCGCGGTGATCAACGTCTTCCCGAAAACCGCGCCGCAGGCCGCGGCGACCACGACGCTGCTCAACCGGCTGCGCAACGAGGTGATCCCGCCACTCGAGCGCAGCACGAAGGCCTCGGCGTACGTCGGCGGCACGACGGCGCTGTTCGCCGACTTCAGCAGCCTGCTCTCGAGCAAACTGCCGCTGTTCATCGGCGCGGTCGTGCTGATCTCGGCGCTGTTGCTGCTCGCGGTGTTCCGCTCGGTGTTCGTCGCGGTCAAGGCGATCGCGATGAATCTGCTCAGCGTGGCCGCGGCCTTCGGCGTCGTCGTCGCGGTCTTCCAGTGGGGCTGGCTCGGGGGGTTGATCGGGATCTCCACGACGGCGCCGATCGCGGCATTCCTGCCGGTGATGGTGTTCGCCATCGTCTTCGGCCTGTCGATGGACTACGAGGTCTTCCTGATGTCGCGGATGCACGAGGAGTGGGAACGCACCGGCGACGCCGCCCACGCGATGCGCCACGGGCTCGCGGCGACCGGCCGCGTGATCACCGCGGCCGCCGCGATCATGGTCTGCGTGTTCGGCTCGTTCATCCTCGGCGACAGCCTCACGATCAAGCTGTTCGGCGTCGGGCTCGCGTCGGCCGTGTTCCTCGACGCCTTTCTGATCCGGATGGTGTTGGTCCCGGCGCTGATGGCGCTGATGGGCCCGCGCGCCTGGTGGCTGCCGCGCGGTCTCGACCGCACGCTGCCGCGTTTGAACGTCGATCCCGCGCTGCACGAGCCGGCGCCCGAGCCGGCGTAGGGGGCGGGCCGTCTGGCGACGGTCCGCCGGCAGTCGGCGTAATGACGGCGCCGTTCGCCTCGAGCACCGTCGCCGCGAGGCGGCCGGCCTCAGCGCGTCGAGTAGATCAGCAACGAGCCGCTCAGCAGGTGGTCGTTGTCGTCGCCGGTCGGCTCGATCACGTGGCCGTCGACGACGATCGGGCTGTTCCAGTGCCCTGAGGGGGCGGGCAGCGTCGCGACGACGTGCCCGGTGGTCGGCTCATAGACGACGATCCCGCCGCCGCTCGGGTCATAGACGTAGAGCAGCCCGCCGGCGAGGACCGGGCTGGTGCCGGCCGTCGAGTTCTGCCACAGCGGCCGAAGTCCGCGCCGCAACACTCGGTAGGCGCTGGTGCCGCCGTCATCGGCCACGTAGAGGAAATCGTGCCAGACGGCCGGTGCGGTGAACACCTCCTGGCCGCCGGGGGTGGGCAGCGTCTGCAGTTGGCCGCCGGTCCGCGGACGTGTTCCCGGCGGGTGCCCGTCGAGCGCCGCGAGGTTGAGCACGCGCTGAAGCCCGTCCTTGCCGGCGATCCAGGCCAGGTTGCCGGGCAGCAGTGCGGGGGAGCCCGAGCCGAGATCCAGATCGTTGCTGTTCAGCATCGCCTGGTCGGTGGGCGTGTAGACCTGGCGGAGCTTCAGGTCCGGCAGCGTCAGCTCGATCACGCTGTCGCCGAAGTTGGTCGTGCCGTTGTAGGGAGCGTTGCCGGTTGCGATCAGCACGCGCGTCGCTCCCGGCTCGACGACCGGGCCGCTGCGCGAGAGGATCGCCGAGTCGCTCGCCGAGCAGCTCGGCGGCTTGATGATCGTGGTGCGGTTCGCGCAGAGCGTGTTGAAGACGTGCTCGATGCGCCCGGAGGCCAGCGAGATCGCCACGATGTGGCCGACGTAGGGAGGCGTGTCGCCGTCGTAGCCGCCGGTGCTGGCCAGCAGGTCGCCGTCGGCGATGTTGAGCGAGGCGGTCAGCTTCTCGCGCTGCGGCAGCAGAGTGATCGCCACCGGCCAGCCTGGCTGCTCGATGCCGCCGGCCAGCGAGAGCTTGTGGACGAGGCCGTTGGGGGAGGTGGCGTAGACGAAGCGGTGGGTGGCGTCGACGATCGGGCTGGCGGTCGTGATCTGCGCGCTGCCCTGCCAGGAGGAGATCCCGCGAGGGACGAAGCGCCAGAGGACGGCTCCGCTGTTGGCGTCGATCGCGAGCGTCGTGCCGTAGTCGGTTGTGACCACCGCGACGTCGTGGGGCGACCCATCGACGTCGGCGCCGTGCACGTAGATCGCCGAGTTGTCAGCCGTCGCCGGCAGCGCGACCGTGCGCAGGCGCAGGTGGCCGACGTTGGCGGCGGTTATGCCGGTCGTCTCGTCGGTCGCGTTCGAGCGCTGCGGGTTCAGGCCGAACTCCGGCCAGTTGGTCAACTGCGGCGTCGGCGTGGCGACCGTGGCTCGACCGGAGGCGAGCGCGTAGCCACACAGGGCGAGCACCGTGAGCAGGCAGCCCAGCGCGACTGTCAGGGGGGCGCGGCGCGGCACGGTGCAAGCTTAGAGCTCAGCCCAGGCCGGTCGGCGGGATCGTCAGCGAAATCGTACTTCCGCTTACCGTGCCGACGATCGGGACCAGGACCTGGGCGCTGGCGCCGGCGGCGAGCGTGGGGACGATGCCGCGGCCGGCTCCGACGACGCGCCCGCCTGCCAGTGCGACGGCATAGACCGGCAGCTGGCTCTGGGCGATCTTCGAGCGGTTCTCGACCGTGACCGTGACGTGGGGGCCGGGAAAGCTGTCGCTTCCGCTGACGCCCCTCGTCGCGATCGCGGGCACGCTCGCCGGCGCGCTCCGCGTCGATGCGCCAATCGCCGCGCTGACGGTCTTGGGCGCCCCGCCCGAGGCGAGCAGGTCGTTGTCGACCCACCAGGCCGTGGCGTGAGCCGGCAGCAGCGCGAGCTGCTGGAGCGAGGGCTCGATGCCCTGCGTGTTGTTGCGGTAGACGGAGCGACCGGCGGAATCGAGGACGTCGACCAGCACGGGGAAGTCGGTCTGCGTCTGCGCGCCCGTGTTGGTGAGCTCGACCGCGACCGCCGTCTCGCCGCCGCCGGACAGCAGCGCCGTGCGCAGAACGCGGACGTCCCGGTTGAGCGCTCCGAGCTTCGTCGTGCCGGCGATCGCGCTCTGGTGTCCGAGCTTGCGGCCGATCTTGGCGCTCAGCTCCTGCGTCGTCTCGCATCCGGCGGCGCCGATCGCGATCGTCGTGGCTGCCGCGAGCGCCGCGGCCGCGCGCATCATCCGAAGGCGCCGGCGACGTACTCGCGCGTGCGCTCTTCGCGCGGCTCTTCGAAGACCTGACGGGCGTCGCCGAGCTCGACCAGATCGCCGATGTACATGAACGCCACGCGGTCGGCGATGCGCCGTGCCTGCTGCAGGTTGTGGGTGACGATCACGATCGCCAGGTCGTCGCGGAGCTGGAGGATCAGATCCTCGATCACCGAGGTCGAGCGCGGGTCGAGCGCCGAGCAGGGCTCGTCCATCAGCAGGATCTCCGGGTTGTTGGCGATCGCCCGCGCGATGCACAGGCGCTGCTGCTGGCCGCCGGAGAGACGCAGCGCCGGGCGGTCGAGGTTGTTTGCAACCTCGTCGTAGAGGCCCGCGCGCTGCAGCGCCTGCTTGACCAGCGGCTCGAGCTCGCGCCGCCGCGGACGCCGGCGGGACTGCTCGCGCAGCGCGAAGGCGACGTTGTCGAAGATCGACATCGGGAACGGGTTGGGCTGCTGGAAGACCATCGAGACCCGCGTGCGCAGCTTGGTGTCCTCGAGGTCGTGGATGTCCTCGCCGTCGAGCGTGATGGTGCCGCTGTGGCTGGCGTTCGGCGTCAGCTCGGTGAGCCGGTTGAGAGTCCGCAGCAGGGTCGTTTTGCCGCAGCCCGACGGTCCGATCAGCGCGAGCACCTCGCCCTTGTGGATCGAGAGCGACGCCTTCTTGACCGCGGGGACCCCGTCGTAGAAGACGCTGATCTCGTGCAGGCGCATGCGCTCGGGGGCGGCGAGCGCGTCGACCGCGCGTGGGGGGGCGGATGTCATGGGGTCAAGAGCCGGCGGATCAAATACCAGCTGATTGATCGACATTGTGTCATTCTCGCGCACTTCGGCCGTGGGCGCAAGGGCGCAGGGCGAGCCGATGTCGACTTCCCGGGCGCTCATCGAGCCATCCGACCGGCGTGCAGCGAGGCGCCGCCGCCGATGCGCGAGATGCGCCCGACGGCCCAGTTCAGGCCGAGCACGATCAGCAGCAGCACGAAGGCCGCCGCATATGCCTTCTGCGGAGCGTTGCCCTCGCCGGCCGGCGAGTTGAAGAAGATGTAGCTGGTCAGCGTCGATCCCGTGCCGCGCAGGAATCCGAGCAGCGGGACGCCGTTCTGCGGGCTGTTCTGCAGCGTTGCGCCGAGCAGCAGAACGACGATCGCGGTGCTGCCGACGATCCGGCCCAGGCCGAGCGTGGCGCCGGTCGCGATATCGGGGCGCAGGCTCGGCAGCAGCACCCGGCGGATCGTCGAGGCCCGTGTCTTGCCGAGAGCGTAGGACGCTTCGCGCTGCTGGCGCGGGATCGCGCGCAGGCCGTTGCGGGTCGCGGAGTAGGTCAGCGGCAGCGCGAGCAGCGACATCATGATCCCGGCCGCCAGGAAGGAGCGTCCGTAGACGCCGCCGCCGCTGGCGCGGAAGGAGAACGGCGCCAGGATGCCCAGCTGGAAGAACGCGAGCCCGAAGATCGCGATCACGATGTCGGGCGTCCCGGCGATCATCTCGATGCTCGTCTCGACGGCCGCGGCGAGCCATCGCGGACGCCCGTACTCGACGACCCACACGGCCGTGAGCACGGCGAGCGGGGTTGCGATCAGCGTCCCGAGCGCCGCCATCGTGAGCGTCCCGATCAGCGGGTCGAGAAAGCCTCCCGAGCCCGCCTGGTTGACCGACGCGCTCGGACTGGTCACGAGCAGCTTGGGATCCAGATATTGCAGGCCCTCGACGGCGAGGAAGACGACGATCGCGCCGGCCACCAGGCACAGGCCAAGTCCGGCGGCCCACGCGCAGGCGAAGATCAGCTGGTCCGAGCGCCGCCAGCTTCGCACCGACGAACGCCTGCCGCCCCAGCGCGGCGGCGCGACCAGGGCCTGCACAGACTGGGTTTCGCCGCCGGCCATCAGTTGCTCAGCTCGTACTTGCGCAGTGGGCGGCGCACGAGCCGCGAGGCGATCGAGAGCATGAAGCCGGAGAACATCAGCAGCAGCGCGAAGGCGTAGATGCTGGAACGCAGCGCCGGCTCGCTGATGTTCTCGGACTGGTCGATGATCTCCGACGCCAGCGTGCGCAGCGGCTCGAACAGGAAGATCAGGCCGTCCTGCGGCTTGGGCGTGAAGGCGTTGCCGCCGGAGACCATGTCGATCACGATCGCCTCGCCGATCGCGCGTGCGGTGGCCAGCGCGGCGGCGGCGACGATCGCTGGACGGACGGCGCGCAGCGACACGGCGATCGTGGCCCGCAACGGGTTGAGGCCGAGTGCGACGGCTCCCTCGTGCCAGGAGCGGGGCACCGAGCCGAGCGCATCGGTGATCAGCGCCGTCATGATCGGCGTGACCATGACGGTGAGGATCACAACCGACACCAGCAGCCCGGCGCCGGTGAGCTGGATCACGTTCGCAACCGACGCCTTCTCGCCGGCCGTGATCAGGTGGTTGCCGACGAACGGCACGAGCACCAGGATCCCGACCAGTCCGTAGACCACAGAGGGAATCGACGCCAGCAGCCGTATCACCGGCGTCATCACCCGTTGCACGCGGCGGGGAGCGAAGTCGACGATGAAGATCGCCGTCAGCAGCGAGATCGCCAGACCGAAGATCACGGCGAATCCGGCGGTCAGCAGCGTCCCGTAGATCAGCGGCCACGCACGCAGGAAGTACGCCGAGGCCGGTGGGGTCGCGCTGGTGTTCACCATCGCGTTGACCTGCGAGTCGAGGTTTCCGCCCGACCCGAGCCACGAGAGGCCCTCGTGCGAGAAGGTCGGCCACGCGCGCTCCGCCACGAACACGACCATCAGCACGATCGCGATCGCCGTCAGACACGCAACCGCGCCGAGCAGGCGCTCGGCGCGGTTGTCACTCCACGGTCGTCGAAACCGTTCGAGCACGGCTCGCGCCTAGCCCTGGACGGCCGGCTCGACCTTGCCCAGCGGGATCCAGTTGGTCTCGATGATCTTCTTCGCCGCGGCGCTGGTTTGGATCCAGTAGATGAAGTCCTCCACCGCGCCGTGGGCCGGGCCCTTGGTCACCTCGTAGAAGTCCGACACGCCCGGGTAGGTCCCCGCCACGACGTTGGCGGTCGAGCAGGCGGTGCCGTTGTAGCCGACGGCGTTGATGCCCTTGGCCAGGGCGAAGTAGTCGGAGTTGAACCCGATCCCGTTGGGGTCATGCTCGACCGCGCTCTGCATCAGCCCTTCGCTCGCCTCCTGGTTTGCGACCGAGGACACCTTGCTGCCGCCGAGCAGTGTGTTCTGGAAGGTGGTCAACACGCCGGCCACCGACGTGCGGCTGTAGACGTCGATCGTTCCGGTCGCCGTCGAGCCCGAGACCTGACTCCAGCTTCGAACCTTGCCGGTGAAGATCTGCGCAACCTGTGCGGCGGTGAGGTTCGAGATCGGATTCGCCGGGTTGGTGACGACGCAGACGAAGTACTTGGCGATCGGATAGAAGAGGAGACCCGTCGGGTCGGTGCTCGCCGGTGGCCGGGAGGAGTCGCCGATGCTGACCCGACCGGCCGCGGCATCGGAGATGCCGACGCTGGCGCCGCCCTGCGAGACCTTGAACTTCACCGTACCGCCACGAACCTTCGTGTACTTGTTGGTGAGCAGCTCGATCAGCGGAAAGGACGCCGTTGCGCCCGAGATCGAGATCGTGGTCGCCGCGTAGGCGAGCGCCGGCACGACCGCGAGGGCGGTGGTCACTGCGATTGCGACGATGAGGCGACGGCGGGGTCTGCGCATCTGTGGTGGGGCTCCGTTTCGATCGTTGACTGGCTGTGGGGCGGAAGCCTAGCAGGATCTTCACTATAACGATCCAGTTTAGGCTATTTACGCTAGGCTGCACGCATCGCGGGCCGCGTCAGCGATCCGCCCCCGCCAACGATCGACACACCACAGGAGGACAAGTTGCTCAGATTGCTTCCCGCCCGTCGCCGGCTGATGGCCGTGCTCGGGGTTCTCGCCGTCGCGATCGCGGTGGCTGCGCTCGGTGCCTCGCTGGGCCAGGCCGCCGGTGCGCGCGCCGCCCAGAGTGCGCACACCGCGCAGAGCGCGACCGGCGCGACCGGCACGACCGGCTCACCCGTCGCGACCGACGACCCCAACGACTACACCTGCGACGGCCACATTCAGAAGGGCGTCGCGGAGTCGGGCGTCACCGGGACACAGGTCGAGTACCAGTTCTCCTGCGACGGCCCGATCACGGGCTACCAGCTCGAGACCGAGCCCCACCAGATCCAGTACTTCGATCAGGCGCCGCTCGTGGCGCTGGCCGGCGTGCCCTCGACCACCGACAACTTCTCATGCAGCGCCTTCGTCCCGGGTGTCCAGATCAACTGCACGGGCCAGACCTCGGCGGCCTTCGAGGTGATCACCGGGCAGTTCGTGATCGCCGGCAAGAGCATCTGCACCGAGCCCCGCGTGGACCCGATCCTGACCGTCACCGACGCGGTCGCGACCGCGACGCTCGGGGGAACCAAGACCGCGCCCACGGCGAGCGCCACCGTCACGCAGTACATCTCCGGGCCCTACGACCTCGGTCGGCCGTGGGGTTGCAAGGGCGACAGCTACGGCGCCGACACGCGTCTGGGCAACTACCCGCCGAAGATCGTGCTGACCGGCCCGCCACCGAGCAAGAAGAAGAAGTAGCAGCGAACGGCTGGCGTGCGGTTCCCCCTCGCCTGACCGCGAGGGGGAACGCACGCACCAGCCCCCGCCCGCGCGGCCGCGCGCCCGCGCCCGGCCCCGCGTCACTGACTCCGCGCGCCCGCGCCCGCGCCCGCGCCCGCGGCGCGCGACCTCACTGACTCCGCTCACGCCTCGGCGGCCGACGCCGCGTGGCGGCGCATCAGCAGTTCCTGCGCGTTGATCAGCTTCTCGCCCTCGGCGGGGTGACGGCGAACCCAGATGCCGTCGGCGCCGAGGTCCCACGCGTTGTGGTTGTCCGACAGGCACAGCTCGACCGTTTCCATCACCTGCGCGCGCAGCTCGGGATCCTCGATTGGAACGGCCAGCTCCACGCGGTTGTCGAGATTGCGCGGCATCAGGTCGGCGGAGGAGATGTAGATCTTCTGCGTGCCGCCGTAGGTGAAGGAGTAGACGCGCGAGTGCTCGAGCAGGCGCCCGACGACGGACACGACGCGGATGTTCTCCGAGACGCCGGCGAGGCCGGGACGCAGGCAGCAGATGCCGCGCACGTTGAGATCGACCGTGACCCCGGCGGCGGAGGCGCCGTAGAGCGCCTCGATGCATGCGCGGTCGACCAGCGCGTTGATCTTGATCGCGATGCGAGAGGGGGAGTCCGGCGAGTGGGCCGCCACGGCCTGCTCGATCTCGCCGAGGATCGCCTTGCGCAGGTAGCTCGGGGCGACGAGCACCTTGCGGTAGCCGGACGGGCGCCCGAAGCCGGTCAGGAAGTTGAACAGCTCGGCGACGTCGGCGCCGATCGCCTCGTCCGTCGTGAAAAGGCCGAAGTCGGTGTACAGGCGTGCCGTGGCGGAGTGGTAGTTGCCGGTTCCGATATGCACGTAGTTGCGCACGCCGTCGCCCTCGCGGCGCACGACCAGCACGCACTTCGCGTGTGTCTTCATCGCCGGATGTCCGTAGACCACGTGGACACCGGCCTGTTCGAGCGCCTTGGCCCAGTGGATGTTCGTCAGCTCGTCGAAGCGGGCCTGCAGCTCAACCAGGCAGACCGCCTGCTTGCCGCGCTCGGCCGCGCGGATCAGCGCCGGCACCATCGTCGAGTCGTCGCTCGTTCGATACACCGTCTGCTTGATCGCCAGCACCTGGGGGTCGTTCACGGCCTGCTCGACGAAGCGCTCGACCGAGCTCGAGAAGGAGTCGTAGGGATGGTGCACGAGCAGGTCGCCCGTGCGCATGGCGCCCATCACGTCGGCCCGGCCCTCCTCGCCGGCGACCACGCGTGGATGGGCGACCGGCGTGTAGGGGGCATCGCGCAGCTCGGCGTAGCCTGGGAGCTTGGTCAGCTCAAGCAGGCAGGTCAGATCGAGCATGCCGTCGATCGGATACACGTCGCGCGGCGAGACGTTTAGCGCGGTCGTCAGCTCGCCGAGCAGGCGCGCGGCAATTCGCGAGCCCACCTCGACTCGCACGACCTCGCCGAGCCGGCGCCGGCGCAGCTCCTCCTCGACGGCCTGGAGCAGATCGTCGGCCTCGTCGGAGATCGCGAGATCCGCGTCGCGGGTGACGCGGAAGTAGTCATAGTCGGCGATCTCCATCCCGGGGAACAGCGCGTCGAGGTGGTGTGCGATCACGTCCTCCAGCAGCACGAACGTCGTGCGCTCGCCGAGTGCGACGAAGCGCGGCAGGATCTCCGTGGGCACCTTCACGCGCGCGAAGGTCGCGTGGCCGCTTTCGGGATCGCGGGCGATCACGCCGAGGCTCAGCGAGAGATTGGAGATGTAGGGGAACGGCTGTCCGGGGCCGACCGCCAGCGGGGTGAGCGCCGGGAAGATGACGCGGCGGAAGTGGCGTGCGAGCGACTCGCGCTCAGCCTCGCCGAGATCTGCGACGCGCTTCACGACGATCCCGTGCTCGGCGAGCCCAGGGAGCAGGCGCTCGGTGACGCAGCGGGCGAGCCGTGAGCCGTGTTCGAGCACGCGTTCATGCAGCGCCGAGAGCGTCTGTGAGGGCGTTCGCCCGTCGATGCTCGGCCGCTGCACGCCGGCCTCGATCTGATCGTGCAGGCCCGCGACGCGAACCATGAAGAACTCATCGAGGTTCGAGGTGTAGATCGAGGCGAACTTCGTGCGCTCGATCAACGGCAGCGAGGCGTCCTCGGCGAGCTCGAGCACGCGCAGATTGAAGTCGAGCCACGAGAGCTCGCGGTTGAAGTAGTTCGCCGGGTCCCGGTGCTTCGAGACCGCCACATCCTCGCGCGCGTGTTCGCCCTCGTTGCGGCCTTCGTCCTCGGCCAGGCGTGGCATGTCGGTCGCACTCATCGCTGCATCCGATTATCGACCCACCGCAGGCTCGCGCGGTGAAGAGAAGGTGCTCGCAAGCAGACGGTCACGCAGCCCGGACTCCTCGATCGACTGCCACAGCGCGGTGAAGCGCTCGAATTGGTCCGCACGCCGAGCGGCGAAACGTTCCGCGAGCGCGTCGAAGCCATCCGGTGCGGCTGCGTGGCTGGACGCGATTCGCTCGAGCATCACGTCGCAGTCGTGGATCTCTCCCAGCACGTCCTGGAGTGCGCGCGCGCGGGCCTGCGCCTCCTCGCCGACGGCGCCGAAGCAGAAGCCGACCAGCTCGAGCAGGTAGCGCAGGCGCTTGGCGGCGATCCGCATGTCGTGCATCGCGCTGACGGCGCGATCGCCGAGCGCCTCGGGCACGAAGGCGTAGAGCTCGGCGGTGCGTATCGCGACGATTCGCCGCGCCGCATCCGCCAACGCCATCGTCGGCTCCAGCCCGTCGACGCGTTGGGCTTTCATCTGGCCAGCCTCCCGAGTCGGCGGCGCAGCCCGATCCGCTTGGCACGAGCGAGCGCCTTGGCGAGGTCGTGGTTGGCCTCCTCCTGCTCGGCGCGCAGTTCCGCCACGAGCAGGCCGACGGCCCGCTGCTCGAGCCCTGAGCAGTCGCCGGCAAGGCGCTCGAGCAGGGCGAGCTGAACGTCGCGGTCGCGGCGCTCGCCGAGGGCGGCGGCCAGCGCCTTGACCTCGGCCAGCGCGCGCGCTCGGTGCTTGCGGTCCAAGCACGGGCCGAAGACCTCGAGCGCTGCGCGCAAGCGGCGCGTCGCGACGCGCATCGCATGCACGCCCTCGATCTCGCCGATGTCGAGCACCGCCTTGGGCCGGCAGGCGAAGACCGCGTCGGTGCGCGCGGCGACGATCGCCGCCGCCGCCTCCCCGAAGGGCTGGTCCGCGGACAGCGTCATGCGCTCCACCCCGCGGCGATCAGCATCTCCAGGATCACTCCCTCCCGCAGCCCGCCGCGCCCGACCAGCAGCGGACGCTCGAGGCGGTCGGAGATCTCCTCGAGCACGAGCATCCCGCCCGGTAGCAGGCGCACTCGCTCGGGCTCCATCTCAAATGCTCGTGCCACCTCATCGCTCGGCGTCGTGGCGAGGATCCGCAGGCCCCGCTCGAGCGTCTCGTGGTCGAGCACGCCGCCCACCAGCCGCCGCAGCGAGGTCGAGGAGCCACCGACCGCGACGGCGAGCTCGGGCGTGGGCAGCGCGAAGCCCTCGAACACGCCGCCCACATGCGCGCGCACCTGCGCGAGCTGTTCGATCGTGGGGGGATCGCCGTGGAGGTAGGCGTCGGCGAGGAAGCCCGATCCGATCCGAAACGAACTCGACGCTCGAACGCCGTCGACGATCGTCCCGATGGCGATCTCCGAGGAGGACCCGCCGACGTCGATCACCGCGATGTCGCCGTCCGGTGGATGGTCGAGTGCGCTCGTGGCTCCGACGAACGCGAGCCGCGCCTCCTCCTCATCGCTCAGGACCTCGACCTCGACGCCGGCGCCGTCGGCGATCGCCCGGGTGAACTCGTGCTGGTTGGAAGCCTCGCGGATCGCGGCGGTGGCGACGGCGCGGATCGTCTCGGTGCCGAGCTCCTGCGCGAGCCGCACCTGGGTCGCGACGACCTCGACGACCTCGGCAATCTTCTTGGCGGCGATCGTGTCGTCGCGACGCAGGCCCTTGGCGATCCGCGTGAAGGCGCGCTGGCGCATCAATTCGCGCAGGCGCCCGTCGGCGGGCTCGGCGACCAGCAGGCGCGTCGTGTTGGATCCGATGTCGATGCAGCCGCAGATCATCAGATCAGGCTATAGGCTCGCAGCTGTGGCGGGGACCCTCTGGCTGCTTCGGCACGGCGACGCCGAACCCCACGGCGACGGCGCCGACTTCGACCGCCGCCTGACGGCACGCGGCGAGCAGCAATCACGCGCCGCCGGTCTCGCCTTCGCCCGGCTGGGAATCGACTTCGAGTTCGTTTTCGCGAGTCCCCGGGTGAGGGCGCTGGACACCGCGCGGCTGATGTGCGCGCAGGTCGGGGGGGAGCCGCTCGTGCATGAGCCGCTCTCGGGCGGCTTTGGCGAGCACGACGCCGCCGAACTGCTCGCGGCGAGTACCCCGGGGAGCTCGGTGCTGCTCGTGGGGCACGAGCCGGACCTCTCCGGGCTCGTCGCGTCAATGACCGGAGCGCGGATCGAGATGAAGAAGGGCGGGATTGCGGCGATCCGCGGCGGCCAGCTGATCGTGCTTCTACGCCCGCGCGAGATCGAACTGGTCGCTGCGGTCTGATTGCAGGAGCGCCGGCTCGGCCACGGGCGCGACGAGGGCGGGCACGCCCGCCGCCGGCTCGGCCGCGAAGCGGTAGCCGATCCCGAAGTGGGTGTGGATGTAGCGCCAATCGGGCGACACGCGCTCGAGCTTCTGGCGCAGCTTGCGTACGAACACGTCGACCGAGCGGTCGCCCCGGACCATCGCGTAGCCCCACAGACGCTGGTAGATGAACTCACGTTCGAGCACGCGTCCGCCGGAGGCGGCGAGCAATTCGATCAGCTCGAATTCGCGACGCGTCAGATCGATGCTGACGCCGTCGACGAACGCCTGGAACTGATCGCGCTGGATCTCCACCTCGCCTGCCACCACGGGCTCCACGGCCGTCGAGCCTTCGAGCCGCCGGCGGCGGCGGACGACCGATTCCACGCGCGCGATCAGCTCCTCCGGATGGCAGGGCTTGGTCAGCCAGTCATCGGCGCCCAGCCGCAGGCCGCGCACGCGCTGCGCGACCGTCGAGGAGCCGGTGCAGACGACCACGCCGAGTTCCGGCAACGCCCCGCACAGACGCTCGAGCCATTCCCAGCAGGTCGGGCCGATCACCGCCAGGTCGACCACGATCGCGCCGAGGCGCATCGGCACGATCGTCTCCGGGGCGACCGAGGACCCGAGGACGCGGTATTCCCAGCCCGCTCGCTCCAGTCGCTTGCCGAGCACGGCGAGGAACCCGGAGTCGCGGTCGAGGACGGCGATTCGCAGGCTCAACGAAGCGCCCGGGTGCGCGGTCGGATCGGCCGGCAGGGTTTCCTCCACCGCAGTAGCGCGAACCATCTCTCCGAAGTCTATGCCGGTCGCGGCATCGTCGTGGCGGAGGTCACCGGATCTTCACACGATCGGGCGCTCGTAGACTACGCCCCGAGGGGCGAAGTGCCCGGAAACTCGCGGAAAAGGCCCGTCACCACGAACGTGGTCTGCTCGCCGATGTCGACCGCGTTATCGCCGACGCGCTCCAGGCAGCGCGCGACGAGCGTCATGTGCATCGCCCACTCGCGCGTGTCGATGTCCTCGCCGGCTTCGATCGAGAGGCGGAAGATCTCGCGCTGGATCTGATTGACCTCACGATCCTGGCGCACCAGATCGGCCGCGAGGCCGACGTCGCGGTCGGCGAACGAGCGCTTGGCCTGGGATACCTCCGAGCGAGCGATCTCGCCCATCCGCAACAGCAGTGCCAGGATCTCCGGCTGTGTCGGCGGCTCGTGGCCCGACAGCGGCAGCTGCTTGCAGATGTTCACGCACTGGTCGCCCATGCGCTCCACGCGCATGATCACGTGCAGGAGAGCCGCAACCAGGCGCAGGTCGCCGGCGACCGGGGCCTGGCGGGCCAGCAGCGAGAGAATCCCCTGATGGACCTCCAGGTAGCGCCCGTCGACGCGGTCGTCGTCGGCGATCACGAAGGAGGCCAGCTCCACATCCTGGTGGGCCAGCGCCTCCAGTGTGCGGTCGAGTTGCTCGAGCACGATGTCGATGCCGCCGAGCGCGTGCTGCTCGAGCTCTCGCAGCTCCTCCGCGAAGTGAGGCCGGCCCCGCGTCTTGCCGATCGAAGTTCTGAAAGTCATCTCGATGCCCTCCGCGCTCCACGCGCTCGTCTGCCCCCGCCAATCGCTGTCCTCGTTATCGCATTATCTGCTCTGCGGTGCCTCCTCGAGCGCCCATGCGCCGGCGACCGGCGGGTCCTGGGGAGCGGCGGCAGCCGAGTCGCACCCCGGCCTGCCCTCCGGCTGGAAGCGGTAGCCGAAACTGGGGTGGGTGTGGATGTAGCGGCGATCGGGCACCGCGTGCTCGAGCTTTGCCCGCAGCTTGCTGACGTATACGTCAACCGAGCGATCGCCGGGACGCAGCTCGCGACCCCAGACCAGGCGGCAGAGTTCCTCCCGCCCGACGATGCCGCCGGTGCGCTGGACCATCGCGACCAGCAGCTGGAACTCCCGGACCGACAGCGTCAGGACCTGGCCGCCTGCTCGAACGAGCCCCTCGCCCGGGACCAGCTCGATGTCGTCGATGCGGATCATCCCAGCCTGCTCGCCCTCTTCGTGCATCGACGAACCAGGCTTGCGCGCTGTTGCGCGGCCGGGGTGAAGATGCTGTGATGCAGCGGTGAAGAAGTCGTGAAAGTTCGGCGAGGGCGGCGCGGCATGCGTACTGTTCGTTGATGATGGCGATGCTGCGACGAAGCGTGGACGAAGGCCTGCTGGAGCTGATTGAAGAGTCCGGCCGCAACGTTGTCAGCACGGCCCTGCTGTTGCGGGACCTGATCTCCGACTATCCGGACCGCGCCGGGCTCGCCGGCGACGTGCGCCAATGTGAGCACGAGGGCGATCGCATCACCCACGACGTGATCCACCGGCTGGCCAACGCGCGCCGGTCGCAGCTGCCGTTCGACGCCGCCGAAGGTCACCGTCTCGCCACGGCGCTCGACGACATCGTCGATCACGCGGAACAGGTTGCCGACACCCTCGGCCTCTACGCGGTGGAGGCGACGATGGAGCAGGCCGTCGAGTTGGCCGACGTGCTCGTCGGCGCGTGCGAGCAGGTCTCCCAAGCCCTCGACTGCCTTCGCGACGGCAACGGGCTGGCTCCGCATCTGGTCGAGATCCATCGTCTGGAGAACGAAGGTGATCGGCTGCGGCGCGACGCGGTCGCCTCGCTGTTCGCGGGAGGCACCGATCCCATGGTCGTCATTCGCTGGCGCGACATCTTCGAGTCGCTCGAGGCCGCGGTCGATGCGTGTGAGACGGTGGCCCACATCCTCGAGGGGATCGGGCTGCGTCGACGATAGTGGCCGGCGCGACGGCGCCGCTGCCTGCCGTTTAGCGCTGCCTGGCGTTCAGCGGTGCTTGGCGAGCCGGCCGGTGGCGCCGTGGTCGGCGGTCGGCAGCGCGGCTGTCGAGATCGCGGTGGGCACGCGAGGCTCGGGGATCGCCATCAGGCGCGAGTCGAGCTGCGACCAGCGCGTCGCGGAGAGGGCGAAGCCGGCCGTGAAGGACGCGGCGGCGGCGAGCGCCTCGGGCGTGCGCGCGGGTGCGAACGAGATCACGAGCTGGCCGGGCTGCGTGCGCTCGCTGAGGGACGGCCGCGCATCGCCGTGCAGCCCGGCGAGCGCCCTGATCGCGACGTCCGCCACGCCCGCGGCCGGCTGTCCGTCGAGCGCGCTCAGCGCGATCGCCTCGCCCGTCTTCAGGATCGCCGCGCTCAGCGGGCGATGGGCGCCGGTTGCGCACCAGGCGCCGCTGACCGTTGGATCGATCCCGTGGAGCACGAGTACCTCGAGCGTCGCCAGCACACGCCGGTCGACGTTGCCGTCGGCGATCGCCGTGCGCTCGCAGGAGGGAAGCGTCACATGCGTGTCCTGGAGCACGATTCGCTCGATGTCGACCTGGCTTGCCACCAGCACCGTGCCGACGCTCAGGGCGTGCAGGTTGGGACCGAAGAACGGCGCATTGAAACTGTCGCGGTGCAGTTCGAGAGTCTCGAGCTGCGACCAGGCGTCGAGGAAGGGGCGCGGGTTGATCGGTGCCTCTCCGGGGCCGACCGGGCGCAGCTCGAAGATCAGGTGCGCGCGGCGCGAGCCCGTGGTGTGCGCGAGGTGGCCGAGGATCGTTCCTGCGAGCACGTGGGAGCCCACCGTGAGGCGCGCCAGCTGCAGGGCGCTGGGTCGCAGGCCGAAGGCGCCGGTGTAGTAGTGCTCGAGCAGGCTGTGGTGCGCCCGGCCGACGGCGGCGCCGCGGACGGCGCGATCGAGCACCGCGAGCGGCGTGAACAGCGTCGCAACAGTCGGCCTCGACCCGAGGTTGATGGTTGCCACCGTCGGCGTTGGCGCTGCCGCAGTCGCCGCGGCGCCGGCTCGCGCACGGCGGAACAGTGACCCGGACGGGCGTGCGGCGGAGGACTGTGCGCCGGCCGTCGCCGGGGCGGTCGGGTGCGGGCCCGGCGCGAGGGCGGCCGGTGCGGCGGTCGAGAGCAGCGCCGCGCTGGGCCGCGGCGGCTTCGGCGTCGGGTACCAGGCCGAGACTGAGGCGAGGTGTCCGTAGGTGAAGCGGTCGCCGAACGCATTGCGCACGACCACGAAGCGGCCGAGCTTGCGGTTGCGCCCGATCCTGATGATCGTGCCGTCCTGGGCGGAGACGATCGCGGCGCCGGAGGAGGCGAAGATGTCCTCGGCGGTGCTCTGCGAAGGCGAGCCTGCTGCGGCGGCGGCGCCGACGGCGGTGGGGGCCGGTGCGGCGCCCACGCCGCTGGCCGTGGCGGCGTCGGCCGTGGCCGCTGGGTGCGAGGAGACCAGCGGCCCGTAGCTCGCGTGGTAGCGAAGCTGGATCGGGAAGTCGCCCTCCGCCAGCTCGCTGACCGCATTGACCAGCGCGCTCGGCTCGCCGGTCAGCAGCTCGGCGCGCAGCAGCACCGACCGCACGTAGGCGTGCGAGTGGTTGTAGGCGAAAATCGCGCGCGGCAGGTTGTGCACCCCGCCGGCGGCTGCGAGGTAGCGCGCGGCGGCAAAGATCGCGTCCGCCGCGTTGTAGGGGTCGCGTACGCCGGAGGCGCTCGCATCGACGCCGTAGCGCTTCCACGTGCTGGGCAGGAACTGCATCCAGCCGATCGCGCCGGCGGAGGAGACATCGAGATCGGTGCCGTAGTCGGTCTCGACCTCGTTGATCGCCGCGAGCGTCTGCCACGGGATGTCGTAGGCAGCTCCGGCCGCCTGGTAGATCGCCAGCAGGAACGGCGGGATGTGGAAGTTCTGGACGTAGAACTGCGGCACGTCGGCGCCACCGTCGATGATGAACGGGTCAGCCCAGGACCCGGGTAGCACGCCGGCGAGCGGGTTGCTGCCGGCGAACAGAGCCGGCGAGGGAGCGGTTGGCCCGCTCAATGCGCTCGACCCTCCCTGTCCGGACCCGTGGCTTGCGGACGGCTGCGCGGCGCTCACTCCGCTCTGCGGCTGCGGCAGCGAGCCGGTGATCGCGGGGGCCACGAAGGCGCTGGCACCCGAGCTCGCGCTCGCTCCGCCCGCCGGCGTCGTCGCGCCGGTGGTGCCGGTGGTGCCCGTGCTGCCGGTTGCGCTCGTCGAGCCCGCCGCGCTGGTCGTGGCGGCGGTGGAGGTCGTGGCGCCGGTTGAGCTGGTCGCGCCGGTCGCGCTGGTCGCGCCGGTTGAGCTGGTCGCGCCGGTCGCGCCGGTCGCGCCGGTGGGCCCGCTCGAGCCCGTGGCGCCGCCCGCGCCCGAGGTTCCGGTTGCGCCCGTCGCGCCGTAGGCGGCGGTCGAGCCGCTCGCTCCGGAGACGCCGATCGGGACGGTGGGTCCCGAGGCGCCGGTTGCGCCTGCGTCGGCTGCGTTCAGCGACCAGGTCGAGTCCGCAGCCAGTGGCGTCGCGCCGCTGGAGACCGCAATCGCCGCTACGGCAGTCAGGACTGCGACGGCCAGAGCCGTCCGGCGAACACGATCTAGTTGCATGCGCGGCCCGTTGTATCACGCACACCAGTCGTCACGTGCAACGGATTTCGCGAAATTGCACGCACAATGGATCCTGGTGGGCCCTCTCGAAGCGTTCCACCGGCCACGGGGGCGTCCTCACCCCGTTCCCCACTCGCGGCGCGGGACTAGGCAGCGGCGGCCAGATCGTCGTAGGTGAGGCACGTGCGACCGGGTCGCGCGCGGCGAATCACGTCCTCCAGCGCGAGCATGTGCCCGGCCGAGGCGACGTCCAGGGGGTGCAGGTCGATGCGCAGCGTGCGCCCGGCGAGACGACCGCCAAGGCGCGCGAGTGACGGCGACATCGCACGCCGCAGCGGCCCGGCGGCCGCGATGCCGATTGGTGGGACGAAGATCTGTCGTGTCGCTCCGGCGCCCGTCGGGTGCAGCCCCCAGGCGCCCGCCCACCAGGCGAAACGCGTCTGCAGCGACTCGCGCAACGCCGGCGTGTAGGCGTACGCGGGGGCGATGAAGCCGCGCGGCTCGATGCCCGCCAGCTTGAGTATCCGCCGCCCGGCGTCCAGCGCGCGCGCCGTCTGGAGCCCGTCCAGCCCGATGAACTCCGGCGACTCGCGAGCGACGGCGTGACGGGGATGGGGCGGCCAGCGCGGCTGCGGGGCCTGGAGGTGGTGGAAGCCGTGCTGGGCGATCGCGTCGCCCCGGCCGGCGCGCTCGAGCAGCCAACTCGCAACCTCAGGTCGACGGTCAGACAGCGGGTGCATGTCGCGCGCGGGGATCACCAGCAGGGTGACGCGATCGACGCCGAGGTCGTCGAGCCAGTCGCGGATCAGGGCGGCCCGCTCGAAGGTCGCCGGCTCGATGTCGTGCAGGGCGACCGCAAGCGCCCGCCGGCGCTCAGGCCGCATCGCGCGTCTCCTGCGCACCGGACGACAGCAGCGCGCCGGTATAACCGTCGGCGAGCCGCTCCAGGGCGCGCTCCCAGGTGCGTTGCGCGACACTCGCTCGCCCCGCCACGCCCAGGCGGCGGCGCAGCGCCGGCGAGCCGGCCAGCAGCAGCAGCGCTTCGGACAGCGCGCGGCGCGACGCCGGGGCCAGCAGCCCGTCGACACCGTCGGCGATCAGCTCGCGCGGCCCTCCCGCATCGACCGCCAGCACCGGGATCCCGCTCGCCTGCGCTTCGAGCACGACCTGGCCGAAGGTGTCGGTCTCGCTCGGGAAGCAGAAGGCGTCGGCGCTGGCGTATGCGCGGGCCAGCTCCACGCCCTCCAGCCAGCCGAGGAAGCTCGCGCGATCGCCGAGCCGCCGCTGCAGCCGCGGCTGCTCGGGGCCGCCCCCGGCGAGCACGAGGTGCAGCCGCGGATCGCGCTCGTGGGCCAGCTCGAACGCGTCCGCCAACAGGTCGACGTTCTTCTCCTTGCTGATCCGCCCCGCGTAGAGCACGCTCAGCTCGCCGGGCAGCAGCGCGCGATCCCGCAGGGCGGGATCGAAGCGCCCGGTGTCGACGCCGCGGTCCCAGCGGACGATCCGCCCGCCGGCGATCCCGAGCCCGGCGAGGGCCTCATCTGCGGCGCCGCTCGGGGAGAGCACGAGCCGGCACTGCGAATAGAACGCTGCGACGACCAGTTGTGTCGTCCGCTCGAGCGCCGGGTCGCCGCTGCGCAGGCCGGCGTATGCGGCGAGCTCGGTGTGGTAGCTGCCGACCAGCGGGATCGCCATCGCGCGCGCCAGCAGCGCCGCGGCGACACCGCTGGGGCCGGGGGAGCAGACGTGGATCAGGTCGTAGCGCCCGTCGGCGATCGCCTCCACCGCAGCCGGCAGGCTCGGCAC
This sequence comes from Solirubrobacteraceae bacterium, assembly GCA_049522915.1. Lineage (GTDB taxonomy): Bacteria > Actinomycetota > Thermoleophilia > Solirubrobacterales > Solirubrobacteraceae > Palsa-513. The sequence continues at coordinate 4,510 of JBEKNK010000022.1, read as the reverse complement.
GCCGATCGTCATCCCGGGGTAGTGGGGGATCTCGACGTCGGCGACCGCGGCCAGCCGGCGGTCGACGTTGCGGTCGGTGCCGATCACCTCGATCGCGAAGCCCTCGACGCCGCGCTCGCGGATCTCCTCGATCGTTCGCGTGACCCCGTGCATCGCGCCGATGCCGTCGGCGACGATCGCGACCCGCGGCAGCTCGCCGTCGCGGACGGTCAGCTTGGCGCGCTCGCGGGCGATGAAGGCAGCCGAGGGGGCGTAGGGGATGGCCGGAATGCAGGCCGTGAAAAGGGCCGCGCCGATCTCGCCGATCTCGCCCCGTCCGGCCGCGTCGACCGCCCGCGCCACGGCGTCGCGGAGGCCGCGCTCGTGTGCGCGCATCGCCCGGCGGTGAAGGGCCGCGTGGGTGAAGCGGTCGTCCTGCATGTGGGCGACCAGGTCGGCCCCGGAAAGCTCGTGCAGATCGACCGACACGAGCCACGCCCGCAGCAGCGCACGGGCGTCGCTGGGCGCCAGGTTGCCGGCGGCCGGACCAACGCGGCGGTCGCCATCGCGCAGCACACGCTCGGCGATCTCCAGCACGCGCGCCGGATCGAGCGCGGTGCGCTCGCCGTCGCAGCCCAGCGCGCGCACGGCCAGGGCCATCGCCGCGTGCGCCCACTTCTCGGCGCTGCCCTGTTCGCCGGCCGCGTGGACACGCCCCGCGCGAACGTGCTCGAGGAACTCGGCCGGGCTCGCCGCCGGCGGCGCGCTCGTGAAGGTACGCCCGATGTCGATGCCGGCATGGTCGTCGCTGCCGCCGATCGCGATACCGCCCTGCGTCTCGACGTAGATCGCGGCCGGCATGTTGAGCTCACGCGCGCGCGAGCCGTTGCGCGTCTCCCAAATCGGGAACAGCTCGGCCAGGCGCCGTCGGTGGCGGCTGCGCAGTGGTGCGCCGACCGCGTAGAACGGGTGTGCGAGCGCGCTGAGGATGTTCTCCTCCTCGAGGTAGGCGGCGCACTCCTCGACGTCGCCCGCGTGCGCGGCGAGCCACTCGTGATCGGCCGGGCCGATGTCGAAGCAGAGGATGTGGACCGCCTGGGCCTCGCCGCGAAAGCGCGCGGTCAGCTCCTCCGAGATGAAGGTGTCCTCCAGGTCGGCGATCACGAGAGCCCCGTCGATCGTGTCGTGGTCGGTGATCGTGACGAAGTCCATGCCGCGCCGCTTGGCGAGCTCGTAGACCTCCTGGGGCGCCGTCGCGCATTCCGGCAGCCCCAGCGCTCGCTGGACGCCGAGGCGGGAGACGGCGGACGCGCTCGAATGGCAGTGCAGGTCGACTCGGGTGCTCGCGGCCCTGCTCTCCTGCTTCTCAGTGATCGTCATGCAACTAAGATTCGGCTGCAAAACGCGCATTTCTGTGACCAGCCGGTGAACTCGTGCGCGCGCTATCAGGATCTTCACCTCAACCGGCTGCCGCGCTGCTGAGATGCGCGTGCGAGTCCGACCAGCTCGCAGCGAGCTCTCGAACCGGATGACCCCGCGGGTCGCGCACGAGGGCCTCTCTCAGCCGGCGCCCTGGGCTTGCCAACGCGAGCCCGGGGCGCAGGCTGCCTTCAGGGTTTTGATGGGCCGGCTTCGCCGGCTCGGGGCCGGCTTCGCCGGCGGTCGCTAGTCCAGCGCGAGTTCCAGTGCCGCGAGCGTCGCCGGCGAGGGCGCCTGTGGGATGCCGTGCAGCAGCAGGAAGCGCGGGTTGGCCTGGGTCAGCCGCCAGGCCTGGACCGAGGATGCGCCGGCGCGCTGGGCGAGCACGAAGCCGAGCGCGAGCGTGTGGTCGCGGGTCCCGGGGTGGCCGTCTGAGGCGATCACGTAGGCGAGGCCCGCGCGCAGCAGGTTGACGGCTGACTCCTGCACCTCGAGCCCGTTGTTGCCGAGCAGCGAGCAGACGTTGACCTGCGCGAGCGCGCCGGTCGCGAGCAGCCCGCGCAGCGCCGCGACGCCGGCGGGCGATCGCGCTCCGGCGGCGCGCTCGGGATGGGCGATGACGGCGCCGAAACCGCGCCGGAGCAGCGCCGCGCAGTCGGCGGCGAAGGCGGCGTCAAGCCCGCGAAACGGGGCTTCGACCAGCAGCCAGCGACTGCCGGGCGGTCCCTGGGCGATCAGTTCCAGCTCAGCGTCGCTGAGCCGGTGTGCGTATTCGGCGTCCAGCTCGCCGCCGGGGCGAACGCGCACGCCGATCGCGTTCCGGCGCAGCAGCGCTGCGAGCTCGGCGACGCGCTCGGGGATCGTCTGGAGCTCGAGCGGCCAGTGGGGGTTGACGTGCGGTGTGACCGTGACGTCGCGAACACCCTCGGCGGCGAGGCGCCGGGCGTGAGCGAGCGCTGCGGCCTCATCGTGTGCTCCGTCATCGGTGCCGGGGAGCAGATGAAGGTGCAGATCGACATATGACATGAGGCTCTTCCTTTCTTGCGGCGGATCTTCGGTGCCCGCCTCGCGATACGTTGCTATGGTCGTTTTCCCCACGGTACCAGGCCGTTCTGCTGTGCCCATCCGCCTTCACGGCTTTGTCACAAACAAGCGACGAGCAGCCAGCGGCACCGGCGGCGCCCGAGGGGCGCGGCGAGCGCCTGCGTGGTTTCGGCCTCGCCCTGGGCCTCTCTCCGCACGCCGTGCGGCGCGCGCGTATACAGCTGCTCGTGCTCGCACCGGCGTTCGCCGGCGTGATCCTGGTCTGGGATTACCGCCACGAGCTGTTCGGGCTGGCGCAGCCCTGCATGGCGCACGGGCCGGGGTCGAGCTGCCGTTCCGCCACGGCGGCGCTCCAGGTCTTCGTCGTGCTCGCGCTGGTGATCGTCGGCTGGGCGCTCGCCCGCGACTTCGTGCGCGGGCTCGAGCCGATCCTCTTCCGGCGGATGGACAAGGCGACCGCCGGCACCGCCGGATTCGTGATCCGCCTGCTCACGATGCTCGCGGCGATCGTCGTGGCACTCGGAATCGCCGGCGTCGGCCTGACGGCGATCGCGATCGGCGCCTCGTTCTCCGCAGTCGTCTTCGGCCTCGCCGCGCAGCAGACGCTCGGCAACCTGATCGCGGGGATCGTCCTCCTCAGCGCGCGGCCGTTTCGCGTCGGCGATCGCGTCCGCCTGCAGGGCGGCCCGCTCGCCGGAAGGGTCGAGGGTGTCGTCTCGGCGCTCGGCCTGCTCTACACGACGATCAACGCGGGCGATGATCCGGTGCTCGTCCCCAACAGTGTCGTGCTCGCCGTCTCGGTGAGCCCGCTGCGCGAGCCGGAGGCGGTCAGCCTCACCGTGCGCGTACGCTCGGGAATCACACCGATCGAGCTGCAGGAGCGGATCGAGGATGCGCTCAGCGTCGCGATCCGCCGCCATCCCAGCGTCACGCTGGAGGAGCTCGACGGCAGCGAGATGGTTGTGACGGTCAGCGCCACCCCCCGCGTCGGCGCCGACGGCGGCGCGCTGGCGGCCGAGCTGCTCGAGGTGCTCAACCGCGAGGTCGGGGGAGCCGGCACTCGCGAGGGCGCGCCGGCGCCCGGCGCTCAGCCCCTCGAGACGTAGCGCGCGTAGAGCTCGTTCTCATGTTCGAGCAGCATTCGCAGCTCGAGCGGCAGCGGCCCTGGCGGAGCATCGCCGCGCAGCAGCGCGCCGGCGCCGGGCGCATCGCCGACCAGCAGCGGCGAGATCGCGAGAAACAGCTCGTCGATCAGCGACTCGGCGGCGAGCGAGGCGTTGAGCGAGGGCCCGCCCTCGCAGAGCACCAGCTTCGCGCCGTGGCGCTCGTGCAGCTCGGCCAGACCCGCTCGCAGCGTGGCGCTGCGGATGTAGTCGACCTTTGCGCGGCAGTGGGGGAGGTCGCCGGCGGCCGGGGTCAGGATGACGACACGCGACTCGCGGTCGTCCAGCAGCGGCAGCGTCGGGTCGAGGTCCAGCCGGCGGGTGACGATGACGGCGAGCGGCTGTGGGGAGAGGCCGTCGCGCTCGCGCTGTGCGCGGACCTCGCGATCGCGGATGATCGGCCCGTAGCGTTCGCTTCGGACCGTGCCCGCCGCCGCCATGACGGCGTCAGCGCGTGCCCGCAGCGCGTGGAAGAGGGCTCTGTCGGCCGGTCCGCCGAGTGCCGCCGAGCGGCCGTCGATGGCAATCCGCCCGTCGACGCTGGCGATCATGTTGAGCGCCACGCGCGGCTCGTCGTCGCCGTCGATCCGCCAGTCCGCCAGCGCCTCCTGCGCGGTGACGATCGCGCGGGGCCCGTGCTGCGAGATCAGGCTGACGAAGCGGGGCGCGTCGGTCTTCGCCCCGGTCACTGAGAGCCCATCCGAGAACCCCTCGCGCACGTCCGGCGGCGGCGGATCATCGCGGATGCTTCGTCCTCACCCCCGTTCGGGGCGCAGGAGCACCGCTCGACCCGGAGCTCGCAATCAACACACGCGGATTTCTCGGATGAACTCTAGCCTTCGGGGTCGAACTTCAGCGCGGCCGAGTTGATGCAGTACCGCAGGCCCGTCGGGTTCGGGCCGTCG
>JBEKNK010000021.1:0-33383 GCA_049522915.1 Solirubrobacteraceae bacterium | reverse complement strand
TGCAGGACGGACACTGCCTTATCTCCGTCTGGACGAGCGGGGAGAACAGGCACACAACGGGCGACAAAACGAGTTGAGTTGAAGAACAACGAGCCGATGACCGCAGCCCGCTCACGGGCGATTCGCGCAGCCGCATCGCGGGCGCGATGGCTGAATTAGAAGACGATCGCCGCCTCCCGCTCGCTTGCCCACAAGCGGTCGTGATCGCCTATGCCCGTTTTCGGAGGTTCGCGACGCAGATCCTTGCTCTAGCAAGTCAGGGTCCCGAAAAAGGTCCCGAACTGCGCGAACTTGAGCGGGCCTGAGCGCACCTCAGAGCACGAAAGCGCTGCCAATAGACCTGAGACGACCCTTTCCGCGGCATCTCATAACCCGAAGGTCGCGGGTTCGAATCCCGCCCCCGCTATTGAAACGGCTCTGCAAAGCAGGGCCTTTTCTTTGGGGCAAACCGCGAACCCAAATACGTCCGAAGACGAACGCGCCCCTGCGAGCGCATTTAGGAGCGGCGAAATCAAGCGCCCATCGGGCTAGGCCTACCAGCCCGAGGGCCCCCGGGGCGCGGTCCGGTAGGCCAAGCACCGCCTCGCTAGGCGACGTCAGGTCAAGAAGCGGGTCGGTCCCGCCTGCGAACCCGCCCGCCCGCCGGCTCGTTCAACGGTCGGCTCGCGCCGAGGGCTGCTGAGCGACACCCTCGACAGCGCCCGGCGGCCGGGTCAGGTGGTTGTGTCGGCGAGTCGGCGTAGCAGGGCCAGCGCGTCGGCGAGCTGCCGTTGCTCGGGGTTGGTGAGATCGTTGGCGATGGCGTTTGCGAGCCAGGTGTCGCGTTGGCGGCGGTCTTCCTCGAGCGTCGTGCGCCCGCGATCGGTCAGCTCGATGAGCGTCCGGCGTCCGTCTGTGGGGTCGGGGCGGCGAGCGATCAGCTCGTCGGCTTCGAGGTCGTTGATGGTTTGCGTCATTGACTGCGGTCGAACGTGCTCGGCGAGTGCAAGGTCGCCGATGCTGGCGGTGCCTGTGCGGTCCAGGCGACCGAGGACCGAGCCCTGGGCGAGCGAGAAGCCGTGTTTGGCCCGCAACCGTCGCGACAGCTGGCCGAGCACGACGCGCAGTTCGCTGGCGAGCAATCCGCTATCGACGACGTCAGTCACGGGCAGACTATAGCTCGATAACTACAGGGAAACTGCTCAGTTACCCTGTATAATTTTCTGCGTGGCGGTCGGGAGCACCAGTGCGCGCGCAATCGGAGGAAGCTCTTCCGCGCCTGACCGCTACAAGTGGATCGCGCTTTCGAACGCGACGCTGGCCGTGCTGCTGGCCACCCTGGACGGGTCGATCACGATCATCGCGATGCCGTCGATCTTTCGCGGCATCCACCTCGATCCGCTCGCGCCGGCCAACAGCTTCTACCTGCTGTGGATGATCCTCGGCTTCCTCGTCGTCACGAGCGTCCTGGTCGTCAGCCTCGGCCGCCTCGGCGACATGTTCGGCCGCGTGCGCATGTTCAACCTCGGCTTCGTCATCTACACGCTTTCCTCGTTGCTGCTGTCGATCGACTGGCTGAGCGGGCATGCCGGCGCGATCTACCTGATCGCCTTCCGCGTCGTCCAGGGCATCGGATCGGCGTTCCTGCTCGCCAACGCCGCGGCGATCATCACCGACGCATTTCCGGCCAACCAGCGCGGCATGGCGCTCGGCATCAACAACATCGTCGGCGTCAGCGGCGTGTTCGTTGGGCTCGTCATCGGCGGCATACTCGCGCCGATCGATTGGCGGCTGGTTTTCTTGATTTCGGTGCCGGTCGGGCTATTCGGTACCGTCTGGGCGTATCTGAAGCTCGAAGAACGGAGTCAGCCACGGCGCGCGCGGGTCGACTGGTGGGGCAACGCGACGTTTGCGATCGGCCTGGTCCTGGTCATGGTGTCGATCACATTCGGCATCCGACCCTACGGCGGGGCGGCAACCGGCTGGGGGAGCCCGAAGGTGCTGGCCCTGCTCGGTGCCGGGGTCGCCTGCCTGGCGGCGTTCGCCGCGATCGAGCGCCACGTCGCCGAGCCGATGTTCCGCCTACAGCTGTTTCGCATCCGCGCGTTCACCTCTGGCACCCTCGCTACGTTCCTCGTGTCGGTCTCACGCGGTGGCCTTCTGTTCATGCTGATCATCTGGCTGCAGGGAATCTGGCTTCCCCAGCATGGCGTCAGCTTCAGCGAGACACCGCTGCGGGCGGGCCTCTACATGCTCCCGCTAACCATCGGCATGCTGAGCGCCGGGCCGGTCTCAGGCTATCTCTCCGACCGTTTCGGCTCCCGCGGGTTTGCGAGCGCCGGCACCATCGGCACGGCGCTGAGCTTCGTCCTGCTCGCCCTGCTGCCAACGAACTTCCACTTCGCCGACTTCGCGGTCGTGCTCGCGCTGATGGGCATCTCGATGGGGTTGTTCGCCTCTCCCAACCGAGCTTCGGTGATGAACAGCCTTCCGCGCGAGCACCGCGGAGCCGGTGCCGGGATGAACCAGACCTTCCAGAACTCCGCCCAGGTGCTCTCGATCGGGATCTTCTTCACGCTGATGATCCTCGGGCTCTCCACCACCCTCCCGCACACCATGCTTGCCGGCTTGACCGCCCACGGCGTGTCCGCCGCCGCCGCACGCCGCGTCGCCGCGCTGCCGGCGGTCTCGATCCTGTTCGCCGCGTTCCTCGGCTACAACCCGATCCAGCACCTGCTCGGCAGCCACGTCCTCGCCTCGCTCTCAGCGCACAACCGCGCAGTGCTCACCGGCCGGTCGTTCTTCCCGCACCTGATCTCGGCGCCGTTCCGAAGCGGACTCCACGAGGCCTTCGTCTTCGCCGTCGTCGCATGCCTGATCGCTGCCGCTTGCTCGCTCATGCGCGGCCGACGCTCCCCCGCGACCAATGACAGCGAGCCCCAGCTCTCCACCAGCACCGGCGCCCGACCCCGGATCAGTGTCCCTCCGGGAGCGCAAACGACAAACATGATCCTGCGTACTGCAACCAGCCAACACCGCGACCGTACCGATCGGTAGTCGCGCGGCTTGCGAATGGTCCTGGGCGATGTCGATTGTCCGGCGCCGCCGAGGGGCCTGTCGCGGAAGGTAGACGCTCGGATCGTCTTTCACGGCGCCGACGCGCCCGCTCATCGTTTATCTGAGGCTCCCGCTGGGTCATGAATCGGAGAGCGACTCGAGCGGCGTGTCGGGGTCGCTGAGCGCGGCGGTCTGGATCGGCTTGCGTGTGCGGATAAGTGCCTGGATGTGTTCGTTGACATCCCAGACGTTGACGTTCATGCCAGCAATGACCCGTTGGTCCTTGAGCCAGAATGCGATGAACTCGCCGCTGTCGCGCTCGCCGCGGAAGACGATTTCGTCCCATCTCGGGGCGTAGCCGGAGTACTCCATGCCGATGTCGTATTGATCGGAGTAGAAGTAGGGGATGCGGTCGTAGCTCGTCTTCTCGCCGAGCATCGAGCGCGCCGCCGCAGGGCCCTGGTTGAGCGCGTTTGCCCAGTGCTCGAGACGGATCCGCTCGCCGTAGAAGGGATGGTCCGCGCTGGCCACATCGCCAGCCGCGAACACGGTCGGTGACGATGTTTGGAGCGCGTCACTGACCACGATGCCGTTTTCGACATCGAGGCCGGCATGCTCGGCCACCTGCACGCGGGGTGTGACGCCGATGCCGACGACGACGAAGTCGCAGGCTATCTCGCGGCCGCCATTTGTTCGCACCGCCGCGACCGCGCTCCTGCCGAGCAGCGCCGTGACGCTCTCGCCGAGGACCATCTCGACGCCGTGCTGGACGTGAACGTCGCGGTAGAACGCACCGATCTGGGGACCGAAGATCCGTTCGTTGGGCAGCGCCAGCGGGTCGACGATGGTTACGTCCAATCCGCGCTGGCGGGCTGAGGCGGCGAACTCGCTGCCGATCCAACCTGCGCCCACGACGACCACCCGCCCACCCGTTTCGAGGCGCTCGCGGAGGACGTCGCAGTCGGCAAGCGTGCGCAGGTAGTAGACCCCATCGAGCGCCGCCCCATCGACCGAAATGGCGCGCGGCTCAGCGCCGGTGGCCAGCAGGAGTCGGTCGAACCCGATTGCACGACCGTCCTCGAGCGTCACGCGGGCCTCTGCCAGATCGATCGCCGTCGCCGCCGTCGCGGTCTCGAGTTCGATCTCGTTCTCGGCGTAGAAGCGGACGGTGTGAACGTAGACCTTCTCGCGCTCAGACTCGCCGCGCAGATAGTCCTTGGTCAGGGGGGGACGCTCGTAGGGGCGCTCCGGCTCCGCCCCGACGAGCACGACCCGGCCGTCAAAGCCCTGAGTGCGCAGCTCCTCGGCCGCCTTGGCACCGGCGAGACTCGCCCCAACGATCACAAACGTCGACTTGCTCATCGGCTTCTCCTTCGGTCATGCCCGGGGAGCCGGCGTACAGCCTGCGGCGCAAAAGACGGCACCGGCTGTCGCGAGGCCTCCCGGCGAATACGCTCGCGGCGCACCAGATTTGTGTGTCGCACGCTAGCGCCCGAGGTTGGGTCTGTGTTCTACCCACTTGCGCCGCGAGCGACCCACCCGACCAATCCGGTCCTGGCTGCGCCGCTCATCTCGCGGGCTCACCGGACGCTGATGCGAGTGGTCGATCGGCGTCGCCCATTGCCGCGGTCGTCGACGGCCAGTTGCGCCCTGCTTCGTGACGCTGGGTTCGGCCGACTGCGACGCGAGATCTCCCCCGCGGCCCGCCATGCGCCGGCACGTCGACGCGGACGCCGGCCTCGCCCAAGTCCAACCGCCGCTACTCTCCGCAAATGGGACCCAGTGACGAGAGCCCGGAGATCGGCACGCTCCTCGCTGGCCTCGCACAGAGCCGCAACTCCCTCGGATCGCCGGCGGCGCCGGTCACACTCGAGTACTTCGGCGATCTCCAGTGTCCGTTCTGCAGGGAGTTCACCCTCGCTGCGCTCCCGTCGATCATCCAACGCTGGGTGACACCCGGCAAGCTGCGAGTCGAGTACCACGCGTTGGAGACGGCGACGGGCGAGCCGGACGTGTTTGTTGCCCAGCAGGTCGCGGCGCTCGCTGCGGGTAGGCAGGGTAAGGCGTGGGACTTCATCGAGACCTTCTATCGCGAACAGCGTGAGGAGGGTTCGGGGTACGTCACCGAGACGTTCCTGGACAGCATCGCCCACCACATTCCCGCGCTGGATATCGCGCAGTGGACCCGGGACCGCGCCGATCCTGATCTGTCCGGACAGATTGCCGACGACGCGCGCGCGGCCGAGAACGCCGGACTCCGTGGCACCCCTTCGTTCCTGATCGGCAGAACCGCAGGGACGATGACGACACTCTCGCTGTCCGATCTCAGGTCGCTTGATAGCGCCGTTGAGACGTTGCTGGCGACGTAGCGGTGCCATTGCCTTCGTTCGCCCCAGCGGGTTGGCGGCCGGCTAGACTCGCTCGGCGCTGGGGGGGTTCGAAGTCGTGCGAGCGCTGGGAGACAGATGGGGCGACGGGGTGTGTGGCCGGGGGCGATCGGGCTTGGGGGCACGCGCGTTGCGTGCCGCGTCAGCGGTCCGCGTAGAGCCGTGGCGGTATTGGTCTGTGCGCTTGCTTCGGCCTGCTTGTTGGCAGCGGCCGGTCCGTCGGCCGATCCGGCGCGCGCCGCCGGCACACTCGGCTGGACCTCCGCCGGGACGTTCGATCCGCATGCGGGCACGACCCATCCGGTGACCGGCCTGAGTTGTGCGCCAAGCGGATTCTGCCTCGCTGTCGACAGTGCCGGTCGAACGTTCACCTGGACAGGGGCTTGGCATTCCGCTCCCGCCATCAGCCGAGGCGCGGGGTACGTCTCCGGGCTGTCGTGTGTCAGCAGTTCGTTCTGCATGGCAATCGCGAGCGAGGGATCGCCGGCGAGCTCGTCCAGCTACGAGGTGAGGTGGAGCGGCACGCGCTGGGACGCGCCGGTCAGGCTCTACCGCGGCACGGGCGAGGCGGCGCTCTACGGGACGGTGAGGGGAGTGTCGTGCACGAGCGCGGTGTTCTGCATGGCCGTCGGAGCGCAGGTCGGCTCACTGGTGTTCAACGGCTCGCGTTGGAGCAAGCACGAAGGCAGCACCTCCGGCACGGATGGTCAGGGTGTCGTCGGCTGCGCGTCCAGTCGCTTCTGTATCGATATTCACGATGACTTTGCCAATTACTGGAACGGATCCTCGTGGCGCTGGAGCGCTGCGAATTCCAAGCTGTCCAGTGGCCAGATCCCCGGCCTGAACGGCTTTGCGTTCGGCATCTCCTGTGTGTCGGCGACCTTCTGCGTCGCGGCTGCCGCCGTCGCGCCGCCGCTCGTTTGGAACGGGACGAGGTGGCGGTTCGCCGGCGGCGCTTTGAGCAGGGGTGGAGGGTTTGCGTCGGTGTCGTGCACGAGCACGAGCTTCTGCGTTGCCGGCGGTCAGAAGAACCTTGCGGCGAGTTGGAACGGCACTGCGTGGGCCTTCACCTCGCCGCCGCAACTGCCGGATGCGCCAGTGCTTGTTTCCTGCGGCAAGACCGGCAGCTGCCTCGCCGTCAGCGCCGACGGCGCCAGCGCGGTCACCGTGCCGGCCGGCTAGCCCGTATCGGCTCTCGGCCCGGCCGCCGCGTTCAGCGCCGAGCGGCGGCCTGTGCTGCGGCGACGCGAGCGACCGGTACCCGGAATGGTGAGCACGAGACGTAGTCCAGGCCCGCCTCCGCGAAGAACTCGATCGATTCGGGATCTCCGCCGTGCTCGCCGCAGACGCCGATGTGCAGGTTCGGGTTGGTCGCTCGCCCGTTGGCGACGGCCATGCGCACGAGCGCACCGACACCCTCACGGTCGATCGTTTCGAACGGCGAGCAGGGAACAATGTGCTCGTTGACGTAGCGCACGATGATCGTGCGCTCGATGTCGTCGCGCGAGAAGCCGAGCGCGGTCTGCGTGAGGTCGTTGGTGCCGAACGAGAAGAAATCTGCGTGCTTGGCGAGTTGGCCGGCGACCACACACGCGCGGGGCAGCTCGATCATCGTGCCGATCGTGTAGTCGGCGCCCTCGCTCATGCCCTCCTGCTCGGCGATCCTGACAACCAGCTCACGAACGAGCAGCAATTCGCGGTCGTAGTTGATCAGCGGGATCATCACCTCGGTGTGGGGCGCGCGCCCTGTGCGCTCGCGCACCGCCCGCGAGGCCCGCATGATCGCCGACACCTGCATCTCGTAGATCTCCGGGTAGAGGATCCCCAGCCGGCAGCCGCGAGTGCCGAGCATCGGGTTGGTCTCCGAGAGCTCCTGCACGCGCTTGAGCGTGCGCTGAAGCTCCGCTTCGCGCTGCGTGTCGCCACCGTGCGCGTCCCGGAGCTCGTCGAGCAGCTCGATCTCGCTGGGGAGGAACTCGTGTAGCGGCGGGTCGAGCAGGCGGATCGTGACCGGCAGGCCCGCCATGGCCTCGAACAGGCCCTCGAAGTCAGCCTGCTGGAGCGGCAGCAGCTCGGCCAGCGCGGCGCGCCGGTCGCCCTCGCCGGCGGCCATGATCATCGCCCGCATCTTCGGCTGGCGGTCGGCCGCCATGAACATGTGCTCGGTGCGGCAGAGGCCGATGCCCTCGGCGCCGAACGCGCGGGCCCGGCGCGCATCCTCGGGAACGTCGGCGTTCGCGCGCACTCCGAGCGTGCGGACCTCATCGGCCCACCCCAGGACGGTCTCGAAGTGCGGGTCCATCTCCGGGTCAACGAGGGCCACATCGTCGACCGTGATGTCGCCGGTGGAGCCGTTGATGGCGATCAAGTCGCCCTCGTGCAGCAGCGTGTCGCCGACGCGGATCGTCGCGGCCGCGAGGTCGATGTCGAGGCTGCTGGCTCCGCACACACAGGGGCGGCCCATGCCGCGGGCGACCAGGGCCGCGTGCGAGGCCTTGCCACCCTCGCTGGTCAGGATGCCCTGGGCTGCAAAGAAGCCCGCCACGTCCTCGGCTTCGGTGAACGGACGGACGAGCACAACGTGCTCGTCGGCCTCGGCCGCGGCGACCGCCGCGTGCGCGCTGAACACAATCCTGCCCTTCGCCGCGCCGGGCGAGGCGGCGACGCCGCGCGCCAGCACCCTGTAGGGCGTGTTGCGGTCAAAGGTCGGATGCAGCAGCGCGTCGAGCGACGAGGCGTCGATCGTCGCGATGGCCTGCGCCTTCGTCAGCAGCTGCTCGTTGACCGCGTCCACGGCAAAGCGAACGGCCGCCTGGGCCGGACGCTTGGCGTTGCGCGTCTGCAGCATGTAAAGCCGCCCCTCCTCGATCGTGAACTCGGTGTCCTGGATGTCGCCGTAGTGGCGTTCCAGCTGGCGCAGGATCGTGGTCAGCGTCGCGTACGCCTCCGGCATGACCTCGCGCAGTTCGGCGAGCTGCTGGGTGTTGCGCACCCCTGAGACCACGTCCTCACCCTGGGCGTTGACGAGGAAGTCGCCTGAGGGCTCCGGTGCGCCGGTCAGCTCATCGCGACTGAACGCCACACCCGATCCCGAGCGCTCGCCAGTGTTGCCGAACACCATCTGCTGCACGTTGACGGCGGTTCCCCAGTCGTCGGGGATGTGGTTGATCCGCCGGTAGGAGACCGCGCGGTCCCCGCTCCAGGAGTCAAAGACCGCGCGGATCGCCTGCTCGAGCTGCACGAGCGGGTCCTGCGGGAAGGCCTCTCCCGTTTGGGCCAGGAAATCGCGCTTGAAGATGTCGGTCAGTTCGCGCAGCGCATCGACGTCGAGTTCGGTGTCGAGGTGCACACCGTGGCGGCTCTTGACCTCCGCGATTTCGTCCTCGATGTGCTCCCCGGCGACCCCGTGAACGACGTTGGAGAACATCTGCACGAAGCGCCGGTAGCAGTCCCAGGCAAAGCGCTTGTTGCCGGTCGCTCGCCCCAGTCCCTCGACCGAGGCGTCGTTGAGCCCGAGGTTCAGGACGGTGTCCATCATGCCCGGCATCGACTCGCGCGACCCCGAGCGCACCGACAGCAGCAGCGGATCGTCGGCGTCGCCGAGGCGGCGGCCGACGTATGACTGCAGACGCTCGAGCGCCGCCGTGAGCTGGGGGCCAAGCTCCGGTGGTTCCTCGCCCGTGCTCATGTGGATCACGCACGCCTCGCTGGTGATGACGAAGCCTGCAGGGACGAGATCGGCGCCGAGCAGCCGCGTCATCTCGCAGATGTTCGCTCCCTTGCCGCCGAGCAGGTCACGCATGTCGCGCGAGCCCTCGGCGAAGTCGTAGACATAGCGCGGCGTCGAGTCGGTGGGAGCGAGATCGGCTGCGGCCTGCGCGGAAAGTCGGGTCTGTGTGGGTGCTGAGCTGTTCATACCACCAGGCTCGCAGTGTCTCGGCCCGACGCCATCGGTAGATTTCCGCACCCCTCGTCGGGGACGAACACGCGCTCGCCCGCTGACACTGCAGGGCGTGGGGGTCGCTTGGGGCTGGCGTGGCCTCGAGCGCCGTCTGTAGGTCGTGATCGCGAGCGCCGATTGGCGCCCCTCCCACAGCGGAGCCGCCTATATGGCGGCTCACGCTTCGTCGCGCAGGGGTCGATAAGCGTAGGTGGTTCCGCAGTCTCGTTTCCAGGAGCGACGCCGTGGCCGATCGTCCATCACAGCCAGCTTCGAACACCCCCGTGACGGAGGATTTCGAGCGCGCGTGCTTTCGCAACCTGCTTGCAAGCCCGGAGGAGCGCGTCTTCTTCAAGGACCTCGAGAGCCGCTTCCTGATGGTCAGCAGCGGCTTCCTTTCGATCCTTGCGCCCGGCGCCTCGGTCGATGACGTGGTCGGCAAGACCGATTTCGACATCTTCAGCAGGCCGCATGCACTTGCCGCGTTCGAGGATGAGCAGCGCGTGATCGCAACGGGTCAGCCGATCCTCGCCAAGGTCGAACGCGAAACCTTCCGCGATCGCCCTGATGCATGGGTCTCGACGACGAAGCTGCCGCTGCGCGACGAACACGACAACATCATCGGCACCTGGGGCATAGCGCGCGATGTGACCGCGCAGGTCGCGGCTGAACAGGCGCTGGTGCACCAGGCGCTGCACGACGCGGTGACTGGGTTGCCCAACCGCCTGGTCCTGATGGATCGCGTGCAGCAAGCCCTTGTCGCACTCGAGCGTCGGCCGGGACGCGTCGGGCTCCTGTTCGTCGATTTGGACGATTTCAAGCACGTCAACGATGACTTCGGTCATGAAGCGGGCGATCGCGTGCTGGTCGAGGTCGGGCGGCGCCTGACCGAGGTGGCCCGGCGTTCAGACACCGTGTCGCGTCTGGGCGGCGACGAGTTCGTGCTGCTTCTGACCCACCTTCATGACGATGCCGACGTTCGCGTGGTCTGTGACCGGGTCGCCAGCGTGATTCGAACGCCGCTGGTCGTCGACGGTCGTGACATTCAGGTCACCGGCAGCGTCGGCGTCGTCGCGACCGCCGATCCGCAGATCGAGCCGGACGAGCTGCTTCGCCGCGCCGACGTCGCGATGTACGGCGCCAAGCGCGCCGGCCGCGACGGTTTCGAGGTCTTCGACGGTACGACGCATCAGACGTTCGCCTGGCGAGCCGGCCTCGCGGTCGAGTTGGCAGCGGCGATCGAGCGCTCCGAGCTGTTCGTGCTCTACCAGCCGCTTTTCCGGCTCGAGGACGGGTCGCTGAGCGGCGCCGAGGCGCTCGTTCGCTGGCTTCACCCGCAGCGAGGCGTGCTTCCGCCGGCTGAGTTCATTCCGCTGGCGGAGGAGCGGGGCCTCATCGGTGCGATCGATTCCTTCGTGCTTGACGAAGCCTGCCGGCAACTCGCGGCCTGGGAAGCGGCCGGTGAGGTCGACGACGAGTTCGTGATCTCGGTCAACGTCTCGGGACGTGAGCTGCGAGATCGCGGCCTCATCGACCGGGTGGCGGCCGCATTGGAGCGCAACGCGATCGTTCCCTCCCGGTTGTGTCTCGAGATCACCGAAACCGCGCTGATCGGCGAACTCGACGACGCCAATCGAGTCCTCGAAGCGATGTCGAAGATGGGCGTGCGACTCGCGCTCGACGACTTCGGCACCGGTTACTCGACGCTCGCGCACCTGCACCGCCTGCGTGCAGACATCCTCAAGATCGATCGCTCGTTCATCGCCCGCCTCGGCCGCGGGTCGCGCGACGGCAAGATCGTCGCCGCCGTGACCGCGATGGCGCACGCGCTCGGAATGACGGTTGTGGGCGAGGGGATCGAGACCAACGGCCAACTCGACACGCTGACGGCGATGGCCTGCGACGAGGGTCAGGGCTTCGTGTTTGCGCCGCCACTGCAGGCGGCCGAGATCGCGGCGCTGACTCGAGCGATTGCGAACCCGGCATCGGGGCGGCGAAAACGTGCCGGCGAGCCTGCGAAGCAGCAATCTCAGCCGGCGGACGCAGAGCCGGCCCCCCGCACGCACTGACTCAGGATTGCGCGACGGTCACTGCTCGCGCTCGACGTTTGCGGGCTCGCGGTCACCCCAGCGCCGCGCCGCGGGCGGCTGTGAGCGAGCGAGCGACATCCGTACGGCCGCCCAGTCGGCGATTATCAGCGCGACCTCCTCATCGAGGTCGTTGAACTCCCCATCCTTCTCGGCCAGGTAGAAACTGCCGCAGACCTCGCCGTCGATGAGAACCGGAACGCCGAGGAAGTTGTGCATCACGGGGTGTCCGGGCGGAAAGCCGTAGCGCGCGGGGTGGCGACTGAGATCGTTGATCCGAAGCGGTCTGGGATCGCTGATCAGCAGGCCCAGCACGCCGCGGCCGCGCGGGAGGTCCCCGATCGAGCGCCGGGTCGCCTCGTCGATGCCGGCCACGTGCAGCCGCTCCAGTTGCGTGCGCTGCTCGTTGAGCACGCCGAGCGCGGCGTAGCGCGCACCCGTCAACTCTCGAGCCGCCCCGATGATCCGCTCATAGATCACCTCCGGGTCGGGTTCGGCGAGAACGCTGCGCGCGACGTCCAGGAGCCGCGACATGCGGCTCGCGTCGCTTGGGACGGCGGCATTCCCTGGCTCGGTCAAGGCATCCTCCGAACGTCGGCCGAAGGGGCCGCAACGGTGGTTTCGGCGGCCGCGCGAGGCGCTCCGGGCTCGGCGCATGCGAGCATCTGCACGCGCATCCGTCGCCGCGCCATGCATCGTGGGCAGCACTCGACCACCAGCCAGTCGACCCTTTGCAGGACGGTGAGCCCGCAGCGCGGACAGCTCACGTGACCCATTGCCGCGCCGTCCCCGACCGTCGGCGAAGTGCCACGCTGGCAGGGAATGGACGCGTCGGCGAGCTCGTCATCTCGGACCCCCTCTTGAGGTGTCCTCTCGTAATGGTGCGTCGGCCGCGCCGCCCTGTCGTCGCCGCGCCTCCCGCATCACCGACCCGCTTGAAGGTCGGCGGAGCTTTTACCGTAGCGCAGCCAAAATACGCGATCAATAGCTCGTAAGGGTGGTTCACGGGTCGCGGCTTGCCTACCCAAACGGGCAGCGCGAGGCGCCGAGCGTCGCCTCGCGGTGACCCCGGACCCCGACGCCGAGCGGTGCGTCCCGGAGCCGGACCCCGATGCCCAACAGCGCGCACCGGCCCGCCCCGGCCCGCCGCGACGCTGCGACGCGGCGTCCCGGCCCCGGACCTCAGGTTCGCAGGAGCCGACGGCGCAGCGCATATCTGACCAGATCGGCGCGCGTGGACAGGCCTAGCTTCTTGTGGATGCGCGCACGGTGCGTCTCGACCGTGCGGGGCGAGAGCGCGAGCGTCCTCGCGACCTCGGCGCTGGTGTGGCCCAGGGCGATCAACCGCAGAACCTCCACCTCGCGCGCCGTCAGCCTATCCTCCGCGAATGACCGCCGTGTCACCTCGATGCTCGCGGCGACGTCGGCGCTGATGAAACGCTCGCCGCGGCCCGCGCAGCGGATCGCTGCCGGCAGGTCTCGCCGCGCGGCCGCCTTCGCCACGAAGCCGACCGCGCCGGCCGCCAGGGCACCCTCGGCAAAGGCCGGATCGCGCTCGCCGGTGAGCACGACGATCCGAACGGCGGGCGCGTTGTCATGCAGGCGGGCGATCAACGTGATGGCGGAGCGGCTCGATAGCGCGAGGTCGAGAACCAGCACATCCGGACGCGCCGCCGCCACCTGCCGGGCGATCGTGCTCACGTCGCCACCCACCGGCAGCACTTCGATGCCCGCCTCGTCGCCGAGCGCGGCCACGAGGCCCTGGCGGACGAGCGCGCGGTCATCGGCGATCGCGACGCGGATGGGCGCGTTTGTCTGCGACGCGTCCCGTGGGCGGCCCGCGTCGCTGGGCAGCGGCTTCTCGCGGACGGCTGGCGAGGTCATCGGTGCAGTGACCATGACGGTTCGGTGCGTGAAAGCTCGTGGAGCTCGGACATCGCATCAACGATAGGCACGCCACGCCCGCGCGCATCGGGAGGTGCCCGCCCACGGCGTGCGGCGGACTACGGATGCCGCGGCGCTCGAGTGCCGTAGCGTGGCGCCCGATGTTGCGCACAGGAGAGGCCCGGCCGTGGCGCCGGTGATCGCGGCCGAGAGGCTGAGCAAGCGTTACGGCGCCACGCTCGCCCTCGACGCACTCGATCTCAGCGTGCCCGCCGGCGAGGTGTTCGGATACCTCGGGCCGAACGGGTCCGGCAAGACGACGACGATTCGCCTGCTGCTCGGGCTGCACCGGCCGAGTGGCGGACGGGCCGAGTTGTTCGGGAGCGACAGCTGGCGCGACGCGGTGAGCGCACATCGGCGCGTGGCCTACGTCGCCGGTGAGCCGGCGCTCTGGCCGGCGCTGACCGCCGCCGAAACGCTCGAGTTCCTGGGCCGTGTCCGCGGGGGCACCGACACCGCCTACCGCGATGTCCTGATCGAGCGCTTCCAGCTGGACCCTGCGAAAAAGGTCCGCGCCCTCTCGAAGGGCAATCGCCAGAAGGTGGCGCTCGTCGCCGCGCTTGCGAGTCGCGCCGACCTCCTGATCCTCGATGAGCCGACGAGCGGCCTTGACCCGCTGATGGAGGTCGCGTTCCGCAACACCGTCCTCGAAGCCAAGGAGCGCGGCCAGACGGTGTTCCTCTCCTCGCACATCCTCAGTGAGGTCGAGGCGCTGTGCGACCGCGTCGGAATTCTGCGGGCGGGACGACTGGTCGACTCGGGGACGCTCGCGCAACTCCGCCATCTGCACACGCAGGTGATTGAGGTGACCTTCGCCGACGCGGCGCCGAGCCTCGACGGGCTGAGTGGAGTCACGGTCGTCGGGCGGGGGCCAAACACTCTGCGCCTGGAGGTGACGAGCGGCCTCGAAGCCCTGCTCGCCGTGCTCTCGCGTCAAAAACTGCTGGCGCTGCAGAGCCGTCAGCCGTCGCTGGAGGAGATCTTTCTGCACCACTACGACCGCCCCGACGGCGATGCGCCTGGCTAGCCCGCTCGTACGGCGGGCGCTGCGCGACGCCGGGGTCCGCACGCTGGCGTTCGCCTGCGTTTTCGCCGTCTACGCCTACATCCAGCCGATTGGCTACCGCCACGCCTACCCGACCGCCTCGAGCCGGCTCGGATTTGCCCGAAGCTTCGGCGACGATCGAGCGATCCGTCTCTTCTACGGGGAGCCGCGCAACCTGTTGAGCGTCAGCGGCTACAGCGCGTGGCGGGTCGGTGGCACGCTCGCGATCGCCGCGGCCGTGTTCGGCCTGCTGGCGGCGGTCAGGGCCCTGCGCGCTGAGGAGGAGGCCGGCCGGATGGAGCTGGTGCTTGCCGGAATCGTCTCGCGACGCACCGCCTACCTCTCGGCGATGGCCGCGATCGCCGCCGGCGCTCTGCTCCTCTGGTTGGGCGAGTTCGCCGGGTTCGTCGTCGCCGGCCTGCCCGCCGGCGGGTCCGCCTATCTCGCGCTCGCGACCGTGTCGGTGATTCCTGTGTGTGCCGGCGTCGGCGCCCTCGCCAGCCAGCTGGCCGCGACGCGCCGGGGCGCGCTCGAGCTCGGCGGGGCGGCAATCGGGCTGCTGTTTCTGCTGCGCGTGATCGCCGACACCTCATCCGGTCTCGGATGGCTGCGTTGGACGACGCCGCTCGGCTGGGCTGAGGAACTGCGGCCGTTCTCCGGCGCGCGCCCGCTCGTGCTGGTTCTGCCGGTCGTGGCGAGCGCGCTGATACTGGTCGCAGCGGCCCGTCTCGCCGCCGCGCGCGATGTCGGCACCGGTGTTCTGCCCGCACGCGACAGCGCGCCGCCACACCTGCGGCTGCTGTCGTCGTCTTCCGCGCAGGCGCTGCGCAGCGAGCTTCCAAGCCTGATCGTCTGGTGTGTCGGCGTCGGGGTGTTCGGCCTGATCCTCGGTGTGATTTCCGACAGCATCTCCTCGGCGGGCGTTTCGAAGAGCATCGAGCGCGAGATCGCGAAACTTGGCTCGGGCTCGATCACCACACCGACCGGCTATCTGGCCTTCGTCTTCATCTTCTTCGTACTCGCCGCGAGCCTGCTGAGCTGCGCGCAGCTCTCCGCAGCCAGGCACGAAGAGGCCGGGGGTCAGTTGGAGACGCTCCTCACCGGACCGGTGAGCCGCAGCCGCTGGCTCGCGGCACGGCTGGCGATCGCCTGCGGCGGCGTCGTCGCCCTCTCGTTGACCGCCGGTCTGCTGACGTGGCTGGGCGCCGACTCCCAGGGCGTGCACGTGTCGTTGGGGAAGATGCTCGAGGCGGGCGCCAACTGCCTGCCGGCGGCGCTGCTGTTTCTGGGCTTGGCGGCACTCGCCTACGCGATCGTGCCGCGGGCCAGCAGCGCGATCGCCTACACGCTGGTCGCCCTGACGTTTCTCTGGCAGCTTGTCGGTTCGCTGCTCGGTGCCCCTGGCTGGCTCGTCGGTCTGACCCCGTTCGCCCATGTCGGCGCGATCCCAGCCCAGTCGTTCAGAGCTGGCGCGGCGGCGGTCATGGTCGCGATCGGCGCCGCCGCGGTGGCGGCTGCGCTGGTGGCGTTCCGCCGCCGCGACCTAGTCGGCGCCTGATTGCGCCGTGGCCCGGCGTTGCCCGCCGGCTCCCGCCGGGGAGACGCAGATCCTCGCCGCGTTGCGCTTCGCCGCGAGCGCCCCCGCGGCGTTCGCCGGGGCCCGCAGTGCGCACGCGCCGCTGCGGGATTTTGCGGATGGTCGATCCTGGCGCCGCGTGTAGTCTGGCGCCATGGCCGAGAGTCCGTCGCGACCGCTGTTCGCCAACATCCTCTGTGCCGTCGACGGCACCCGTGCGAGCACGGCCGCAGTGCGGATGGCGGTCTGCCTGGCGGGGCCGCGCGGACATTTGACCCTTCTTGCCGTGACGGCGGCGCGGGGATCGGGTGTGCAGGCGACGGCCGCGATCGCCCCCGGCCGGGTCGCGCAGGTGCTCGCCCGGGCCAAGCGCGTCGCCGACGAAGCCGGAGTGCCCGCCACCACCATCGTCGATCCCGGCCATCCGCCGGCCAGGGTCATCCTGGAGCGCGCGGCCGACCATGACCTGCTGGCGCTCGGCGGTCCCGCGACCTCGTGGCTTGGCGGCATGCTGGTTGGCGGGGTCGCTTCCGAGGCGCTGAGCCGCTTCACGACGCCGACGGTGTTCGTGCGCGCATCCTTCAGGGGACCGCTGCAGGGACGGCGGATCGTCGTCGCCAGTGACGGCCTCGAGGGCTCGGACGAGATCGTTGCGCTCGCCGCGGCGCTCGGCGTCGACCAGCACGCCCCGGTCACGCTCGTGCACGCCCTCGGAGCGGAGTCAAAAATGCGTCCGCACGCAATCCAGGCGCAGGCGGAGGCGCTGTCGAAGGCCGGGGCGTCCGCGTCGCTGATCGTGCCGGGCCGCGCTGCGCCGGTCATCATCGCGGCCGTGAAGAGCACCGGGGCGGCGATCGTCGTGATCGGCAGCCGCCGCCTGGGCGGCCTCCAGGCCTTCAACAGCGTCAGTCGCCGCGTCGCCCACGACTCCTGCTCGGTGCTCGTTCTGCCGCCCGGCTGAGGGCGTCGCGCGTCACAGTCGCCGCGTCGCCCACGACTCCTGCTCGGTGCTCGTCCTGCCGCCCGGCTGAGGGCGTCGGCCGACGCCGGGAGCCGAGCGGCGCGCGCGCCGGGCGGCGGGCGCGCCGCCCGGGAGCGGCAAAGGCCCCGGTACGCGGGCTCACCAAAGCCCGCGCACCGTTGCCGCGATGCTCCAGCCAGGCGTGCCCGGCCACATCCGGGTGGACCACGTGGTCAATCGCGTGGTTACCCGCAGGCGTCGACGCGCAGCGCTCCCAGCCGCGGTATCCAGGTGGCGGCGCCGTGCAACGGGTGCGCCGACAAGCGCGCCGCCCCCTGCTCAGCCAGTCTCCTCGATCATCTCGATCGCACCGCAGGGGCACTCGGCCACGCAGATTCCGCAGCCCTTGCAGAAGTCCAGATCGAAGGCGTAGCCGTCGGCCTGATCGACCTTCAGCACCGCGTTGTCGGGGCAGACGCCGTAACAGTTGTCGCAACCGAAGCAGTTGCCGCAGCTCAGGCAGCGGCGCGCTTCGAACAGCGCGTTGGTCTCGTCGAGTCCGAGCGTCACCTCGTCGAAGCCGCTTTGGCGGCGGATCCCTTCGAGTTGGGGGGCAACGGTTCGCGGGGCGTCGGAGTAGTACCAGGGGTTGAGACTGTCGAAGTCTGCGAGCGCCGGCACGGGAGCGTGGGTGAACGCCTCGGAGCGCAGCCAGGCGTCGATGTTGCGCGCCGCCTGCTTGCCGTGGCCGATGCCGACCGTCACGGTGCGCTCGGCGGGGACCATGTCTCCGCCCGCGAAGATGCCCTCGTGCCCGGTCATCATCCCCTCGTCCACGACGACGACGCCGTCCTCGATCTGCAGTCCGGGAACGCCGTCGAGCAGCGAGAGGTCGGCGTCCTGGCCGAGCGCGAGCACCAGCGAGTCTGCCTCGATCTCCTCGGTCTCGCCGGTCGGCTGGGGGAAGCCGGTCTCGTCGAGAGCCATCTTCTCGAGCAGCATCCGGCCGCCCTCGACATGCTTGATCGTCGAGAGCCACTTCATCAGCACGCCCTCCTCGACGGCCTCGGCCACCTCGAAGTCGTGCGCCGGCATGGCGTCGCGGGTGCGGCGGTAAACGACGATCGCCTCGCTCGCGCCCAGTCGCTTGGCGGTGCGGGCGGCGTCCATTGCGGTGTTGCCGCCGCCGTAGATGACGACGCGGCGGCCGAGCAGCGGCGGCTCCTCGCCCTCCATGTCGTGCAGCAGCGTGACGGCATCGAGGATGTGAGCGGCCTCTCCGGCCGGGATATAGGCGCGCTTGCCGATGTGCGCGCCGACGGCGAGAAAGGCGGCGTCGAAGCTGCCCTCATTCATCGTGTCGAGGATGTTCGTCACCTTGGCGTCGCATTCGAGCGTCACGCCGAGGTCGAGGATTCGCTGAATCTCGGCGTCCAGGATGTCGCGTGGCAGGCGGTAGCGGGGGATGCCGAAGCGCATCATGCCGCCGGCCATCGGCCCGGCTTCGCGGATCGTGACGCTGTGTCCGGCACGCGCCAGCTGGTAGGCCGCGGAGAGCCCGGAGGGGCCGGCGCCGACGACCAGCACGCGCTTACCGGTCGGCTCGTGCTCGGTCTGGAGCGACCAGCCCTGGCGGATCGCCTCGTCGCCGAGGAAGCGCTCGACACCGTGGATGCCGACCGCCTCGTCAAGCTGCGCGCGGTTGCAGGCGGTCTCGCAGGGGTGGTAGCAGACGCGACCCATCGTGGCCGGCAGCGGGTTGTCCTTGACCAGTTCGCGCCAGGCGGACTGGTAGTCGCCGGACTCGGCGTGGTACAGCCACTGTTGGATGTTCTCGCCGGCCGGGCAGCCGTGGTTGCACGGCGGCAGGCGGTGCACGTACACCGGCCGCTTGTCGCGCCAGGAGCCTGTCTTGTTGGCGAGGCTCGACCCGGGCTCGAGGGTTATCGCGAAGGGCTTGTTCATCAGTCCGCCTGCTCGTTTCCCTCGAGCAGGCCGAAGCGCGCGATGTTGCGGTCGGCTCCCGCCTGGATGCGGGCGATGACCTCGGTTCGCGGCTGCGGCTTGAAGAGGTGGGCGAAGCGCTTCTGCGGACGCAGGTAGTCTTCGACGGGCAGCCGGTGGCGGATCTTCGAGACGCCGGTGACCTCGCCGTCGCGGGCCTCGAAGACCGGGAAGATCCCGGTCTCCTTCGCCAGGCGCGCGATCTTGATCGTGTCGCCCGAGTCGGTGCCCCAGCCCAGCGGGCAGGGGACGAAGATGTGCAGGTAGCGGGCGCCGCGGATTTCCATCGCGGTCTGGACCTTCGCCTCGAGGTCCCGCAGCTCGGACACGGTCGCGGTCGCGACGTAGGGGATCTCGTGCGCCATCGCGATCAACGGCGCGCTCTTGCCCTGGCCGAAGACGTTGCCCGGCTCCGGGCCGACGGCCTGCGTGGTCGCGGTGCGCGCGGCCGGCGGCGTTGCGCCGGAGCGCTGCACGCCGGTGTTCATGTACGCCTCGTTGTCGTAGCAGATGTAGAGCACGTCGTCGTTTCGCTCGAACATCCCCGAGAGGCAGGCGAAGCCGATGTCAACGGTGCCGCCGTCGCCGCCCTGGCCGACGACGCGCACGTCATCGCGGCCCTTCGCGCGCAGCGCCGCGGCGATGCCCGTCGAGACGGCCGGCGCGTTGCCGAACAGCGAGTGGATCCAGGCGATCCGCCACGAGGTCTCGGGGTAGGGGGTCGAGAAGACCTCCAGGCAGCCGGTCGCGTTGGCCGCGATCAGTCTGCCCTGCGTTGCGCGCATCGCGGCATCGAGCGCGTAACGGGCGCCGAGCGCCTCGCCGCAGCCCTGGCAGGCGCGATGGCCGCAGGTGATCGAGTTCGACCGATGCTCGCCGGACTGGACCGAGCGCCGCTCCGGGTCGAGCAGCCGGTTGCCGACCGCGAAGCTGCCCGTCTGGTAGAAGCGGACCTGCGTTGGCGCGCTCACTCTGACCGCCACCTCATACCGGTCCGGCCGCGACCGGACCGCTGTCGCGCAGGATGTTCTCGGCGTGGGGGCCGGAGCGCCGCGAGGAGGCCATCCGGGCCAGCTCGCGGTTCACGATGTCCCAGTCCATGTCCAGAAAGGTCAGCGGCTCCAATTCGTCCTGCGCGGCCGTCAGGAACAGCTCGCGCAGCGAGGCCTTGGTGATCGGGCGTCCGCCGAGGCCGGCGATCACGGTGTAGCCGTGCAGCACGATCCCGGTGAGCGCCATCCGCACGTTCGCGCTGACGATGCCGCCGATCCCGACCGCAAGCGCCTTCTCGAGCACGACGACGCGCTCGGCGTGCTCGAGCTCGGCACGCAGGGCCTCCAGCGGGAAGGGGCGAAAGGACGTGATGCCGACCGCCCCGATCTTCATCCCGTCCTCGCGCAGCTCATCGATCGTGTCCTGGATCGTGCCGAGCACGGAGCCGAGCGCGACGACGATCGTCTGCGCGTCCTGCGCGCGGTAGCTGCGGATCAGGCCGCCAGAGTCGCGCCCGAACGCGGCCTTGAAGTCGGCGGCGATCTCGGGGATCAGCTCGAGTGCCTGCATCTGCTTGGCGTGAGCGAGGTACTTGACCTCCATGAAGGCCTCGGGTCCGACCATCGCGCCGATCGAGATCGGCTCGTCGGGGTCGAGCACCTGGCGGGGCTCAAACGGCGGCAGAAACGCGTCCACAAGCTCCTGCGCGGGGATGTCGATGCGTTCGACGGCGTGCGTGAGGATGAAGCCGTCCATGCAGACCATCACCGGCGTCGAGAGCTCCTCCGCCAGACGGAAGGCCTGGATGTGCAGATCGAGCGCCTCCTGGTTGGTCTCCGCATATAGCTGGATCCAGCCGCAGTCGCGCTGGGACATCGAGTCCGAGTGGTCGTTCCAGATGTTGATCGGCGCGCCGATTGCCCGGTTGGCGACCGTCATCACGATCGGGAGGCCGAGACCGGCGGCGTTGAACAGCGCCTCGACCATGTACAGCAGGCCCTGGCTGGCCGTCGCCGTGTAGGCGCGGGCGCCGGTTGCGCTGGCGCCGATCGCGACCGACATCGCGGCGAACTCCGATTCGACGTTGACGAACTCGCACGGCACCAGCTCGCCGGCCTTGACGATCTGTGAGAGGTTCTCGACGATGTGCGTCTGGGGCGAGATCGGGTAGGCGCAGATCACCTCGGGGCGGCACATCGCCACCGCCTCGGCAACCGCGCGTGAGCCCTCAACCTGCCGCAGCACCGCTCAACTCCCTGCATTCGTCGCTGACCCAGGCGTGCGCGGCGTTCGCGGCCGCGACGTTGCCCTCGCCCACGGCGCCCTCGAAGCGCTCGCGGATCGCGGCCGACAGCGAGGTCATCGAAATCAGTCCGCTGAGCGCGGCGAAGCCCCCCAGCAGTGCGGCGTTCGGAACCGGCCGCCCGGTGTGCTCGCGCGCGAGGTCGCCGGCCGGAACGGTCAGCAGCCGCTCGCGCCGGAATCCGGCGACGAACTCGCCGAGACCGAGTTCGTCGAAGCTCTTCGCGCTGTTGATCAGGATGAAGCCCTCGGAACGCAGGCCGCCGAACAGGTCGACCTGATGCAGCAGCGTGGGATCCTGGATGATCAGCGCGTCGGGCTCCATCACCGGCTCGCGCACGCGGATCTCGCGATCGTCGATGCGGCAGAAGGAGACGACGGGCGCGCCAGTGCGCTCGGAGCCAAAGCTCGGGAAGGCCTGTGCATGGCGGCCCTCGTAGAAGGCGGCGACCGACAGCATCTCTGCTGCGGTCACGACTCCCTGGCCGCCTCGGCCGTGTATGCGAACCTGGAACATGCGCCTCACAGTCAA
This sequence comes from Solirubrobacteraceae bacterium, assembly GCA_049522915.1. Taxonomy (GTDB): domain Bacteria; phylum Actinomycetota; class Thermoleophilia; order Solirubrobacterales; family Solirubrobacteraceae; genus Palsa-513. Next base: position 11,576 of record JBEKNK010000021.1, on the reverse strand, counting down.
CGCTGCGGACCCGCCTGCCACCACCGCAGTCGCCACTGAACGCGCTCCGTAGTTCATACGCATGACGGACGCTGCGCCCGCGCGTAGCTTGGAGGTTGCCGCCCATACGAGCGAGGACGCACTCTCACCGCCGAACATGGAGGACCGATAGATGCCCACCCGAGTTGCAATCAATGGCTTTGGCCGCGTCGGACGCAGCGTCCTGCGCGCCGCTTACAAGCAGGAGGCGCCGTTTGAGATCGTCGCGGTGAACGACGTCGCCGGCACCGCCACGCTCGCGCACCTGCTGCGCTACGACTCCGTCTACGGGCCGTTTCCGGGCGCCGTGGAATACGCCGACGGCGAACTGGTCGTCGACGGTAATTCGATCCGCGCGCTGGCCGAGCCCGAGCTTTCCAAGCTGCCCTGGCGTGAGCTCGGCGTCGATGTGGTGATCGAGTCCACCGGTCGGTACCGCACGCGTGCCGCGGCCGCGCAGCATCTCGAGGCCGGCGCCGGCAAGGTGATCGTCTCCGCTCCCGGCAAGGGCCCGGAGGCGCTCGACGCGACCGTCGTGATCGGCGTCAACTTCGAGGACGTCTACGACCCGGAGCGCCACCACATCATCTCCAACGCGTCGTGCACGACGAACTGTCTCGCGCCGGTCGCGAAGGTGCTGCACGAGACGGTCGGCATCCGCCATGGGCTGATGACCACCGTCCATGCCTACACCTCCGATCAGAACCTGCTCGACGGTCCGCACAGCGACCTGCGTCGCGCGCGCTCGGCCGCGTTGAACCTCGTGCCTACCTCGACCGGGGCCGCCAAGGCGCTGGGACTCGTGATCCCCGAGCTCGAGGGACGCCTGAACGGCTTCGCGATCCGTGTCCCGACGCCGACCGGCTCGCTGGTGGACCTGACGATCGAAGCTGAGCGCCCGACGAGCGTGGAGGAGATCAACGCAGCCTTCCGCGACGCCGCCGAGCACGGGCGGTTGCACGGGATCCTCGCCTACACCGAGGATCCGATCGTGTCCTCCGACATCGTCGGCTCCCCGTTCTCGTCGATCTTCGACTCCGGCCTGACCGTCGTCAACGACGGCACCCAGGTCAAGGTCGTGTCGTGGTACGACAACGAGTGGGGTTACTCCAGCCGGCTTGTCGATCTCGCCGCGAGGGTGCTGGAACACGTGCCCGTGGCGGTCTGAGGGATGGGCCGCCGCGCTGAAGGTCGCGATCGCGGGCGCCGGCCGGCGCACCCGGTGAGCCCCCCGAACCACGGGGGGCTTCCGCGGTGCGCCTGATCTCCCCCGAGGCGCTCGAACGGGCGCTCGGCGCCGTCGTCGCCGAGCAGCCGCGTGTCGTCGCGAGCGGCAACCACGCCGCGCCCCGGGCACTGCTCGAGGTGCTCGAGCGCTCGCGGGAGCGCTACCGGCTGTTCATGCTCGCCGCGCCGGCGCCGCTGCCGGCACGCGACGGTGTGATCTTTGAGACGCCGTTCGTCGGGCCCGGCATGCGCGGCGCGCGTGAACGGTTGGACTACCTGCCGATGCGTCTGTCGCTCGTGCCGCGGCTGTTCGCAACGATCCGCTCGCCGGACGTCGTGCTGCTACACACCTCGACGGCGCACGCCGGCAAGGTTTCGCTTGGGATCGAGGTCAACGTGCTCGTCGCGGCGCTCGAGCGGGTGCGCGCACGCGGCGGTCTCGTCGTCGCCCAGCTGAATCCGCGGATGCCCTACACCTTTGGCGACAGCGAGCTCGACGAGGAGTTGATCGACCTCGCGATCGAGGTCGACGAGCCACTTGCGTCGCCGACGCCCGGCGGCGCGGACGCGCAGGCCGAGGCGATCGCCGAGCTGGTCGCGAGCCTGATCGAGGACGAGTCGACGCTGCAGCTGGGCATCGGGCAGATCCCGGACGCGACGCTGCGGGCGCTGGCCGACCGCCGCGGTCTGGCGATCTGGTCGGAGATGATCAGCGACGGCGTGATGGCGCTCGAGCGCCACGGCGCGCTCGATCCAACCTCGCCGATCGTCTGCTCCTTCCTGTTCGGCTCGCCCGAGTTCTACGAGTGGGTGGCGGAGAACCCGCGGCTGCGGATGGCGCGCACAGAGACGACCAACGATCCGGCGCGGATCGCTGCGCACCGGCGGATGGTCTCGGTCAACAGTGCGCTGGCGGTCGACCTGCGCGACCAGGCCGGCGCCAGTCACATCCACGGCCGCCTCTACTCGGGCTTCGGCGGCCAGCCGGACTTCACCGTCGGCGCGCTGCATTCGCCCGGGGGGCACGCGATCATCGCGCTGCGCTCGTGGCACGAGAAGAGCGACTCCTCCACGATCGTCCCGAGGCTGACCGACCCGGTCACCTCATTCCAGCATTCCGCCGTGATCACCGAGCAGGGTTGCGCGCAGATCTTCGGGCGCAGCCAGCGCGCGCAGGCCCGGCTGATCATCGAGTACGCAGCCCACCCCGACGCCCGCGACTGGTTGCGCGAGGAGGCCGCGGCGATGGGATTGGCGGGGCAGGCTGCGCGAACGGCCTGAGCCTCGAGCCCGCGGTCAGTCGCCGTAATTGCGGCGCACGTCGTCAATGTGATCGAAGGAGGAGTGGAGCGCGTCGAGCATTGCCGGCTCGAACTGGCGGCCACGTTCCGCCTCCATCATGTCCAGGGCGAGGCCAACCGGGAATGCCGGCCGGTACACGCGATCGCTCGTGAGGGCGTCGAAGACGTCGGCGACGGTCGCGATGCGTCCCGCGACCGGAATGTCGCTGCCGGCCAGGCCCCGCGGATATCCGCTGCCATCCCAGCGTTCGTGGTGGGTGTGAGCCACCGTGGCAGCGAGCCGCATGAGTTCGGCGGCCGAGTCGGCGAGGAGTCGGTGTCCGATGTCGGCGTGTGTCTTCATCACCTCGTGCTCGGCGAGCGTCAGTTTGCCGGGCTTCAGCAGAATGCCGTCCGGGATGCCGACCTTGCCGATGTCGTGCAGCTCGCTGGCGAGGCGCAGTTGCGCGCACTCCTCCTCCGGCAGGCCGAGCTCGAGCGCAAGGATCTCGCAGTAGCGGCCCATGCGCAGCATGTGCTGGCCGGTCTGGTCGTCGCGAAACTCGGCGAGGCGAAGCAGCCGGCGCATCGTGTCGCTCTGAAACGCCAGGGCGATGTCCGGCGATAGCCGGCTGGCGTCCAGTGCGCGACGCAGCGCTCCGGCGGTGTCCTCGCCGGTTCCCTCGAGCCGTTCGAAGCGCCGCACGAGCTCGGCTTCGCGGCGGCGCCGGTGCAGGGCGTTGGCAACGTTGATCAGCAGCTCGCCGGCGCGCACCGGCTTCACGAGGTAGCCGTACGCGCCGAGCTCGATCGCCGTGGTGGCGATCCCGAGGTCGTCCTCGCCGGTGACCATCAGCACGGCCATCGTCGGGTACTCGACGCGTACGCGCGCGAGCAGCTCGATCCCGGATTCGCCGGGCATGTTGACGTCGAGCAGAGCGACATCGAAGGGCTCGCGGCCGAGCACGTCCCGGGCTTCGTGCGTGCTGGCCGCGACCTCGCTCGCGTAGCCCTGCGTGCTGAGCGTGCGCTGCGCCCACGAGCGCAGTGCCGAATCGTCGTCGACGATCAGTACGCCCGACATCGACTCATGCCGGCCGGGCCGCGAGCGTCGCGACCCGCTCGAGCAGCTGCGCGCCGGTGAACGGCTTCTCGATCAGCTCGGCCTCCGTGAGGTCGGTCACCGGCCGGATGACCGACCCGGCGAAGGCGGACATGAAGAGCACGCGCAGCGACGGTTTGATCTTGCGCAGCTCGTGGGCGAGCTGCTCACCGCGCATGCCGCGCATTGCGACGTCTGTCAGCAGCACGTCGATCTGCCCGGCGTGGATGCGTGCGGCGTCGAGCGCATCGGCGCCGCTTCGCGCGGCGAGGACTCGGTAGCCGGCCTGATCGAGGATTCGTCGTGTCGCCTCGAGCAGCGCCGTCTCGTCGTCGACCACCAGGATCGTTGCGTCCGCGGGACCAGCGGCGGTGCTTGTGTCGCTGAACGGCTGCCCGCTCGCCGGCTCGTCGGCGACGGGGAACAGGACACCCACCGTCGTACCGATTCCGGGGTCGGATTGAAGCTCGACGCGTCCCCGGACGCGCCTGACGGAGCCGAGCACGTTCGCCAGGCCGAGGCCGGTGCCCTCGCCGAGCGGCTTGGTTGTGAAGAACGGTTCGAAGGCGCGGGCAACGACCTCGGGCGTCATGCCCGTCCCGGTGTCGGATATGCGCAGGCGGACGTAGCTGCCGGGCAGCAGTTCGGGTCGCGGGAGCGCGTACTCCGCGTCGATCTCCACGTTGGCGGTGTCGATCGCGATCGTGCCGCCGTCCGGCAGCGCGTCGCGGCTGTTGATTGCGAGATTGATGATCATGTGCTCGATCTCGCCGGGATCCGCGCGGATCAACGCCAGCTCGTCCGCCAGGTCGATCGCCAGCTCGACCTGCGAGCCCAGCGTGCGACGCAACAGTTCCTCGACACCCGCCACCGACGCGTTGAGATCGATCGGCACGGGGTTGGGCTGGGTCTGGCGCGAGAAGGTCAACAGCTGGTGCGTCAGACGCCCGGCGCGCTCGGCCGCGTGGACAACCTCGTCGACGTCGGCGCTCATCGACCGCCAGCGCTCCTGGTCGGGGTCGGATTCCACGAGGGCGGCCAGCTCGTCGCCGACCATCGCCGAGTAGTTGATGATCACGGCCAGCATGTTGTTGAAGTCGTGGGCCACGGCGCCGGCGATCTGGCCGACGCTCTCCAGCCGCTGAACGTTCTTCAGGCGGCCCTCGAGCACCGCGTGCTCGGCGGACGCCTGCAGCAGCTGCTTTTCCCAGCGATCCTCGATTCTCGCCGTGATGTCGCGGTCCACCGACATGCCGCTGCCGACCCTGCCGTGTTCGTCATAGCGGGCAAGCCAGCGACTCTCGACCGTCAGCTCGCGTCCATCCTTGGTCTGCTGCACGAGGTGCCCGGTCCAGCGCCCCGTGTCGGTCACGATCCTGATGGCGTCGATCGGCGCAGCCGGGAAGCGCGTTGACAGCAGCTCCGCCGGCCGACGCCCGAGAGCCTCCTCGCGCGTGAACCCGTAAAGGTCCTGGGCAGCCCGGTTCCAATGGACGATTCGCTTCTCCACGTCCCAACCGATCACCGCGTCGGCCAGACCATCCAACGCCTCCCGGACGTCGAGCGCTTCCGCCGCGCTGAGCGCTCTGCGCGTCCTCAACCGACGTTGTTGGCCCCGGGGCGTGTGCATGTCGACCTTGCTGAGGGCAACCGGCGAACAGCTCCCCTGCGGTCGGACTGGTAACGCTGCACAGGGCGTCGGTGCCCAACGCCTCTCCCCCTACCATCCATGGTAGCGCCTATTTGTGCGAAAGCGAACGAGTTGTGGACGCGCTGCGCAGCTCGGGCGCTCCGGCCCATCGCCGGGGCGCCTCAGTGCACGGGCGGCAGGAACGGCTTGAGCAGCTGGACGCGCCGCGCCGGGCGTCCCGTCGCGTCCTCGCGGCGGTCGGCGGCGCCGAGCGTTCCGACGATCGCCCGCGAGGCGAGGAAGCGAAACGGCTCGGGCTCCCAGCGGCGGCCGGCGTGACCGACCCACGGCAGCGTCACGAGGTCGCTCTCGCGCCCGAGGACCAGGTCGGCGAGCGTCGCCCCGGCCAGGTTCGCGGCGACGACGCCGTGCCCGGTGTAACCGCCGGCGGAGCCCAGGCCGCTGCGGCGGTCGAAGTTCACGCTCATGCTCCAGTCGCGCGGTGCTGCGAGCGGCCCGCCCCAGTGGTGGGTGATCCGTGCGCCGGCGGCGGCGGGGAAGCTGCGCTGCAGCGTCGCGACCAGGCGGGCGCGAACGTCCGCGTTTCGCTCGTTGCCCGGATCGATCGGCCTGCGCAGGCGGTAGGGCGCGCCGCGGCCACCGATCGCGATCCGCCCGTCCCCGGTGCGCTGGGCATAGAAGAAGAGATGGTGGCGGTCGTCGACCAGCAGGCCGTCATGCCAGCGCAGCTCCGACCAGACCGCCTCGCTCAGCGGCTCGGTCGCGATCATCAGCGAGTACAGCGGCAGGTAGCGCAGCCGTTCGCCCCGCAGCTGCGTCGTGTAGGACTCGGTTGCGCGAATCACGATCTCGGCGCGCAGCTCACCGGCGGCGGTGCGCACGCCGGCGGGCCGGACCGCGCTCACGGCGGTGCGCTCGTGGATCGTCACGCCGCGACGCTCGCAGGCGCTCGCCAGGCCACGCGCCAGGCGTGCCGGGTCGATTCGCGCCGCGTGCGGCGTGAATCGACCCCCGAACAATCCGGGCGCGGCGATCATCGCGCCGGCCTCGGTCGCCGAAAGCAGGTGAGCGTCGGGCGCCTCGTGGCTGAGCGCCGCCGCGCCGGCGTCGCGCGCCTGCAGGCGCTGCCACTGCGGCGCGCTGGTCGCCAGCGTGAGCGCCCCGCGCTTGGCGAAGCCGCAGTCGATCTGCTCGCGGGCGACGACCGTGGCGATCTCGTCGATCGCTGAATGCGTGGCCGCCACCGCGCGCGCCATCCGCTCGTCTCCGGCCGTGCAGCCGTAGGCCGCGGCGCTGCCGGACACTCCACCGGTCGCCCAGCCGCCGTTTCGCCCCGACGGTCCGTAGCCGACGATCTCGCGCTCGAGCACCGTGACGTCGAGGTCGGGCTGGAGAACGCTCAGGTAGTAGGCCGTCCACAGGCCGGTGAAGCCCGCGCCCACGATCGCGACGTCGCAGGCGCGGTCGCCGGCGAGTGATGGTCGTGGCGCCAGCGAACCGTCGAACTGATCGAGCCAGAGGCTGCTCGAGCGGTGGCGCGCCTCGAGCGAACCGTCGGACGCAGCGGCGGTGCGCGGGCCATGCGCCGCCGCCGTCCCCGCGTCCCCGACCCCGCTCACGCGTCGAGTCTAGTGGCCCGCCGGGCGCTCGGGATCGCCCGCCGGCGCTACTTCGCCAGGTCGTAGACCGTCACGCCGCCGATCGTCTGGGCGCTGTAGTGCGACGCGACCCAGCTCGAGATCTCCGCGGTGCTCGAGGCGTTCTGGCCGCCCGGGCCGCCGCCACCGCCGCCGGAGGCGATGTAGTAGTGGATGTCTCCAGCGTGCACGTAGCTGATGAACCGGGCGAGGCTCAGCAGGCCGCCGTTGTTGTTGAAGCCGCCGATCGCCATCACCGGGTCCCCGCCCGTGGCGAGCTCGTAGGCCGCGGCGTTCATCGAGCCCATCGTGGCCGCGACCCAGCGGTAGGAGGACGCATCGGACTCGAGCGCCTTGACCAGTGCGCCCGAGGTGCTCACGTCGCCGGGGGCGCCACCGCCACCGGTGGTTCCGGCACCGGCCGCGAAGCCGCCGCCCGCCAGGGGGGGCGTGCCGGGGGCGCCGGCCGGGCGCGCTGCCGATCTGCCGCTGCTCGCCGATGGTGGACCGAACAGGCCCTGGCCGCCGGCGGCCGGGGCGGAGCCGCGCGCGCCCGCACCCGCGCCCGCTCCGGCGCCAGGAGCGCCTCCGAGGCCACCGCCGACGCCGCCGAGACCGCCGCCCGGACCGCCGGCGCCCGACACCGTGGGGCCGGCGGAGGGAATCGAGCCGCTGTGGGTCGTTGTGAGCGTCTGCACGGCGTAGGCGGCGGGTCCGCCGAGGCCGGCGATCACGACCGCGACGAGCGCGACGAGGCCGGCGCGGCGGCCGAGCGAGCGCAGCGCCGGGGCGGCGAGCAGGCCGGCGACGGCGACGGCCGTCGCGACTAGGACGAGCACGCGAACCCATGGCTGCCAGCCGGGTGTGCGGTCCAGCAGGGCGAAGGACCAGCCGCCGGTGAGCGCCACCGCGACCGCGGCCGTGGCGCGCGCCGCGATTGCCGCGCGGCGCTCCCACAGCTGCGCGACGCCGATCGCCACGAGCGCCGCGATGGCGGGCGCCAGCGCGACGGCGTAATAGGTGTGGATCACGCCCTGCGAGTAGCTGAAGACGGCCGCGGTGACGAGCAGCCAGCCGCCCCAGATCATCAGCGCCGCGCGGCTGCGGTCGGTGCGTGGGGCCCGGCGTGTGATCCAAAGGCCGGCGACGAGCGCGATCAGCGCGGCCGGCAGCAGCCAGGAGGCCTGGCCGCCCATCAGGTCGTTGAACAGGCGCAGCGTTCCGGTCGCTCCGCTGAAGCTCGAGCCGCCCCCACCACCGCCGCCGGCGCCGCCGCCGCTTCCGAACAGTCGCTGGAAGCCGTTGTAGCCGAAGATCAGGTTGAAGATGTTGTTGTCGGGCGAGCCGTCGATGAATGGACGCGACCCGGCCGGCAGCAGCGCGACGATCGCGACCCACCAGCCACCCGCGACGATCATCGCCACGAACCCGGCCAGCGCGCCGGCGATCCGCCTGCGCAGGCCCGTCGGGGCCGCCACCAGGTAGGCGGCGCCGAACGCCGGAACGACCAGCAGCGCCTGTCCCATCTTCGCCAGGAAGGCGAAGCCGATCAGGGCGCCGGTGGCGATGATCCAGCGCGTGCCGGCGGCCTCGAGCGCGCGCGTCAGGCAGTAGGCGGCGGCGACGAGCGTCGCGACCAGCAGCGCGTCGGGATTGTTGAAGCGGAACATCAGCGCCGCGACCGGCGTCAGCGCGAGCATCGCGCCGGCGGCGATCCCGGCGGCGGGGCCGAACCAGCGCCTGATCGCCGCGTAGAGCAGTCCAACGGCGGCGACGCCCTCGAGCGCCTGCGGCACGAGCATGCTCCAGCTGCTGAAGCCGAAGATCCGCCCCGACAGCGCCATCACCCAGATCGAGGCGGGCGGCTTGTCGGTCGTGATGAAGCTCGAGGAGTCCAGCGAGCCGAAGAAGAAGGCCTTCCAGCTGCGGGTCCCGGCCTCCACCGCGGCGGCGTAAAAGCTGTTCGCGTTGCCTGAGGCGCCGAGGTCCCACAGGTAGGCGACCGCGGTCAGCGCCAGCAGCGCGATCAGCGCCGGGCGCACCCAGCGCTGCTCGGCGACGACCGCGCGCGGTCGAGCACTCAGGCGCCCGCCGATCGCCGTTGCGTTATCGAGTGACTGGATGGCGCTCATCGGGGCTCCGTTCTGCGGTCGGTGTGCACGGCTTGCATCGCCGATCATGCGGGGGCTCCCTTGGGGGCGGCTGCGCAAAGGCTGGGAGGGGGCTGAGAGCGCTGGGGCCGTCGGCGCCCTGGAGTGAGTGCGGCCCGGCGGTGATCTACACTTGCGGCGCCGCGAGGGACAAGATGAGCGAGACCTGCACCCACCTCGACCAGATCGACCGCGACGTGCAGCCCGACAGCACGATCGGCTGCAGCGACTGCCTCGCCGCCGGCCTACGCTGGGTTCACCTGCGCGAGTGCATGAGCTGCGGCCATGTCGCCTGCTGCGATTCGAGCCCGGGCCAGCACGCAACCGCGCACTTTCACGCAAGCGGGCACGCGATCATGCGCTCGATCGAGCCGGGGGAGTCCTGGTGGTGGTGCTACGTGGACGAGATCGCGTTCAGCTTCGGCGAGGGCTGAGCTGGCGCTAGGCGCTGCTGTGGGCGTCGATGAAGTCGAGCGTCCGCGTCCAGGCGTCATCGGACTGGGCCTGGAAGGCAGGCTGGTGGCGGTCGAAGAAGCTGTGCGGCGCGCCGGCCATCGTGACCACCTCGTGCTCCACCCCGGCGGCGCTCAGCGCCGCGTCGAAGGCGTCGTTGATCTCCGCCGGGATGTGGTCGTCGGCGCCGCCCTGCAGCGCCAGGATCGGCGCCTGCATGTGCTCCACCGCGTCGATCGCCCCGGGCCGCTCGCCGCGCGGCCCGGGCATGCCGTAGAAGCCGACGGCTCCGGCGAGGCCGTGCCCGCCCGCGGCCGCGAGCCACGAGTTGGCGCCGCCGAAGCAGAAGCCGACGGTGAAGATCGCCTCGCGTGAGCCCCCGGCGGGCGAGCGCAGATAGGCCACGGCGGCTGCGATGTCGGCCTGCACCCCCTCGGGCGTCGTCATCATCATCTGCTCCATCGCCGGGAAGTCCTCATCGCGCTTGGCGACTCCGGCCGTGCGCCCGAAGTAGTCGATCGCCAGCGCCGCGTAGCCGCGTTCGGCGAAACGCAGCGCGAGCTCCTCGTAGAAGTGGTAGAGGCCGCGGACGTCGGGCAGGATCACGACGCCGACGCGCGAGGGCCGATCGGGGGTGGCGAGGAAGGCGGCGAGGCGGTTGCCGTCGGCCGCGTCGAGCACGAGATCCTCGTGGGAGATGGCGGCGCCTGCAAGCCGGGGGATCGGCGGTTCGGACTCGAGTTCGTGGCACATCGGGGGGCTCCCTGTCCTGCGCTCGCGGATGTTTCGCGCATCCTAGAGCCCGCGTCAGCGCGGCACCCCGAACCCCCGGAGGCGCAGGGCGTTCCGAAGTTCGCAATTTGCGGGCTTCCACTACCCGCGTGCCAACTTTTTCACACCCGACGGCAGGGACTGCTAGATTGGCGCCACACGCCGAATCCCTGGTCAGAAGCCAGGGAGCCGGGGAACCAAGTTGTTGGGGCGAATTTCGCGGTGATCCCGCGAGACGCGCTGCTCTTTCAGCGCGAGCCCGTCAGCTAACCCGGCAGGCTTCAGAGAGAGGTTGATGTGCGCCTGCGTCACGTCTGCATCGCCGGCCTCGCGTTGCTTGCTTTCGGTGCCTTCGTCGCCGATGCGATCGCCGACTCGCCGCCCGGCGGGACGCTCGTGGGCGGCGCGACCGCGCCGGCCAACATCGGCGTGACGGGACCGACGGGCAGCACCGGCTACACCGGGACCGACAGCACGCCGGCACCGCTGTATGCGCCGATCGTGCTGCCGAAGGGGCAGTCGGCCACCTTCGTCTACCAGGGCCCCGTCTACGTGGAGCTCGCCGACGGCGCGCTCCAGCCCTACGCGCCGCAGACCACCGTCGCGGACGTCAGCGGCGGCACGATCGCCGGGACGCCGTCCAACGGGCTGCCGCACCTGCTGGTGCCGGGCTCGACCGCCGAGGTCGTGCACGGGATCGCCGCCGCCCCCGAGAACGCGCCCGCCGTCGTGCAGGACATCATCTGGGCGGCCAACAAGATCATCGGGCGCCCCTACGTCTACGGCGGCGGCCACCGCTCGTTCACCTCCTTCGGCTACGACTGCTCCGGCACCGTCTCCTTCGCGCTCCACGGCGGCAGCCTGCTGCGCGCGCCGCTCGACTCCGGCCAGTTCATGAGCTGGGGCGCCGCCGGGCAGGGGCAGTGGATGACGATCCTGACCAACCCCGGTCACGCCTACCTCGACATCGCCGGGCTGCGCCTGGACACGAGCTCCGCCGACGATCCCTCCGACCAGCAGGGCCCGCGCTGGCGCCCGCTGCGACCGGCGAATCCCGGCTTCATGCTCCGCCACCCGTACGGGTTCTAGCAGGGAGGCTGTGCGAGTCGGCGCATGCGCCGACTCGCGGGACGGCGCATGCGCCGTCCCGCTGGGGGGTGCATGCACCCCCCAGAACAACAACTCAGCGAGCCGCTAGGCTGGGGAGCCGATGGACGACGACACGCTGATGACCGCCGCCGATCACGAGGCGCTCGTGGCCGAGCTCGCCGTGCTCGAGGGGGACGG
>JBEKNK010000020.1:0-35316 GCA_049522915.1 Solirubrobacteraceae bacterium | reverse complement strand
CCGATCGGCCGCCCCGCCACTTTTTTGCCCGCGGTCAACGTGGGCGCCGCGTCTGCCGATAACGATTCCGTGAGCATGCTTGCCGCAGAGGTCATCTTCGCCGCGATGTTCGGAGCCGTGCTCGGCTCCTTCCTCAATGTCGTCGTCTACCGCCTGCCGCGCGGCGAGTCGCTCGTCACGCCGGGGTCGCATTGCCCGAGCTGCAGCGCCGCGGTGAAGCCCTACGACAACGTGCCCGTGCTGGCCTGGGTCTGGTTGCATGGACGCTGCCGTGCCTGCCGCGCCGCGATCTCGCCGCGCTACCCGCTCGTCGAGGCCGCCACGGGCGCGCTGCTCGCCGGCGTGGTGCTGACTCAGTCGAGCGCCGTCGGACTCGCCCTCGGGGTGCTGACGGTGCTCGTCCTGGTTCCCCTCGCGCTGATCGACCTCGACCACCATCTGATCCCCAACCGGATCACCGGCCCGGCGGCGATCCTCGCAATCGTGCTCGGCACCGCGCTCGACCCCTCCGGCGAGCCCGCACGCCTGATCGCTGGGGCGGCCGCCGGCGCCTTCTTCCTGTTCGCCGCCTTCGTCTCCCCGCGTGGGATGGGAATGGGCGATGTGAAGCTCGTCGCCGTGATGGGGCTGCTGCTCGGCGACGCCGTCGCGCCGGCGCTGCTGATCGCTCTGCTCGCCGGCATCGCGATGGGCCTCGTGGTGCTTGCGCGCCGCGAGCCGGGCGAACGTCGCGGAGTCGGCGTGCCGTTCGGACCGGCGCTCGCGTTCGGCGGTCTCGTCGCTCTGTCCGCGGGCCACGCAATCATCGCTGCATACCTCCATCTGCTGGGCTGAATTTCCTAATGGCATCTGGCCCAATGGTCGATGAGATCAGTGGGCTCGCCGGCATCCGCCGCTGAGGCGCCGCACAAGATCATGTTCGACTTTCTCAAACAGCCGATCTCGCTCAAGCAGCCCGTGTCGCTGCGGCGGCGCTCGACCGACCTGGCGCCTTCGCCGATCAAGCTCGCACAGCCCAGGCGCCGCGGCTCCCACCGCCGGCGCACCCAGAACCTCGTCGGGCTCGAGATCGAGCCCGGCCAGCTCGTCGCCGTTCAGAGCCGGCTCGACGGCCATGTCGTCGTCGAACGCGCCGCGGGACGCCCGATCGCGCCGAGCCTGCTGCGCGACGGCGAGGTCACCGACGTGGCGGCGCTCAGCGAGGCGCTGTCGGACCTCTTTGACGGCAGCGGCCTGGACCGCCGCGTGCGGATCGGCATCGCCAACCAGCGCATCGTGATGCGCCAGATCGAGCTGCCCGCGATCACCGATCCAAAGGAGCTCGAGAGCGCCGTCCACTTCCAGGCTCAGGACGAGATCCCGATGCCGATCGAGAGTGTCGTGCTCGACTACCACTCACTCGGCGTCTCGGAGACAGAGGCCGGCCCGCGCATGCAGGTGCTGCTGGTCGCCGCCCGCCGCGACATGGTCGAGCGGATCCTCCTGGCGGCACGTCAGGCCGGGCTGCGGCCCGAGGGAGTGGACCTCGCCGCGTTCGGCATGATCCGGGCGCTGCGACCGCTTGACGCCGCCGACGGCGAGCAGGTCCTGTACCTCTCGATTGGTGGTTTGACGAACCTCGCGATCGCCAGCGGCTCGACCTGCCAGTTCACCCGCGTGATCACCACCGGCGTCGAGCAGATCGTCGCCGAGGTCGCCGCCGGCGCCGGTGTGCCGCTCGCCGCGGCACGCCGCCTGATCAGCGCCGTGGCGACGGCCGATGGCTCCGCCGTGCCGCTGCCGCGGGTTGTTCGCGCCCGTGACGACGCCCCCGCCACCGGGGAGCTGTTCGAGATCGCCCGCACCGGGCTTGCCGACGGCATCCGCCGGATCTCCGCCGAGGTCCGCAACTCACTCGACTTCCATCGCGTCTCACGCGGCGGGCAACCCGTTTCCCGGGCCGTGCTCACGGGCCCGGTGCTCGACCTCGCCGGCTTCGACACCGCCCTCGCACGCGAGCTGGACCTGCCGCTCACGCGCGGCGCTGTCGCGCTCGCCTCCCCGGAGGCCTCCGGCCACGTGCCGATGAGCCGCCTCGCGGTCGCGGCCGGCCTGTCGCTCTTGGAGGGACCGCAATGAGAGCCGTAAACCTGATCCCGGCCGAGGAGCGCCGCGGCGCCGGTGGCCTGGCGGGTCGCTCCGGCGGCGTCGTTTACGTCCTCACCGGCGCCCTCGCCGCGCTCGTCGCGCTTGGCGTCGTCTACGCCTTCGCAGTTCATTCCGTCGCCGACCACAAGACCCAGCTCGCCACGGTGACTGCGCAGGTCGCGGCCGTGCAGGCGGAGACCCAGACGCTGCAGCCCTACGTCGAGGTCGCGACCGTCAGCGAGGACAAGGTCGAGCAGGTCGTGTCGCTCGCCGAGCAGCGCTTCAACTGGCCGATGGCACTCGACCAGCTCGCGCTGGCGCTCCCCGACGACGTGTCCTTCACGATGCTGACCGCCGGCGGGGCCGGCGCCACCGGCGCCTCCAGCGGGACAAGCGTCGCCCCAAGCGGCTCCGGCAACTCCTTCAACCTCGTCGGCTGTGCGAACTCGCAGGGCGAGATCCCGGCGGTGCTGACCGACCTCGCCTCCGTCCCGGGCGTGACGGACGTTTCGCTGGCGAGTTCGGTCGAGAACCAGGCCCTGCGGTTCCACGCGCTCTCTACCGCGCTCAAGCACGGCGGCCCGGAGAAGGCCGACGTGCCGGTGGCGGGCACCTGCCCGAAGATCACCTGGACGATCTCCCTGGCATACGCGAGCACCTACACGGTGCCCAAGGTCAAGCTGCCGCAGGGCTCCTCCTCGGCCGCGCAGACGGTCTCGACGTCCTCCGGTCCGCGGAGCACGATCGAGGAGACGGCCAGCCGTCGGGTGAGCAAATGAGAGTCCGCGACAGGCTCGTCGTCGCCGTCATCGTCGCCGGACTGATCGTGGTCGGCGTGTGGGTCGCGCTCGTGTCCCCGGAGCGCGCCCAGGTGAACTCGCTCAGCGCGCAGATCACGACGGAGCAGTCCGCGCTGGCGACCGCACAGACACAGGCCGCGAGCGCGCGGCGCGCCGTGACCGCCTATGTCGACCACCTGCACCAGATCGACGAGGTCATCAAGGCGGTCCCGCAGGTTCCCGCCGAGGCCGAGATCGTCGCGACGATCGACAGGCTGACCGGTACCAAGGTCGAGCCTGACTTTCGCGAGCTCGACGTCGGCTCGAACTCGGCCACCGGCGGCGGACCGCTCTCGCTGGGGCTGACGTTCACCTACTGGACCACCTACAAGTCGCTGCAGGACTTCCTCGGCAAGCTCGACGACCTGACGCTGACCGATGGCACCAATGTGAGTGCCGGCGGCCGTCTGTTCACGGTGACCGCGATCTCGCTCACCCCGCTGGGCAGCGCACAGGGCCCGGCCAACCTGGCGAAGGCCACGGTCACGGCCCAGGTCTACATCCAGGGTGCGCTGAGCACCGCACCGGCGACGGGCGCCACCGCGACCACCCCGGCGGTGACCGGATGAGCTTCTTCAAGACACTGCAGGCCGACCTGCGCGAACGCCAGATCTTTCCGGCCGTCCTGGTGCTGGCCGCGCTCGCGATCGCCATCCCGATCGCCGCGCCGACGCTGTTCGGCCGCGTGAGCGCACCCGCGCCCGGGTCGTCCGCGATCCCCCCGATCCAGACCCCAACCGGCGTGAAATCGCCGCAGCAGGAGCTGGCGGACCTCAGCGCGACGCCGTCCCCGCAGGCGGTCCTGCGTCATGGCGCCGAGCCCGATCCGTTCCGCGCACCCGCGGCGAGCGGAAAGGCCGCTGTGGCCTCGGGCAGCTCGGCGAAGAAGAGCACGAGCTCGACCTCCAGCACAACCACGACGACGACGCCGGTCACGACGACACCGAAGTCGACGACGAAGCCGAGCACGGGCTCGAGCGGCGCCACCGGCTCGAGCGGCGCAAGCGGTGCGACCGGGACACCCGTCACCGGCCCGGCCACGCTGAAGTCCGATCAGGCCTACAGCGTCGACATCGACACCAAGGACGCGACCGGCGTGCACACGCTGAGCGACGTCGTTCGCCTCGCGCCGCTGCCGGCTGCCGACTCGCCCGAGGTGATCTACCTCGGCGTGCTCAAGGGCGGTCAGAAGGCGGCGTTCCTGTTCACCAACGCGATCGCGGTCTCGAGCAAGCCGGGCAACGACCTGACCTGCCTGCCGAGCACCAGCGCCTGCCAGATCATCGAGCTCTCGCCGGGCCAGGGCCTCAGCCTCTACCCGACTGCGAACACGGCCCTCATCTCCACCTTCAGCTTCGAGCTCGTGTCGATCGGGGCCACGACCTACCCCAGCGACACCGACGCCACCCAGGCTCGCAACGCCGTCTCCACTGCCGGCCAGACGCTGCTGCCGCTGTCGAACTCCAGCGAGCTCTCGACCCTCACGTTCGAATCGAAGATCGGCGCCCTGGTTCATCACTCGGCGTCCTCGGGCGCCTCAGGCGGCTCGACGGGCTCGACCGGCTCCACCGGAAGCACCGGGTCGACCGGCGCCACGGGCGGCACCGGCGGCGGCGACAGCCAGGCTCGCGCCGTCTTCTTCGCCGCCAGGTAGGACGACCGGCGGGCCGGCGCGGCACTCTAAACTGAGCTGCCGATGGCGCTGCTGCGCATGATCACGGCCGGCGAGTCGCACGGCCCCGGTCTCACCTGCGTGCTCGAGGGGCTGCCCGCCGGCCTGTGGCTCGATCGCGAGGCGATCAATCGCGACATGGCGCGACGCCAGCTCGGCCACGGTCGCGGCGGTCGCATGAAGATCGAGCAGGACAGCGCTGAGCCGACCGCGGGCGTGCGCCACGGCCGGACCCTCGGCTCGCCCGTCGCCCTGACCGTCGCCAACCGCGACTACGCCAACTGGGAGGAGCGGATGAACCCCTGGCCGGTCGCGGCCGAGCTTGAGGAGGTGCATCTGCCGCGACCCGGCCACGCGGACCTCGCGGGCGTGACGAAATACGGCTTCACCGACGTGCGCGACGTGCTGGAGCGCGCCTCGGCCCGCGAGACCGCCGCGCGGGTGGCCGGTGGCGCGCTCTGCAAGGCGTTCCTGCGCACGCTCGGCGTCGAGGTCGTCTCGCACGTGCGCCAGATCGGCGAGGTCCGGGCGCCCGCATATGCCGAGCCGCTCGCGCTGGAGGCCTTCGCCGACGTGGACGCCTCGCCGGTGCGCTGCCTTGACGCCTACGCCTCCGAGGCGATGGTCGAGCACATCGACGCCCAGCGCAAGGCGAACGAGTCGCTGGGCGGTGTGTTCGAGGTCCGCGCCTACGGCCTGGTGACGGGCCTGGGCTCGCACGTCTCCTGGGAGGAGCGCCTCGACGGGCGTCTCGCCGGCGCGCTGTGCTCGATTCAGGCGGTCAAGGGCGTGAACCTCGGCGAGGGCTTCGAGCTCGCCGGCCGGCCGGGCTCGCTCGCCCACGACGAGATCTTCCATTCCCCGCAGCGCGGCTTCTACCGTGAAACCAACCACGCCGGCGGCCTCGAGGGCGGCATGACCAACGGCGAGACCCTCATCGCCGGCGCCGCGATGAAGCCGCTGCCGACGCTCACGAAGCCGCTGCGCTCGGTCGACATCGCGACCCACGAGCCGGCGCAGGCGCTGCGCGAGCGCACCGACTCCTGCACCGTTCCGGCGGCTGGGGTCGTGGGCGAGGCGATGGTCGCGTTCGTGCTGGCCGACGCCTACCGGCGGAAGTTCGGCGGCGATCACATCGACGACGTACACGCTGCGCTTGCGGCGTACCGAGCGCGGATCCCGTGAGCCGGGCGGGCGCGATCGTGCTTGTCGGGTTCATGGGGGCCGGCAAGTCGACCGCCGCGCAGCGCATCGGCGCCGAACGTGACCTCAGCGTCACCGACGTCGATCGCCTGATCGAGGCCCGGGGCGGCGCGAGCATCGCGGAGCTCTTCGCCCGCGACGGCGAGGCGGCATTCCGGACGCTCGAGGAGGAGGTGGTCTGCGAGCTGCTGGCCGGTGCGCGCCGGGGCCAGATCGTGTCTCTGGGCGGTGGCGCCGTGACCTCCGAGCGCGTGCGCGCCGCCCTCGCCGAGCATCTCGTCGTCTGGCTCGACGTCGATCCGGCACTCGCGTGGCGCCGCGCCGCCGACTCCGACCGGCCGCTCGCGCGAGACCGTGCGTCCTTCGACGAGCGCCACGCGGAGCGTCAGCCGCTCTACGCCGCTCTCGCCGACGCCGTGGCCCCGGCGAACGCACGGATGAACGTTGGCAGCCTTCACGACGCGATCGAGCGCCTGCGTGACGCCCCGCCCGGAACGCGCCTGCTGTGGGCGCTCAGCGCAACCGCCCAGTATCCGGTCTGGATCGGCCGCGGCGTGCTGGGCTGCGGTCTGTGGCCTTCGCCCGCGGCGGGCCGGCCCGCCGGGCGGCGCTTCGCCGTGACCGACCAGCAGGTCGCGCCGCTGTGGCTCGACGCCCTCGGCGAGCTCGACGGCGTGGTCGTGGTCGCCGGCGGCGAGTCGAGCAAGACGATCGCGGAGGCCGAGCGGATCTGGCGCGAGCTCGCCCGGGGCGGGATGACCCGTGCCGGTCACCTGGTCGCGCTCGGCGGCGGCGTGGTCGGCGATCTCGCAGGGTTCGCCGCGGCGACCTACCAGCGCGGCGTACCGGTCGTCCAGGTGCCGACGACGCTTGTCGCGCAGGTCGACTCCGCCTACGGCGGCAAGACGGGCGTCGATCTCCCGGAGGGCAAGAACTACGTCGGTGCCTACCACCAGCCGGCCGCGGTGCTGGTAGATCCGGCGACGCTCGAGACGCTGCCGGCAGAGGAGCTGAGCGCGGGGTACGCTGAGGTCATCAAGACCGCCTTGATCGCCGGGGGAACACTTTGGGAGCGGATCCTCGCCGATCGGCCGATCGACGACGGCGTGATCTTCGACTGCGCGCGCACCAAACTTGCGGTCGTCGCCGCTGACGAGCGTGACGAGGGCCGCCGCCAGGTGCTGAACCTCGGCCACACGGTCGCGCACGCGCTCGAGACGGTCACCTCCTACCGGCGCTACCGCCACGGTGAGGCCGTCGGACTGGGCCTGCTGGCGGCGCTGTCGCTGTCGGGGCAGGACGATCTGCGCGCTACGGTCAGCGAGCTGCTGTCCGCGCACGGCCTGCCGACCCATGCTGACGGGGTCGATGCGCAGGCCGTGGCGGCGGCGACCGCGCGCGACAAGAAGCGCCTGGGCGCCTCCGTCCCATTCGTCCTCGTGGACGCCCCCGGCGAGGTGCGCCACGGCGTCGAGGTGAGCGCCGGAGAACTCCAGGCCGCGCTGGCGGAGCTGTGCTCGTGAGCCGGGCGGCGCGAGCGGCGTGGTCCGGCGCGGCGCGACCGTGGGCCGCGCGGGAGGGGTCGGCATGAGCCCGGTGCGCAACCGCGTGGCGGTGCTGCACGGCGTCAACATGAACATGCTGGGGCGGCGTGACCCCACGCAGTACGGCACGCTGACGCTGAGCGACCTCGAGCGGCGCGTCACCGCGTTCGGCCGCGAGCTCGAGCTGGAGGTGCACTGCTGGCAGACCAACTCCGAAGCCGAATTCGTCAAGCTTCTGCACGATCTGCCGGCCCGCGCCGACGGCGTCCTGCTCAACCCCGGCGCCTGGACGCACTACTCCTGGGCGATCCACGACGCGCTGGAGATCGCGGCGCTGCCGGCGGTCGAGGTCCACCTGTCAAAGGTCGACGAGCGCGAGCCGTGGCGCAGCGTGTCGGTCGTCCGCGACCTCGTCCTGGCCTGCGTCAGCGGGCAGGGCGTCGAGGGCTACCGCGAGGCTCTCGTGCGCCTGAGCAAGGAGCTCGACGGGTGAGCGGCCCACGGCCGGGAGGGCTCGCCGGCCTCCTCGCCCAGGAGGGACTCGACGCACTGATCGTCGAGGGCGAGGCGAACCTTCGCTACCTCGCCGGCTACACCGGATCCAACGGGCTCGCGCTCGTGCGCGCCGACGGCGGCCCCCCGAGCTTCTACACCGACTTCCGCTACGCCTCCCAGGTGGCCGAGGAGGTTGACGACGCCTTCGAGTGCGAAATCGTGACCGGCGAGCTGCTCGACGCGCTGGGCAGCGCACTGGTTGGCGGCCGCGTCGGCTTCGACGACACGAGGATGACCGTCAGCCGGCGCGCCAAGCTCGGTGAGCTGGCGGACCCGAGCGTCGAGCTGGTGGCCGCCGCAGGACTCCCCGAGCGTTTGCGCGCGGTCAAGGACGAGCAGGAGATCGAGCGCCTCGCCGCCGCCGCGACGCTGATCGACGACGTGCTGGGATGGCTGTTCAGCACTCCCCTGAGCGGGCGAACCGAACGCGAGCTGGCGATCTCGCTCGAGCACGAGATGCGCCTGCGCGGGGCGACCGCGCCGAGCTTCGCATCGATCGTCGCCGGCGGCCGGCACGGCGCGCTGCCGCACGCGAAGCCGCGCGAGAAGGCGATCGAACGCGGCACGCTGGTGACCTTCGACATCGGCGCACTGTTCGACGGGTACTGCTCCGATTGCACGCGCACGGTCGCCGTCGGCGAGCCCTCCGCGCTGGCCCGCGAGATCTACGACGTCGTGCTCCGCGCTCAGCTCGCCGGCCTCGACGCGATCGTGCCCGGGGTGAGCGGCCGCGACGCCGACGCGCAGGCCCGCGCGGTGATCGAAGAGGCGGGCTACGGCGAGCGCTTCGGGCACGGCCTCGGGCACGGCGTGGGGCTCGAGATACACGAGGCGCCGAGGCTCTCGCGGACCAGCACCGATCAGGCGCTGCTCGAAGGCAACGTCGTCACCGTCGAGCCGGGCGTCTACCTCCCCGGCGAGCTCGGCGTGCGGATCGAGGATCTCGTGGTCGTCCGCGCCGCCGGGCCGCAGCGGCTCAGCAACTTCACGAAGGAACTGCTGGTGCTCGACTGAGCCGCGCCCCGGCGCGCGCCGGCCGGCGCAGCGGGCGCAGCCGGTAGACCGCGGCGCTCAGCGCTGCGAGCGTCAGCGTCGCCGGCGCCAGGAACGAGACCGCCTGTGCGTCGACGCCGATGTGGGCGGGCAGGTACCAGAAGATCAGCCACGTCGCCGCGGTCGCGGCGGCGGCGCCGATCGGCGGGCGGCGCGCCACGGTCGTCTCCCACGCCAGCAGCGCGAAGATGAACGGCAGCGGGTAGTAGACGAGGTCCCAGGGGTCCAGCCAGCAGCGCAGAAGCAGCAGCAGCGCCAGCAGCAGCAGCGCATCGGCCGCTCGCGTGCGCCGGTAGGCCGCGAGCATCGTCAGCGGCAGGCCGAGCCAGACGATCAGCAGGTGCGCACGACCACCGAGCCAGGCCGGCGGAAGGCGGAAGCCCCGCGGAATCGAGCCGAGCATCGACGGCAGCCAGTGCCCACGCGAACCGAAGAACCAGAAGATCTGCCACGGGTTGAAGATCGTGCCCGTGTCGGCGACGACGAGGCGGCTGGTGGCCGCCTTGATCGTCGGCGAGGAGAGCATGATCGGCGCAACCAGCGCGCCGGCCACGACGCCGGCGATGATCAGGCTGCGCACGCGGTGGGCGGGGAGGGCGATGAACACCGGTCCGATCGCCAGCAGCGCCCACTGCTTGTTCGCGATCGCGAGGCCGAGCGCGAGCGCCGCAAGGTTTGCGCGGCCGCGCTGGGCGAGCAGCACCGCCGCGACGCAGAGGGCTCCACCGAGCAGTTCCTCGGGGTGGCCCGTCGCGAGCGCGCGGTATGTGATCGGATTGGCGACGCACAGCGCGACCGCCAGGCCGGCGGCGAGCAGGGCGCCACCGGCGCGGCGCAGGTCGACCGCCAGCCAGACGCCGAGCGCGCCGATCGCCAGCAGGCACGGCAGCGCGCCGAGCCGGTACACGAGCAGGGTGCTGCCCCCGGCGAGGCTGCCGGGAAGCGCGAACGGCGCCCGCAGCAGCAGCGAGGCGCCGTAGGAGGGGGCGCTCTGAAGAAACGCCGTGATGTGTCCGTGCAGCAGCGCGGTCATGCTCGGCGCCGCCTCGGTGGCGTAATCGTTCAGGGCGACGTTCCACCACCAGCCCCACAGCAGCGCGACCGATGCTCCAACGGCGAGCGCGCTCCACAGCGCGATTTCGCGACGCGAGACGGCTCCGCCGACGGACTTGCGATGGCGCGCGGTCACACTGTGGATATCGGCGCCGCCGTTTGGGCGCTTGAGCGCCGCGGGCGCTCGCTCGCGCCCGCGCGATGGCCGCTCGTCCGCGGGGCGAACACGGCCAGGGCGAGCGCGACCAGCGTCGGCACGGCGACGAGCAGGAACAGGGCCGCCTGGGCGTCGGCGGAGAGGTGCTCGGGCGCGACGATGTAGACCAGCCAGACGACGACGCTGGCGAGCAGCGACAGCAGCGGCGGGCGCCGGCAGGCGAGACTCTCCCAGCACAGCAGAGCGAAGATGAACGGGAGCGGGTAGTACACCGTGTCCCAGGTGTCCAGCGCGAAGCGGATCGCCAGCAGGAGGGCGAGCAGGAGCATCGCGTCGGTGCGCCGGCGGAGCATCGCAAGCAGCGTGATCGGCGCGCCGAGCGCGACGATCAGCGGGTGGTCGATGCTCTGGATCCAGGCGGGCGGCGTTCGGTAGCCGACCTTGACCACGCCGAAGGCGTCCCGCACCGTCTGGCCGTGGGACCCGAGGAACCACCACAGCTGCCACGGCTGGAAGATGCTGCCGCTGGTCGAGCCGGCAAGCGCGCCACCCCCCGAGCCCGAAACCTTGGTCGTGTAGGCGGGTAGCCACAGCGGCACGTAGAAGCAGAGGGCCACCGCGCCGGCGAAGGTCACGCTGCGCCAGCGGTGGGCCGGCAGCGCCACGAGGACCGGTCCGATCGCCAGCAGCGCCCACTGCTTGTTGGCGATCGCCAGACCGAGCAGGATGCCCGACCAACTCGCGTGGCCCCGCTGCGCAGTGAGCACGGCCGCGACGCAGAGCACCGCGCCGAGCACCTCCTCGGCGTGACCGTCCTGCAGCGCGTAGAGGGTGACGGGGTTGACCACGCAGAGCCCGAGCGCTGTGGCGCGCGCGAGCCGGCCCTGGCCGATCTCCCGCATGCGCGCCACGAGCCACACCGCCAGCAGTGCGGCCGCGAGCAGACAGGGAATCGAGACGGCCTGGTAGACGGCGACCGCTCCGCCTCCCCACAGCCCGGGCAGCAGCGCGAACGGCGCACGCATTTCCAGCGATCCGCCGTAGCTCGGGGCGAGCTCCAGAAACAGCCGCACGTGACCGGCGATCAGCGCCGCGTAGGCTGGTGCGACCTCGGTTGAGTAGTCGTTCCAGCCGAACCCGTAGAGCGTGAGGAACGACATCGCCCACACGCCGAGCGCGCCGAGCGCGAGCGCGGGTCCGTGGTCGCGCAGACGCAGCCTGGTCACCCAATACTTATCGGTGTTCTCGAGGGCGCGCTTGAGGTCGCCGCTCCCTCGCTCCCTCGCCCGCTGTGCGCTCCCTCGCCCGCTGTGCGCTCCCTCGCCCGCTGTGCGCTCCCTCGCCCGCTGTGCGCTCCCTCGCCCGCTGGCGCGATCGGCGAGCGCGGCGAACGCCGCCGTGCTCCATCCTGGAGCTGTGCCGTCGTTCGGGGTTTCGATCTGTCTGCTCTCGCTCGTCCAGGCCGCGCTGGTCGCGTTGCCCGCTCCGCGCGAGATTCCGCAGCTCGCGCGCCTGCGCAGCGGCTGGTGGGCCACGATTCCAGCCCTGTCGGTGGTCGCCTTCGTGTTCGGCGAGCGGGCGCTGAGCGGGCTTGCCGACGGCCTCACCTATCTGTCACTGATCGCCGTGCCGCCGCTGGCCGCCGCCGGCCTGTGCTGGGCGATGCGGCGCGGGCGGCCGTGGTTTGCGCCCGCCGCCCTGCTGCTCTTCGCGCTCGCGTGGGCCGATCGCCAGGGTCTCGCGGGAGAGAGCGCCGCGCTGGCGCTGGACGCGCTCTCCGCCGTCACCCTGGCCGTATTGCTGGTGGCCGTCTCACCCCGCGCCCTGGTGAAGCTCGGGATCCTGGCGATGGCGGCGGTCGACACCTGGCTGGTGCTCAGCGACCTGCTCACCGCTCCCAACGGGGCGCTCAACGCAGCGGCTCCGGCCGCGCACCTGCCGGCGCTCCAGCGGGTCGTGTTCGGCTCGGCGGTGATGGGCTACGGCGACATCTTCGTGGCTGCGCTGCTCGGCGCACTGCTGGCGCGCGATTGGCCGCTCGCGCGCCGCGGCGCGGCCGTCGCTGCGCTTCTGTGCCTCTCCTTCGACCTGCTCTTCCTGGTCGTGAACGAGTTGCCGGCGACCGTCCCGATCGCGCTGACGCTGCTGGTGCTGGAGGCCGGCGCCCAGCGTAGGCGAAGGCGTGCGCAGCGCACGGCCCGGGCGTGATCGCCAGGCGCGGCGGCGAGCGCCCGACCACCTTGGAACTGGTGCCCGGGGTCCCGCGCGTAGACTGGCTCGGAGATGATCAACACCAACCAGTTCAAGAACGGCAACCACATCGACGTCGAGGGCGTCGTCTTCAAGATCCTCGAGTTCCAGCATGTCAAGCCCGGCAAGGGCGGGGCGTTCGTGCGAACCCGGCTGCGGCGGGCGTCCGACGGCGCCGTGATCGACCGGACCTTCCGCGCCGGCGAGAAGTTCCGCTCCGTGCGAACCGAGAACCGCAGGATGGCGTTCCTCTACGCCGAGCACGGCCAGGCGCACTTCATGGATCTCAGCTCCTACGAGCAGATCGAGATCCCGGAGTCGACGCTTGCCGACGCGCTGCGCTGGACGCGCCCGAACGACGAGGTCGACGTGCTCTTCATCGATCAGCAGCCGGTCGATCTGCAGCTGCCCAGCGCCGTCGATCTCGAGGTCCGCGACACCGAGCCGGGCGTTCGCGGCGACACCGCGTCGGGCGGCGGGACCAAGCCCGCGGTGCTCGAGACCGGGGCCGAGGTCAACGTGCCGCTGTTCGTGAACATCGGCGACCGAATCCGCGTCGACACGCGCAGCGGTGATTACGTGTCGCGCGCGTGAGCTGACCGGTGCGCCGCAGCGAGCAACGGCGTGCGGCCGTGATCGCCGCCTACCAGCACGACCTGACGGGGCAGCCGCTGCAGGAGGCGCTGGGCCGCGACGCGGCGCCCTTCACCCGCGCCCTCGCGGCCGCCGCCGTCGAGCACGCACCCGAGTTCGATCTGCTGATCGGCGATCACGCGCACGGCTGGACGATCGAGCGGATCGCGCCGCTCGAGCGCAACATCCTGCGCGTGGCGCTGGTTGAGATGCTCCACGGCGACGCGGTCCCGGCGGATCAGCCGATCTCGCCGGAAGGCGCGATCGACGAGGCGGTGGCGAGCGCGAAGACCTTCTGCGGCGCCGACGCGCCCGGCTTCGTCAATGGCATCCTTGACGCGATTCTTCGCGAGGTGCGCGAGAATGCCCGCTATGAGCACTCGTGAGAACCAGCTCGATGCGCTGATCGGGCGTCTCGAACGTGCGGGTGAGCAGTTGCGCTCGGGGGAGCTCTCGGCGGACGCCGCGGCGACACTGGTCGAGGAGTGCGCCGCGCTCGCGGGCGAGGCGAGCGCCGAGCTCGAGCGCCGCGCACGCGTCGAGGAGTCCTCCGGCGCGCAGGGCAGCCTGCTGTAGTGGGCTATCCGGATCACCTGCGCACGCAGGTCGATATCTACCTGGCTGACGTGCAGTTCGCCCGCGACGGCGATCTCGCCGGGCTCACGGAGGCGATGCGCTACTCGCTGCTGGCGCCCGGCAAGCGCATCCGGCCGGTCCTCGCGCTGGCGACCGCGCTCGCCGTCGGCCACGATCCCGGGGAGGTCATGCCGCTGGCGGCGGCGCTCGAGCTGATCCACACCTACTCGCTGATCCATGACGACCTGCCGGCGATGGACGACGACGACCTGCGGCGCGGCCGCCCGACCTGCCACGTCGAGTTCGGCGAGAACGTGGCGATCCTCGCCGGTGACGCGCTGTACGCCGAGGCGCTGCGCCACATCGTCGTACATCAGGGCGGCGACCCCGCGCACCTGCTGGCGGCGATCGGGCGCCTGGCGGCGGCGACGGGCGTCGACGGCATGGTCGGAGGCCAGTACCTGGACGTCAAGGAGCTCGCGCCGGCCGGGCCCGATGGGCTGCGCCGCCTGCACGCGCTGAAGACCGGGCGGCTGATCGCCGCGTCGGTCCAGTGCGTGCTCGAGCTGTTCCCGGCGGGCGAACCTGAGACAATCATGTTCGGACGGTTCGCCTCGGAGCTCGGAGTGCTATTTCAGATCGTTGACGACATTCTCGACGTGACGGGCACGGACGCCGCTCTGGGCAAGCCGAGCGGCAGCGACGCCCGCCACGGCAAGCGGACCTACGTGTCCGAGCACGGCCTGGAGCGTGCGCGCGAGCTCGCCACCGCCTCGCACGAAGCGGCGCGGGCTGCGCTTCGTGGCGCGGCGCCGGCCGGGGCTCCGGAACTCGAGCAGATCACCGACTTCATCTACACCCGAACCTCGTGAAACCCACCCCACCACAGCCAGAGCGACTGCTCGACCGCATCGACGGTCCCCAGGACCTGCACGGCCTCAGCGACGAGGAGCTGACGCGCGTCGCGGCGGAGGTGCGTGAGCACATCATCGACACGGTGGGGGAGATCGGGGGGCATTTCGGCGCCAACCTCGGCACCTGCGAGCTCGCCGTGGCGCTGCACTCGCTGCTCGATTCTCCCCGCGACAAGATCCTCTGGGACGTGGGCCACCAGGCCTACCCGCACAAGGTCCTGACCGGACGGCGCGACGAGCTTGCCACGATCCGCCGCTACGGCGGCCTCGCGCCGTTCTGCTCGATCGCCGAGTCAGAACACGACATCATGGGCGCCGGACACGCGTCGACTTCGATCGGGTACGCCGTCGGCCTCAAGGAGGCGATGCGGGCGCGCGGGGACCGCGACGCCGGTCGTGTGGTGGCCGTGATCGGCGACGGCGCGATGACCGGCGGTGTCGCCTTCGAGGCGATCCACCAGGCCGGCGGCCTGGGCACCCCGATCGTCGTGGTTCTCAACGACAACGGAATGTCGATCGCGCCGAACGTCGGTGCGCTCTCGCGCTACTTCAACCGCGTGCGCCTGAACCCGCGACTGTGGCACGCCCGCGGCGGGATCGAGGGCGGCCTGACGAAGCTGCCGGGCGGCATCGGCGCCGCATTCGAGCGCTTCGGCCCCAACATCAAGGAGTCGATCAAGGCGTTCGCGGCCCCGGGCCTGTTCTGGGAGGAGCTCGACTGGGCATACGTGGGCGTGATCGACGGTCACGACGTGCGTGCCCTGCGGATCGCGGTGCGCGACGCGCTCGCCGCGCAGCGCCCGGTGGTGGTGCACATCGCCACCGTCAAGGGGAAGGGCTTCGGGCCGGCCGAGAACGGGGGACTCGAGGGCATGGAGCGCTGGCACGCCGCGAAGCCGCGGTCGATCTCGGGCGGCGAGGTCGTCAGCGCCAACAAACCGGCCGAGGTCGCGCCGCCGCCTCAGTACACGACGGTGTTCGGCGACGCGCTGCTGGAGGAATGCCGTCGCGACGCCCGCGTGATCGGCATCACCGCCGCGATGAACTCCGGCACGGGCCTCAACATCCTTCAGGCGGCGATGCCCGAGCGCTACTTCGACGTCGGCATCGCCGAGCAGCAGGCGGTGCTGTTCGCCGCCGGCCTGGCGCTCGAGGGAGCGCGGCCGGTCGTGGCGATCTACTCGACCTTCCTGCAGCGCGCCTACGACCAGATCGTGCACGACGTCTGCCTGCAGCGGCTGCCGGTGGTCTTCGCGATGGACCGCGCCGGCCTGGTCGGCGACGACGGCCCGACCCATCACGGTGTGTTCGACATCGCCTTCCTGCGCTGCCTGCCGAACATCGTGCTGATGGCGCCCCGCGACGAGGCGATGCTGGTGCACATGCTGCACACGGCGCTGTGCCACGACGGGCCCGCGGCGCTGCGCTACCCGCGCGGCGAGGGCGTCGGCGTGGAGCTTCCGGCGCAGCCGCTCAAGCTGACGATCGGGACCGGCGAGATCCTCCGCGAAGCGCCCGAGGACGGCGGCGAGCACAGCCACCGGGTCGCGCTGCTCGGCTACGGCACCGGCGTCGGCATGGCGCTTCAGGCGGCGGAGCTGCTCGAGCTCGATGGGATCGCCGTCACCGTTGCGGATGCGCGCTTCGCCAAGCCGCTGGACAGTGGCCTGATCGCCCAGCTGGCCGCGGAGCACGAGCTGCTCGTCACCGTCGAGGAGGGCGTGCTGGGCGGCGGCTTCGGCAGCGCCGTTTGGGAGACGCTCAACGAAGCCGGCGGCGCGCAGACCCGGATCGTGCGCGTCGGCGTGCCCGACCGCTACGTGACCCACGGCGCCCCCGCACTCCTGCACGAGGAGATCGGCTTCACACCGCAGCGGATCGCCGAGCGCGTGCTCGCCGCGATCGATCGCCCGACGTTCGCGCAGCGGTAGGGCGCGATGGGAGCGCTCCAGGGGGCGCCCGGTGTGCGGCGCGTCGGTCGCTGGTCTCGCCCTCGCGCGGCGGAGCGCTGAGTTGGCTGCAAAGGTCCGCCTCGACGCTCTGCTGACGGCACGCGGCCTGTTTGAGACGCGCAGCCGCGCGGCGGCGTCGGTGCTCGCCGGCGAGGTGCGAATCGGCGCCCACGGGTTACGTGCCACCAAGCCCGGCGCGCTCGTCGCCACCGACGTCGAGCTGGCCGTCGACGAGGTTCCGCGCTTCGTCTCGCGGGGAGGCGTCAAGCTTGCCAATGCGCTTGCCTCAAGCGGCCTGGACGTGAACGGTCGCCGCTGCCTGGACGTGGGGGCGTCGACCGGTGGGTTCACCGACTGCCTACTCGCGGCGGGGGCCGCCGCGGTCGTCGCGCTCGACGTTGCCTACGGCGAGCTCAGCTGGAAGCTGCGCGTCGATCCGCGCGTCACCGTGATCGAGCGCTTCAACGCCCGCGAGCTGCGGGCCGACGCGCTGCCCTACGCTCCTGATGTGATCGTGGCCGACCTCGCGTTCATCTCGCTGCGCACGGTGCTCGCGGCCGTGCTCTCCTGCGCCGCGCCGCGCTTTGACGCGCTCTGTCTGGTCAAGCCGCAGTTCGAGGTCGGCCGCGGGCTGGTGGGGAGCGGCGGCGTGGTTCGCGACGGCGCGCTGCGGCGGCGCGTGCTGCTCGACGTCGCCGCCGCGGCGATCGAGGCCGGCGCCAGCGTGCGCGGGTTCTTCCCCTCAGGACTCCCGGGGCCGAAGGGCAACATCGAGACCTTCGTCGCGCTCGCCGAGCACGACCGGGGATCGCTCAGCGACCTCGACGCGCTGGCCTTTGCGGCCGACCCCGCATGAGCCTGCGCGCGATCACGGTCTTCACCCACGGGCGCCCCGAGGAGACCTCCGGCGCGCTCAGCGAGCTGGCCGCGATGGCGGCGGCCGAAGGAGCCGTGCTGACACTCGACGCCGACGAGTCCGCCAAGCACCCGGTCAGGGGAGAAATCGAGGGTCTGGCGCTCGACACGCCCCCGGCGCGCGACGCGGAGCTGTGCGTGGCGCTCGGCGGCGATGGCACGATCCTGCGCGCGCTGCGCGCCTACGCTCGCACCTCCGTGCCCGTCTTCGCCGTCAACTTCGGCGAGGTGGGGTTCCTTTCGACCGTCGAGCCCGAGCGCATGCGCGAGGGGTTCGCCCGCGCGCTGGCCGGGACGCTGGACGTGCTGAGCCTGCCGGCGATCGAGGTCGAGGGACCGGCCGGTACCCACGTCGCGCTCAACGACCTGTCGCTGCATCGCAAGGTCGGCGGTCGCGTCGCCGAGCTCTCGTACGCGATCGGCGAAGACGAGGTCGGAAGCGTGCGCTGCGACGGCCTCGTTGTCGCCACGCCCGCCGGCTCGACCGGTTACAACCTGGCCAACGGCGGCCCGGTGATGGCCTGGGGCGTGGCCGGCATGGCCGTGTCCTTCATCGCGCCGCACTCGCTCAGCGCCCGCGCCCTGGTGGTCGCGCCCGACGACGTGCTGATGCTGCACAACAGCTCGCGCGAGACGCTCGCGGTCTCCGTCGACGGGCGCCCGGTCGGTGAGATCGCCCCGGCCGAGGTCGTTTGCGCGCGCTTCGCGTACGACGTCGCGACGCTGGCGCAGATCGAGGGATCGAGCTTCTACCTGCGCCTGCGGGAGAAGTTCGGGCGCCTCTCGCGCTGATCGGTCAGCGTGTCGGTCGCCGCGCGGGCGGCGGGTTCCGTCCCCGTGCGCTGATAGACCCTGTCGCATGCTGCTTGAGCTGTCGGTCCAGGATCTGCTGCTGATCGAGGAGGCGCGACTGGAGCTCTCCGGCGGCCTGAACGTGATCACCGGCGAGACCGGTGCCGGCAAGACGATCCTGGCGCACGCGCTCGACCTACTGCTCGGCGGGCGCGCGAGAGCGGGAATCGTTCGCCCAGGGGCCGCCGAGGCTTACGTCGAGGGCGTGTTCGAGCTGCCCGAGGGACTGGAATGCGAGCATCTGGCGCCCGACGCCTCGGAGCTGGTGCTGGCGAGGCGCGTCGGCGCCGACGGGCGTACCCGGGCCTACCTCGGCGGGCGCTCGATCGCCGTCGGCGAGCTGCGCGAGCTCGCCGGCGAGCTGCTCTCCTTCTACGGCCAGCACGAGCATCGGCGGCTGATGCTCGGCGCAGCCCAGCTCGAGATCCTCGACGCCTTCTGCGGGCCCGAGCAGGCCTCGCGGCGTGTGCTTACCGCCGCCGCGTGGGCCGCGGTCAGCCAGGCGCGGGCCGACGTCCAGCGCCTGGCCGAGCTGGCGGGCGAGCGCGAGCGCCAGCTTGACCTGCTCGAGTTCGAGTTGGGCGAGATCGAAGCGGTCGATCCAGCCGAGAGTGAGCGGGCGGCGCTGATCGCCGAGCGCGAGCGGTTGCGCAACGTCGAGGGCCTGCGCGCCGCCGCGTGGGGAGGCCAGCAGGCGCTTGGCGAGGACGACGCCGGCGCCCTGCGGGCGCTGCTTGCCTGCGAGTCGAGCCTCGAGCTGGCGGCGCCGCTGGATCCTGCGCTCGAGGAGCTCGCGGAGCGCGCTCGCGCGCTCGTGATCGAAGCCCAGGATCTGCTCAGCGAGATCGGGCGGTACGGCGAGGGGCTCGAGACCGAGCCGGGACGCCTCGAGTCCATCGAGGAGCGCGTCGCGGCGATCGTGCGCCT
The DNA here is from genome assembly GCA_049522915.1 of Solirubrobacteraceae bacterium. Lineage (GTDB taxonomy): Bacteria > Actinomycetota > Thermoleophilia > Solirubrobacterales > Solirubrobacteraceae > Palsa-513. The sequence goes on along the minus strand of JBEKNK010000020.1, from coordinate 16,094 downwards.
CGAGCGCAAGTACGGGGGAAGCGTCACGAGTGTGCTCGAGCACGCGGAGCGCTGCCGGGAGCAGCGCGACGCGCTGGTCGGAGCAGAGGTCGCGATGGAGGCTGCGCAGGGCCGGCTGGAGAGCGCGCTGCGCGAGCACGCCGCGGCGCACGCGTCGCTCAGCCGCGCCCGAACCGGCGCCGCTCCGGCGCTCGCGCGCGAGGTGCGCGAACGGCTCGCCGAGCTGGCGATGGCGGAGGCGAGCTTCGAGGTGGCGCTCGTCCCCTGCGAGCCCGGGCGCACCGGCGCCGAGCAGGTCCAGTTCGAGATCGCGCCGAACCCCGGTGTTCCGGCCGCGCCGCTGCGTGAGATCGCCTCCGGCGGAGAGCTCTCCCGCGTGATGCTGGCGCTGCTGTGCGCCGCTCACGGCGGCGGCGACACGACGCTCGTGTTCGACGAGATCGACGCCGGCATCGGCGGGCACACCGCGAGGGCGGTCGGCGAGCAGCTGCGCGCCCTCGCCCAGGGCCGCCAGATCCTCGCGATCACGCACCTGCCGCAGGTGGCGTCGTTCGCCGCACGGCACTTCACGATCGCCAAGGACCTCGCTGGGGAGCCCACCCGCGCGAGCGTCACCCGCCTTGCCGACGAGCAGGTTCTCGGTGAGCTCGTGCGGATGCTCGGCGCCGACGCCGGCGACGCCGGCGCGCGCCGGCACGCGAAGGAACTGCTGCGCGCAGCGTGAGCGAGCTCGACGCGGACGACGTCGCGCAACTGCTGGCGGGCGATGCCCCCAACCAGGCGCGTGAGCGCGTCGCCGAGCTGGCCCGCGAGACGCCGGTGCTCGCCTCCGGCACGCTGAGCGAGCGCTGCGGCGGGCGTGTGCTGCTGAAGGCGGAGAACCTCCAACGAACCGGGTCCTTCAAGCTGCGCGGCGCGCTCAACCGGGTCGCCGGCCTGCAACCGGGCACCGGTGTCGTCGCCGGCAGCGCCGGCAATCACGCCCAGGCGCTGGCCTACGCCGCCAGCGCCCGCGGCGTGTCCTGCGAGGTGTTCATGCCCGAGCAGGCGCCGGTGGCCAAGGTCGCCGCCGTCCAGGCCTACGGCGGATCCGTCACGCTCGGCGGCGAGAGCGTCGACGAATGCGTCGCGGCAGCGCGCGAGCGCGCGCAGCTGACCGGAGCCGTGTTCGTTCACCCCTTCGATGACCCGCTGGTGATCCTCGGGCAGTCGACGCTCGGCCTCGAACTGCTCGACCAGGTGCCCGATCTCGCGACGGTCGTCGTGCCGCTCGGGGGCGGCGGGCTGATCTCCGGGATCGCCGGCGTGCTCAAGCCGGCGCACCCGGAGGTGCGCATCGTCGGCGTCCAGGTGGCTGCCTGCGCGCCATATCCGGCAGCGCTCGCGGCCGGGGCGCCGGTCGCCGTCAACCCGGCTTCGACGATCGCTGACGGGATCGCGGTGAAACGGCCTGGCGATCTCACGTTGCCGCTGGTCGCGCGCTGGGTCGACGAGGTCGTGGTGGTCAGCGAGGAGGACACGGCCGAGGCGATGGTGATCCTGATGGAGCGCGCGAAGCTCGTCGTGGAAGGCGCCGGCGCGGTCGGCGTCGCGGCCCTGCTCGCCTCGCTCGTCAAGCCCGCCGCCGAGGGCGCGACCGTCGTCGTGCTCTCCGGCGGCAACGTCGACGCCGGGCTGCTCGCGCTGGTGGCGCGTCGCCATGAGACGGCGGTCGGCAGACGGTTGCGGGTCTTCACCCGCGTGTCCGACCGTCCCGGCGGCCTCGCCGCGCTGCTGTTGTGCGTCGCGCAGGCGGGCGGGAACCTCTTGGCGGTCGAGCACGTGCGCGAGGCGGTGGACCTGCAGGTGCGCCAGACCGGCGTCGAGCTGACGCTCGAGACGCGTGGCGGCGAACATGCCGAGTCGATCGTCGCCGCGATGGTCGACGCCGGCTACGGGGTGGAACGCGTGTAGTGGGCGCTCCGGCGAAGGGGGAGGAGGCGGCGACTGGCGGTGCGCTCAGTGCGTCGCGAGCAGGTCTCGCTGCGGGTCGATCTGCCAGCGCGCTGCGGCTGCGAGGTGCTCGTCGCGCAGCGCCCAGCGGTCCGGAAGGTCCGCGCCGTCGTGGTCGGGCACCGCTCCCTTGAGCGCCATGCAACCAGTGTTGTCGCCGATCGAGCGGATCAGCGCGACGTCGGAGGGCGCGAGCGGGCGAGTGTGCGCGAGTGCCGCGAGCTCGGCGCGCTTGTCCTCGACCTGACGCGCGCCGTGCCCGGACTCCTGGATCAGCGTCGGCGCGACAGTGGTGACGGGCTCGTGCGCGAGGTCCCACGCGCAGGCGAGTTGCAGCATCGTCAGCCCGTTGCGCTCGGCGATCGGCCGCATCAGCTCGATCCGCTCGTGCGCCTGCTCGACCCACCCGGCCGGACGGAAGGAGCGGTGGTCGCCGGCGGCGAACTGATGGCCCGCAGCGACGTCGTCGTGGAACACGCCGCCATAGTCGACGACCCGCGCGATCACGCTGACCCCGGCGGCCGACGCCGCGCCGAGAGCGAGCTCGCCGGGCCACGGCTCGAGCGGGTTGAGGATCACCATCGCCCAGTCGATCAGCGGCGCGAAGCGCTCGAAGCAGTCGATCAGATCGAGCGTGAAGCCGTTCGCCGGGCCCGGCGCGACGCCGATCCGCCGCGTCAGGCCGCGCTCGCGAACGTCGGCCATGCCCTGCCAGACCGCTTCGCTGGTGTAGCCGATGCGGTCGGGGTTGTGCAGCAGGAGCACGTCGAAGCGCTCCAGGCCGCTACGCTCGAGGCTGCGCTCGGTCGCCATCGCGAGGTAGTCGCCGTAGCTGTCGGGCGCCCGCAGGGCCGGGTCCGTGAACCGTGGGTAGCCCTTCGCCCCGGCACGCTCGCCGGTGTAGAAGTCGTGGCCCACGGCGCCGATCACGCAGACGCTGTCGCGGGCGACGCCCTGCAGCGCCCGGCCGAGCAGGCGATCGGCGTCGCCGGCGCCATAGACGTCCGCTGTGATCACCGTGTCGATATCCGCATCGGGCGTCAGCAGGGCAACCAGGCGCTCTTCCTCCAGCGGCTCGCCGAAGTGCATGAAGCGCCCGCCGCTCCAGGTGCCCAGCGCGGCGATACCGGGATCGCGTGCGGCGTTCTCGACCACCCTGCTGAGTCTAGATGCGCGCGCATCGGCGCGATCGCCCGCTACGCTCGCGGCTGATGGCGTGCCACCCGATCAATCCCGGCGCCGGCCCGTGAGGTCCCTCGGCGTGGCGGAGCTGCTGCGCTCCGCGTTCGTCCTGTACCGGCGCAACGTCCGCCTCGTACTCACCGTCACGGTCCCGATCGTCGTGATCGTCACGCTGCTCACCGCGATCGGCCTGGGCAGTCTCGACGCGCGGCTGACCCCGGCGCCGCCGGCGCGCGACTTCTGGATCGACGCGCTGGCGAGCGAACTCGTGACCGCCCCGCTGATAACCGCGATCCTCGCGCGCTGGGTGTTCCTCACCCGCCAGGGGGAGCGCGTGTCCGCCACCGATCTCGTCGCCAGCGCGCTGGAGGCCTTTCCGGCCGTGCTGCTCGTGATCGTCGCCTGGCTCGCGGCCTCGGTGGTGGGAATGGTCACCCTGATCGTCCCGGGCATCTACGTCTTCGTGAGCTGGTACTTCGTCGTGCAGGCGGTCGTCATCGACGGCGATCGCGGCTTCGCTCCGGTGACTCGCAGCGCGGCGCTAGTTCGCGGTCACTGGTGGCAGAGCGCGACAACGGGCGTGGCCTTCCTGCTGGTCTCCTACGTGCCGCAGCTGGTCCTTGAGTACGCATTCACGCCGCTCGCGCGGTCGGCGAACTCATACGCCGTGGTGGTCGTCGTGCTCGCGCTCGCCAGGGTCGTCACGCTGCCGTTCGTGGCGATCGGGGCGTCGCTCTACTACCTTCACCTGCGCGACGGTGCGGCCACCGCCGCGCGGCGATGAGCCCTCGCCGGCGGCCGGCCGGCGCCTCGCGAGTTCCGACCGGTTTGGCAGCTACGGTGCGATCTTGCCTGCGCCGCCGTCGACCTCCTGTGTGCCGCCGCGAGTGACAGAGCGTCGCCGTGCGCTCTCGCGAGGCGTCGGCCGTGCGTCCAAAGTCCGTGTTCAGCGACCTCGCCCGCTCGGCCCTGTGTCTAGACTGATTGGTGAGAAGACCTGATGCCACAGACGCCCGATCGTCAGCACCGACCCCGCTTCATCTTCGTCACCGGCGGCGTCGTCTCCTCACTCGGCAAGGGCATCGCGGCAGCCTCGATCGGGAAACTGCTCGTGTCGCGGGGGCTGACCGTCGCGCTGCAGAAGTTCGACCCCTACATCAACGTCGACCCCGGCACGATGTCGCCCTATCAGCACGGCGAGGTCTTCGTGACCGAGGACGGGGCCGAGACCGATCTGGACCTCGGCCACTACGAGCGCTTCACCGACGCCAACACGACGCGCGCGTCGAACGTGACCGCCGGGGGGATTTACAACACCGTGATCCGGCGCGAGCGCCGCGGCGACTACCTCGGCGCGACCGTCCAGGTCGTGCCCCACATCACCGACGAGATCAAGCAGAGGATCTCGCTGATCGCCGAATCGACCGATGTCGATGTGGTGATCACCGAGATCGGTGGGACCGTCGGCGACATCGAGTCGCTGCCCTTCCTCGAGGCGATCCGCCAGTTCCCCGTCGACGTCGGGCGGCGCCGGTGCATGTTCATCCACCTCACGCTGGTGCCGTTTATCAACCACGCCGGTGAGCTGAAGACGAAGCCCACGCAGCACTCCGTCAACGAGCTGCGGCGAATCGGCATCCAGCCCGACATGGTCGTATGTCGCTCGGAGTCGCCGCTGTCGAGCGAGATTCGCAAGAAGATCGCGCTCTTCGCGAGTCTCCCGGTCGAGGCCGTCGTCTCCGCCTACGACGTCGCCAACATCTACGAGTGCCCGCTGAACTTCCAGGGCGAGGGCGTCGACGAGTTCGTGCTCGACCACTTCGGCCTCAGCGCTCCGCCGCCCGACCTGGACTGCTGGCGCGCCCTCACCGAACGCGCGCGCGACGCCACCGAGTCGGTGCGCATCGCGATCGTCGGCAAGTACGTCGAGCTGGAGGACGCCTATCTTTCGGTCGCGGAGGCGCTCCGGCACGCCGGCTTCCGCGACGGCTGCGGCATCGTGATCGATTGGGTCGACTCCGAGGCGCTGATCGGCGGCGCGGCGGCCGGGCGACTGGCCGAGGCCGACGGCATCCTGATCCCCGGGGGTTTCGGCTCGCGCGGCTTCGAGGGCAAGATCGAGGCCGCTCGCTACGCTCGCGAGCACGACGTGCCCTACCTGGGGATCTGTTTCGGGATGCACGTCGTCGTCTGCGAGTTCGCCCGCCACCAGGCCGGGATGGAGGGCGCAAACTCGACGGAGTGCGACCCTGAGACGCCCTACCCGGTGATCGATCTGCTGCCCGAGCAGAAGGAGATCGTCGACCTCGGCGGCACGATGCGCCTCGGCGCAACCCCGATCAAGCTGCACGAGGGCACGCGCGCCCGCGAGCTCTACGACGAGGCGGTCATTTACGAGCGCCACCGCCATCGCTACGAGGTCAACAACACGCTTCGCAGGCGCCTCGAGGCCGCCGGGCTCGTGATGTCGGGGACGACACCCGACGAGCGCCTGGTCGAGATCGTCGAGCTGCCCGAGCACCCGTTCTACGTCGCCTCCCAGTTCCACCCCGAGTTCAAGTCGCGCCCCGAGCGGCCGGCGCCGCTGTTTCGCGAGTTCGTAGACGCCGCGCTGGTGCGCTCGCGCGCGCAGTCCGCCGTCGGCTCGTGAGCGCTGCCAGCGAGGCGGAACGACGCCGGCTGCACGAGACCTTCGCCGCGCTGTGCGCGATCCCCAGCCCGTCGGGACACGAGCGTGCCTGCGCGGACGCGGTCGCTGAGGAGCTCCGCGGTCTCGGCCTGAGCGTCACGGAGGACGCCGCCGGCGATGCGCTCGGCGGTGACTGCGGCAACCTGCTCGCGCGTATCCCGGGCAGCGGCGAGGGCTGGATCCTCTTCTGCGCCCACCTCGACACCGTGCCCGTAGACGCGCCGCCCGAGCCGGTTGTCCGCGACGGCGCCTGGCAGAACGCGAACGAGGCGATCCTCGGAGCCGACAACAAGGTCGCGGTCGCGGCGATGCTGGTGCTCGCCCAGCGGCTCGCGGCCGCCCCCGCGGCGGTCGGCGTCGAGCTGCTTTTCACCGTCGGCGAGGAGCTCTCGCTCGCCGGCGCGAAGGAGTTCGAGACCGGTGTCCTGCACAGCAGCCTCGGCTACGTGTTTGACAGCGCCTCGCCGGTCGGCGGCGTCGTGGTCGCCTCACCGACCCACTACCGGATCGCCGCCGAGCTGCGTGGCGTCGCCTCCCATGCGGGAGTGCGCCCGGAGAACGGGCGCAGCGCGATCCTTGCCGCCGCCCGTGCGATCGCGAACATGCGCCTCGGCCGGATTGACTCGCAGACCACGTCCAACATCGGCCTGATCTCCGGCGGCAGCGCGGCGAACATCGTTCCCGACCGCTGCCGGGTGGTCGGCGAGGCGCGGAGCCTCGAGGGCTCCCGAGCCGAGCAGCTCGCCAGCGAGATCGTCGAGTGCCTGACCGACGCCGCTAACGACCCGGAGTGCGAATGTGACCTCGACGTCACGGTCGAGCGACAGTTCGACGGCTACCGCGTTCGCCCGTCAAGCCCCGAGGTGACGCTCGCGTTCGACGCCCTCCGCGACTGCGGGCACGAGCCGGGGCCGACCACCAGCGGCGGCGGCAGCGACGCCAACGCGCTGCGCGCCCGCGGGCTCGCGGTGCTGAACCTCGCAAACGGCACCGAACGCAACCACGAGCCGGGCGAACGCGTCCCGACCGCGGCGCTTGAGGCGATCCTCGACGTGGCCTTCGCGCTGGTGCAACGAGCCGGGGGGTAGCGCAGCCAGCGGGCGGTCGCGCTCGCCGGTGGCGTGTCGTAGGCTGAGCGCATGGTGATCTGTCAGTGATCGAGCCCGACGCAGCTGAACTTCGCGTGCTCGGGGCGCTGATCGAAAAGCAGCGCACGACGCCTGACGTCTACCCGCTCTCACTCAACTCGCTGCGGCTTGCCTGTAACCAGTCCACCGGCCGCGACCCCGTCGTCGACTACGACGAGGACACGGTCCGCGACGCCGTTGCGCGCCTCGTCCGCCGCGGCTGGGCCCGCCTTGCAAGCGGCCCCGGCAGCCGCGCGACGAAATACCGCCACCTTCTGGACGAGGCTCTGTCGCTTGACGGCGCCGAGATCTCGGTGCTCGCCATCCTGATGCTGCGAGGCGCCCAGACACCGGGCGAACTGCGGCAGCGAACGGAGCGCCTGCATGGCTTCGCGACGCTCGCGCAGCTCGACGCACTGCTGGAGGCGCTCTCCGACCGTCAGATGGTCGTGCGCTTCGATCGCCGGCCTGGCCAGAAGGAGGCGCGCTGGAGCCTCGGCGGCGAGTTCGGGGGTTCCGCCACGGCGCTCGCGCTCTCCGAGGAGCCGCCGCTCACGCCGCCGGCGCCCTCGTCACCGGAGCGCCCCGACGCGCCCGCGGGGGATCTCGCGTCCCGCATCGCAGCGCTCGAACGAGATCTCGCAGCGCTGCGGACTCTGGTCGCGCAGTTGCGCGCGCAGGCCAACTAGAGGGGACGCCTCGCGTGGCGCGAAGGTTGCGCCATGGCAGTCACCGCCTCCCCGCCGCGCGCGTTCGAGCAGCTGGTGCTCGACTTCCTCGCCTACCTCGAGTTCGAGCGAGGCCTGTCGCGCAACACGCTGGAGGCCTACCGCGCCGATCTGCTGCAGTTCGGCGCCTACCTGGATGCCCACGGCTACGACGCGCTGGACGTCGGCCACGCGCAGCTCGCGGGCTTCCTGACGATGCTTGCGAAGGGCTCGGCCGAGCGTCCGCCGGTTGCCGCCGCGACGCTCCAGCGCAAGACGGCCTGCCTGCGCTCGTTCTACCGCCACCTGCGCCGCGAGGGCACGATCGAGCACGACCCGACCGCCGAGCTTCACGGTCCCCGCAAGACCCAGAAGCTGCCGGAGGTGCTCAGTCGCGATGAGGTGGGCCTTCTGCTGCGTGCGCCGCGGGGCGTCTCGCCGGCGGTGCTGCGCGACCGCGCGCTGCTCGAGACCCTCTACGCCTGCGGCCTGCGGGCGTCGGAGGCCGTCGATCTGGCGCTCGAGGATCTCAGCCTCGAGGACGCCTTCCTGCGCGCCCGGGGGAAGGGCTCGAAGGAACGCCTGGTGCCGATCGGCCGCGACGCCGTCGGCGCGCTGCGCGCCTACCTCGCCCGCTCGCGGCCGCTGTTTGTCGGCCTGCGACCAGAACGCCATGTCTTCGTCAACCGCCGCGGCGGCGGGCTCAGCCGCCAGGGTCTGTACAAGATCGTCCAGGGCTACGCAAACGCCGTCGGGCTCGGCGACCGGATGAGCCCGCACACGCTCCGCCACACCTTTGCGACCCATCTGCTCGCCGGCGGCTGCGACCTGCGCACGCTGCAGGAGATGCTCGGCCACGCCGACATCACGACAACCCAGATCTATACCCACCTGTCGACCGAGCGCCTGCGCGACGTTTACTTCGACGCGCATCCGCGCGCGCACGAATGAGGGATAGCCCCTAAGCTCGCCACCCGGGACATGCAGCGGCGCGCTTTCGTTGTGGTGATCGACGCCTGCGGTGTGGGCGAGCTGCCCGACGCCGCGCAATACGGCGACACGGGCGCCAACACGCTGCTGCACGTCGCACAGGCCGTCGGCGGACTCGAGCTCCCGAATCTCGGAGCGCTCGGCCTCGGAAACATCCTTGCGCTGCCCGGAGTGCCACCGGCTCGCGCGCCGGCGCTCCACGGTCGTCTCGCGCCGCTCGGGCCCGGCAAGGATTCGAGCGCCGGCCACTGGGAACTGATGGGCCTGGTGGTGGCGTCGGCGCCGCCGAGTTATCCGAATGGCCTTCCGCCGCCGCTGCGCGCGCGCGTTGAGCAGACGATCGGCTCGCCGGTGATCTGCAACCACCACTGCAACGGCGTCGCCGCGATCGAGCACTACGGCGTCGAGCACCTCGCCGGCGGGCTGCCGATCCTCTACACCTCCGCGGATTCGGTGATCCAGTTGGCCGCTCACACATCGGTGCTCGGCGCCGAGCGGCTCTACGCGATGTGCGCCGCTCTGCGTGGCGCCCTGCAGGGGCCGGAGGCCGTGCGCCGCGTGATCGCACGGCCGTTCGAGGGCGTGCCGGGCGCCTTCGAACGCACCTCGGGCCGCCGCGACTACACCCTCGCTCCGCCCTCGCCGAGTCAGCTCGAACTGCTCCGCTCAGCCGGCGTTGCCGTGCATGGCGTCGGCAAGGCGCCTTCGCTCTTCGCGGAGGTCGGCTTCAGCGCTGTGCATCCGGGCTCCACGAACGAGGAGGCGATCGAGAGCGTGGAGCGCCTGATCGGCGAGCTCGATCGGGGGTTCGTGTTCGTCAATCTGATCGAAACCGACCAGGTCTATGGCCATCGCAAGGACTCGGCCGGCTTCCACGAGGCGCTGCAGGCGATCGACGCTGCGCTCGGGCGCTGGCTGGGAATCCTCGGCGACGAGGACCTGCTGATCGTCACCGCCGACCACGGTTGCGACCCGGCCGCCCCCCACAGCGACCACACGCGCGAATATGTCCCTGTGCTCGCACGCTTCCCAGGCCACGCCGGCCGCCGCCACGACGGCCCGCTCGCAGATGTCGGCGCGTCGGTGCTCGATTGGCTGACCGGCGGCCAGGCGCAGCTGCCCGGACGATCCTTCATCGCGCATGCCTGAGCTGCCGGAGGTCGAGACGGTGCGCCGCCAGCTGGCGCCGGAGGTGGTCGGTGCGACGATCACCGCGCTGCGCGTGCGTGACGCGCGCTGGTGCGCGCCGCTGCAGCCAGACGAGCTTGCGGACGTCGTCGTCGGCCGGGGTGTGCAGGCGCTGCGGCGGCGCGGCAAGTACCTGGACTGGGTGCTCGATGGCGAGATTCACCTGCTGATGCATCTGCGCATGACCGGCACGCTGTTGCTCGACGCGGCCGGCGACACCCCCCACACGCGGGTCGAGGTGACCCTCGACGGCGCTCGACGCTTGCTGTTCGTGGACCCGCGGCGATTCGGCACCGGCCAGCTCGTGATCGGGGATGCGGCGCTCGAGCAGTTCTTCGCCGCGCGGCTGGGCGTTGAGCCGTTCGACGAGGCCTTCACGCCGGCACTGCTGCGCTCGCTCGCGCGCGGGCGGCGCGGTCCGGTCAAGTCCTTTCTGCTCGACCAGCACATGATCGCCGGGGTCGGCAACATCTATGCCGACGAGGCGCTTTTTCGCACCGGAGTGCATCCGTTGCGCGCCGCCGGTGCACTGAAACCAGCCCAGTACGAACGGCTGCGCGACGCCGTGCGCGAGGTGCTGGCGGCCGGCATCGACGCCCGCGGCGCCTCGATCGACGACTTTCGCCACCTGGACGGCGCCCGCGGGAGCTTTCAGGACCGCTTCCTCGTGCACCGTCGCGAGGGCGAAGCCTGCGTCGTGTGCGCCACGACGATCCGCAAGCTCGTCGTGGGGGGGCGTGGAACTTACGTCTGCGTGCGCTGCCAGCCGGTGCCGCGAGTCTCGCGGCGCACGGCGCGCGACAGCCGCGCCTAGCGTGCCAGCAGCTCGGCGAGGCGTCCGGTCCGGTCGGCGAGCGCGAGCTCGTTGAAGCCGCCCACGACCTCCTCGCCGATGATGACCTGCGGGAACGTCATCATCCCTGTGCGCTTCGCAAGCTCGGCGCGGCCGTCGGCGTCCTTCGCCAGGTTGATCTCGTCGTAAGTCAGCCCACGCTTGCCGAGGAGCGCCTTGGCCTGGCGGCAATACGGGCACGGATCGGTCGTATAGAGGGTGACCTTGTTCATTACTTCACAATGTATAGCATGAGCGGACCGCTCAAGACCGACGCGATCGTCCTGCGTTCCCTGCGCTACGGCGAGGCTGACCGCATTCTGCACCTCTATACCCCGGGGCGCGGCCGGCTCGCCGCGATCGCCAAGGGCGTGCGCCGCACCCGCAGCCGCTTCGGCGGCCGGCTCGAGCCCTTCACGCGCGTGCGGCTGATCTGCCACGAGGGCCGCGGCGAGCTGCTGACCGTCACGGCTGCCGAAACCCTCGACGCTCACGCCAGGCTGCGTGACCAGGCCGCTACGCTCGATTGTGCGGCTCGCGCCTGCGACGCCGTCGCGCGTGTGTTCGAGACCGAGGAGCCCCACCCGGCCGTGTACAACCTGCTTGCCAACGAGCTGGCGTTGTTGGCGTCCGACGCAAGCAAGGCGAGCCACGCGAACGCGCTCGCCTTCCGCCTCAAGCTGCTCGTGAGCGCCGGCCTCGCGCCTTCGCTCGGCGCCTGCGCGTCGTGCGGCTCCCCGGAGCATCTGGTCGGCTACTCCCCCCAGGCCGGCGGCGTGGTGTGCAACGCGTGCGAGGCCGCCTCGTTCCCGATCGCGCGCGAGACCCACGATTTCATGACCGGCGCGCTCGCGAGCTCGCTCGCGCAGACACCGGCCGCGTCGGCGCGGGCGCTGCGCGAAGCCGAGCGGGCGATCGGCGAGACGCTCGAGCACCACGCCCACCTTCGTCTCCGGCCCGCGGCGCTGCGATGAGCGTCGCGGCGGGCTTCGAGGAGCGCATGCGCGCGCGCGAAGCACGCGATCTCTCGCCGCTCGCGACGCCGTCCTATCCGGCGCGTCGCGTGCTGGCGGAGCCCGATTGCGGCCTCCGTACGCCGTTTCAGCGCGACCGTGACCGGATCGTCCATTCGAAGGCCTTTCGACGCCTCAAGCACAAGACCCAGGTTTTCGTGGCGCCGGAGGGCGACCATTACCGCACGCGGCTGACGCACACCCTGGAGGTCACGGGGATCTCCCGCACCGTCGCTCGCGCGCTCTCGCTCAACGAGGACCTCGCCGAAGCGATCGGGCTCGGACACGATCTCGGCCACCCGCCGTTCGGGCATATCGGCGAAGACGTGCTCGACCGCTGCCTCCGCGAGCGCTTCGGCGGCGCTTTCCATCACTGGGAGCAGTCGCTGCGCGTCGTGGACGCGCTCGAGCGCGACGGGCGCGGCCTGAACCTGACCGAGCAGGTGCGCGACGGCATTCTCTGTCACTCCGGACGCGCGCCGGCACCCGCGACCCTGGAGGGCTCGATCGTGCGCATCACCGACCGCTTCGCCTACCTCAACCACGACATCGACGACTCCGTGCGCGCCGGTGTGCTCGACGCCGCGGTGCTGCCGGCCGAGGCGATCGCGGTGCTCGGCGACAGCGGCTCGGCGCGCATCGATGCGCTCGTCCACGACCTCGTCGAGCACTCGGCAAACACCGGCGAGATCATCCAGGGCGAGGACGCGGCCCACGCGATGTCGGCGCTGCGGGAGTTCATGTTCGAACACGTCTATCTCGGCCCGATGGCACGGCGCGAACATTCCAAGATCGAGACCGTCATTCGCCGTCTGTTCGATCACTACTGCACGAGTCCAGAGCTGCTCCCGCCCTCCGATGAGCCGCTGGCCACGCGCGTCACTGATTACATCTCCGGGATGACCGACCGCTACTGCATCCGCGCCTTCGAGGAGCTCGCCGTTCCGCGGGCGTTCGGGCTCTGATGGCTCGCTACACCGCGGACTCCAAGGAGCGCGTCCGTGATGCCGTCGACATGGTGGACCTGGTGGGCGCGCGGACGGAGCTGCGCCGCTCGGGTGCCGACGCCTACGTCGGGCTGTGTCCCTTCCACGACGAGCGCACGCCATCGTTCAGTGTCCGCCCCTCGGGCAAGGTCTATTACTGCTTCGGCTGCCAGGCCGCCGGCGACGCCTTCAACTTCGTCATGGACACCGAGGGTCTCGAGTTCGTCGGCGCGATGGAGTACCTCGCCGACCGCTACGGCGTGGGCTTGGAGCTCGAGCAGGAGGATCCGCGCGCGGCCGACGAGCGCCGGCGCACCGCTCGCCTGCTCGAGCTGCTCGACCGAACCTGTTCCTACTACGAGCGCGTGCTCTGGGAGCATGCGGAGGGCGCGGCCGCCCGCGAGTACCTGGCGGCTCGCGGCCTGGCGGAGCCGATCCTGCGCGAATTTCGCGTCGGCTTCGCGCCGAGCCCCTGGGACCGCGTGCTGCTCGGATCGCGCCGCAGCGGCTTCACCGAGGCCGAACTGCTCGCGGCCGGCGTCGTGCAGCGCTCCCGCGAGCGCCCGGGCAGCGTCTACGACCGCTTCCGTCGGCGGATCACCTTCCCGTTGTGCGATCAGCGCGGACACGTGCTGGGCTTCGGCGCACGCGCGATGAGCACCGATCAGCAACCGAAGTACGTCAACAGCGCCGACGGCGCCGTGTATCACAAGGGCCGCCACCTGTTCGGCACCCACCTCGCACGCGCCCACGCCGCCAAGGCCGGCTCGATCGTGCTCTGCGAGGGCTACACCGACGTCATCGCGGCCCACCAGTCCGGCGTGCGCAACAGCGTCGGGCTGATGGGCACCGCGCTGACCGAGGACCAGGTGTCTGCGCTGGCCCGCCTGGCGCCGACGGTGGTGCTCGCGCTCGACGCCGACGGCGCCGGGCAGGAGGCGATGATGAAGGCTGCGCGGCTCGCCGCCAAGCAGCGCTTCGAGCTGCGCGTCGCGGCGCTGCCGCCGGGCAGCGATCCGGCCGAGGTGCTCGAGCGCGAGGGGCCTGACGCCGTCAGCGCGCTGCTCGGCGCCTCGCTGCCCTTTGTGCGCTTCCGCGTCGAGCGGATCCTGGCAGCGGGGGAGAGTGGCACGCCCGAGGGTCGCGACCGGATTCTCGAGCAGCTGCGGCCGGTCTTCGCCGAGCTCGGCCCCGGGGCGATGCGGGAGGAGTTGCAGCGCGAGGTGGTCGGGCGGCTGAGTGTCTCCGAGAAGCTCGTCGAGCGTCTGCTCGCCGGCGCGGACGGCGGCGCGCTCAACGGGGAGCAGCCGCGCCCGCATACGCAGCTCGCCGCAGGAGAGCGGACCGAGCGCACCTTTCTCGAGCTCTGCATCGCGCTGCCGCAGCGCGGTCGCGAGCTGCTCGCCACACTCGATCTCGACGCGGTGTTCGCAAGCCCGCTGGTGCGTGCCGCCGCCTCGCATCTGCGCTCGCACCTCGACTCACCCGCGGCGGAGGTCGACGACGGCGAGCTCGCGGTGCTGCTCGCGGAGCTGTCGGTCCGCGCGGCGGTGCTCACGCCGGTGCCGGCGGAGCTGGAGGTCGAGCGCTGTCAGCTCGAGTTGGCCCGAATCGCCCGTGCGACGGCCGGCGCACGCGGCGCGGGCAGGGGAGGAGTGACGGCGCTGCAGCGGGAGCGCGAGTCGCTCAAGCAGGACCTGGAGCGCTGGCTCGCGCAGGCTCTCGAGCAGACCGACCAGCACCGTGCCTGAGCCCGGCCGGCCCCTCGAGCCGGAGCGAACGCTCGGCGCAGCAGCCGGCGGCGTGTCCGCATCCACGCGCGCGCGTCGCCGGTGTGTGGTCTAATTGTCCCGCCGAGGTGGAGGCGGGCGTTGCCGACCTTCCCGGGTGGCCCATTCCGGGGTAGCTCAATTGGCAGACGCGCTCGACTGTTAATCGAGAGGTTGTGGGTTCGAGTCCCACCCCCGGAGCTTCCGCCGCGTCCGCGCCGGCGCGCCGTCACCGGCTGAGACCTGGCCCGCTGCTCAGCCGCAGACGCCGGCCTGGCGTCCGGTTCCGAGCACGATCTCCATCAGCAGCCGCAGGCCCGCGTGAGCGGTCCCGGTCAGCGTCGCGCCGTTGTTGGTGCCGCCGCCGTTGGTGTAGGAGTCGGTGACCGCCCCGGCGGCGCGGCCGAAGACCTCGTAGCGAACTCCGTGCGGAAAGCCCGGCCCGTACCCGCCCTCGACGTTGAACGCGACGTAGCCGCCGGTCACGGCACAGAGGTTTCCGGGGACGAACGTCGTCACAGTCGCCGCCGTGGCGCCCTGGCCGCAGATCGGCATATTGAGCGGACCGCTCGTGCTCTTCACCGTCACGGCGCCGCCCGCGCCCGGGACAAGCTCCTGAAAGTGGATCTGGGTCAACGGTGCCTGGCCCGCCGGACCGGGACGCGCACAGCCACGCAGGCGAATGACACGCACGAGTCCGGTGTGTGAGACCGCCGCTGCGGCGCCGCCCTTGCGGGCCGTGAGCCAGAAGGCGGTGTCGACGGGCTGCGGGAGTGAGATTGCAGCGGATTTGCCCAGACCGCCGATCGTGAACAGCGCGGCGCTGCTTGCCGCGGGTAGCGCGAGCGCAAGAATCGCCGCAAGCACGCCGGTGAGGGCGGCCGGTCGAAGTCGTTGGTGCTCCTTGCTCATGCCGTCTCTCCATTCCGCCGTTTCCGGCCCCGCCGACCGTCACTCCCGAACGCCCGCAGCCTAGCGCGCGACACCCGCGCCGTCCACAACCAACCGCCCAGCGCGACTCGCTACCGCGCGGCGCACGGCTAGTCTGTCCGCGGCAGGGGCCGGTAGCTCAGTTGGTTAGAGCAGCGGACTCATAATCCGCAGCGCCCAGGTTCGAGTCCTGGCCGGCCCAATCGAGAAAGGCCCGCAAAACAGCGATTCGGCGGCTCGCTCGCGGTCCTGCTCGGGCGAATTTTGTCCCAGCTTTGCCCCGAGAGTCGGCGGCAGCTGTCCTGCGGGTGGTTTCCCCGGCGGTTCGGGCGTGGCGACGATGCAGGTGAGCCAGGTCCCCACTGGCAGCGTTTACCGTCGGGACGGCGCCGCCAGCCGGTCTGGTATGCGCGCTACCGGCTGCCCGGTGGGCGGCGTGCATAAGATCGGTGGCACGCTCAGGGCTTCTGTATGTCATCGCTGACGTTGTCAGAGCTGGTGGAGGCGGGGCGCGTGCTGCGCCCGGTACTGCAGCACGCTCGCTACGAGCCGGATCACGTGAAGAAGCTCGTTTGCGTTGATGGTCTGGACCCGGTACGTGGCGTGGCGGCGTTGTGGCTGCGCCCCGGCGCGGACGAGCCGCTCGCGTTGCTGGTGCGGTTGTTTATTGGCGGTGAAACGCTCGACGG
>JBEKNK010000019.1:0-37781 GCA_049522915.1 Solirubrobacteraceae bacterium | reverse complement strand
CACGGGCGCCACGATCGACAGCAGCGTCTGAGCGCCCCTGTGGACGGCAACGTAGGCAACGGCTCCGGAGTCGAGAGCGTCGAGGCTGGCGATTCGCGCCGTGCCCGGGGCGCACCAGTCGTAGCCCGCCGGCAGCGCGTCGCGCGCCTTGCGTTCGATGGACCCGACCGACAGGCAGTGAGGACCCATCCCGGCTGCGCGGCTCGTGCGGACCGCGCGATCCGCCGCCGGTCCGGCGGTGGAATCGCTGTCTCGCGCCGGTGCAACCGCTGCGGGCTTCGGAGTGAGAACAAGGATCGAATGGTTGAGGCCGAGCAGCTCCGGGTAGCGTTTCAGCACGTGTTCCGACTGCGCCCATGCAGCAAATTGCACCGCTGAGGCGTGCGGCGCATCGGCCACGAACGCCCGTGCATCGACAATCAGGTCGGTCTCATGCTGAGTCGTCAGATCCAGGGCGGACTCGACCTGCAGCGAAGCGGACATCGCCGCGGCGTGGGCGGCCCTGGCGTCGCTTGCGGACTTGCTCGCGGCCGCCAGGATCGAGCCCGTCGCGCCCGCCACTATCAACACCGCCGAGAGGAGCATCCACGTGCGCTCTCTGAGCCGGCCAACGCCCTGCACTCGGTCGCCCGGCGACGGGTTCGACTCGCGCTGATCGTCTGAGCTGTGAATGCTCACCGCGATTGCTCAGTTACGCGCCCGCTGCCGGCAACGATCGCGGCTCGCTGCGGCATCCCGATGCGACAACATTCACATCTTCTGTCGCCGCGTGTGAGTGCGCGGGTGTGGCCGTGCGCAGGCGCCTGGAGCGGAGCCCCGCGGTCGACTGCCGTCGAGGTACCGTCGTTCGCTGCCCGCACGGCCTTCATCGATCCCTGATTCCAGCTCCTGCGGGCACCCCGGTGCCCAGCTCGGTGGTCGACCGGCACGCCCGTCTCTGGGTCGACACCACCGTCAGGGGGGCAGAAGCCTTGCCGCCCAACCCCCCAGGCGAAGAGTCTCTTCGCAGGAGAAAAGCCGCCTACTGATCGATTGACCTTAGCACCGTTTTCCGCCAGTCCGAATATTTCCCTTGCACGGTGCGCGACGCCCCGGTCGGTGAGGTGCCGGTAATACTGGCAACTGGCAACTCTTTCAATGTAAACAGATATGCACAAGTTGGTGTCGTTGCGGTTAATCACAGCGTCGAGCTTTGACGCTTCAGCCGGACCTTCGGTGGACGCACTCGTGGCCGCTTCAGCTGGCGTTCCGCTTCCGTGATCGGAGTCGGCTGGCGCGCAACCGTCGCGCCGCGGCCGGGTCGAGGGGATCGCCGCCCAGCCGCTGTCCCGCCGCGTGACGAACCGGCGGAACAGGCCGGCGAGGAGCCATCTTGGAACTCGTCGAGCCAGCTGCGCACGTGCGCTTCGCCGTCCGCCTCCGCGCAGGACGGTCGCCGCACGCGCGCCGGTGCCCCCAGCGCCCGTTGTTGCGCGTCGCTCTTCGAGTGCTGCGCGCCGCGGTCGCGACGCGGGGACCCTCCTTGGGGTGGGTGTCGTGATGCGCCGGCGCCCGATCGCCGTCTACCGCGTGATCGACGAGGACGAGTTGCTCGGCGGGGAGGCGCTCGACGGGTTCCACGACGCGTCTGATCGCGTCGCGGATCGCGCCGCGACGCCCTGGCCGGCCGCCGTCCGTGGCGGGCCGCCGCGGTTGGCAGCGTGGACGGGCTGGCTGCCGACCGCCGCCGCGGTTGGCGGGCTGGTGTGCGTGGCTGTCCTCCTGCTCGGCCTTTCCCACCATGGCGGCCCTTCGACCGCCGCAGCGCTCGCCAGACGCCACACCCGATCGCCGCGTGCCGCTGCGGTGCTGCGGCGAGCCGCCGAACCGGCGTCTCGGCCGAAGCCTCGGGTCGACGGATACCGACGCGCGCTTCGTCCGCACACCGCGCCGTCGTCCAAGCATCGAAGCCCCCGCTCCGGCCGGCGGGCGGGCCGACGCACGGTGCGGCCGGAGGTCGCGCTGAGCCTGCGAGCGGGGGAGGAGTCCCGGCCCGCGATCGCGTCGGCCTCCGGAGCTTTCGCGGCGAACCAGGAATTCGGGTTCGAGCGATGAGCGCGAGGTCGCCTCGCGCTCACGTCACGCTGAGACCGCGGCGGCTCTGGTCGCTGCGCGCTTCGCTCCACCGATCTCAGCGCCCAGTGGCTGGCCCTGACCTTCAGCCGCGCCTACCTCACCTGGTCGCCGAATCCCCTGGTCCATCAGAACGCTCTCACCCCGTTCCTGGCGCCGGCCGACGATCCGGATGCGGGACTCACCGCGGCAGCGGGCGGCTCTGAACAGGTGCAGTGGGTCGCGATCGCCGACGAGCATGACGGACCGGGAGGCGAGTCTGACTACACCGTCGCTGCGGGCGTTGGGGGAGGGGTGGTCCGCTACATCGCGGTCGCCGTGGCCCGCGGACCAGGCGGGGCGGACGTGCTCGCCCGCTATCCCGCCCTCGTGGGGGCCCCCAGACCGGCGCCCGCCGGGGCGCTGGACGGGCCGACGCTGGAGACCGTCGGCAATCCGGAGCTCGTCGCGGTGCTCCAGCGCGCGATGCGCAACTACGTCGACGATTCGGCCGAGAATCTCGCCGCCGATCTGGCTCCCGCGGCCGAGGTTGCCCCGGTCGCAGCCGGGCTCACGCTGCGCTCCGTCGTTCGACTCGCGGTCGAGCGCTCCGGCGTCGTCCTGGCGACCGTGCTTGCCACTGACAGCGACGACGACCTCTTCACGCTCGCCTACGAGGTCACGCTCGCGCAGGTCGGTGGGCGCTGGGAGATCACACGGATCCAGTCATGACGCAAAAGCGAAAGGAGCAGGAATGAGACGTCTGTATGCGGGCGCCCTCGCGCTGGCTGCGGGCCTCGCGGCGCCCGCGGTTGCCGCCGCCGCGGGCGCGGTGACCGGCGCGAACGGGGCCTCGCTCGAGAGCGCTGCGAGCCAGGCGAGCAGCACGGGGCGCACGGTCGCACTGAGTCTGATCGGGCTGGCGCTGGCCGTGGCCGCGGTGGTGCTCGTGTTCAAGCGGGACTTCAAGGAAGCCATCGGCGTGCTCGCGATCGGGATCATTGCCGTGCTGCTTGCGAGCCCGGTCGGGCTGAGCGTGCTGCAGAACACCGTGTCGCTGCTGTTTGGTTCGGGGTGACCGCGCCGCTGGAAGTCCGTTCGTTTCGCTCCGTCTTCGCTCTCGAGCGGCGCATCTACAGAGTCGACACGCTGCGGCTGAATCCGGGTGGCATCCCGCTCAGAGGCGTCGTCTACGCCCTCGCCCTCGTCCTCGTCGCCTTGGCGGCCACAGCCGTGCCTCCGACAGACTGGCTGGATGGCGTGATCCCCTGGTACGTTCGGGACCTCGCGATGCCGCTCGCCGTCGCGACGCTGTTCGCCGCGGTCCGGATCGAGGGCCGGCCGTTTCACCTCGCGGCGGTCGCGCTGATCGGACACCGGCTCGCGTCTCGGCGGCTGGAGGCGCTGGTCCCGCTGCCCCGGCAGCGCCACCGCTGGAACCCGCCAAGCATCCTCTGTATCCCAGACGGCTCGGACGCGCGGTTTCGCGCGCTGCGCTACCGCGGACCCGGCGCCGTCCTCGTGAGTCACCCCCACCTGCGCGCCGAGTGGTCATGGACGCGTCGGGCCGACGTCTCGCTGCACCCGCTCGCCGGGGCGAGCCGACGCCCGGTCGTGCTCGAGCTCGCTCCAGGCGCGGTCCTCGAGGTGCGGACGAGTTGAGCTCGTGGCGGCGGCCCCTGCGGTTCGTTTACGGCAACTGCCTGCAGGGCTCCTGCGGCTCGTGGGCGCTTTTCGCACTCGAGCCGTTCAGCTACGCGACGCTTGCGAGCGCGCGCAAGCGTGAGCGCTTCGGGAGGCTCCTCACGGCGATCGAATCGCTCGAGGCGGACATTCAGATACTGCGCATCGCCAGGAGATGGGACCCGGCGTTGGAGTTCGAGACGCTCGTTCGCGGCTACGCAGGGCCGCACGCCCCCGCCCACGAGGACTACCTCACCGCCCAGCTCGCAGCACTCCGCGACGAGCAGGCAGAGCTTCCAGCCGTCTATCTGGCGGTCAGCCTCGAGTCCCCGCAACGTGACGTCGGCGCCTTCATCACGGAGCTCGGCGAGCGTTCTCCGCGCGAGCTGTGCCGATCGGCGCTCGAAGCACTTCGCGGCAAGCGCACGCGAGAGCTCTCAGCGCTCGAGCTTGAGCGCCTGCGGATCCGAGCCGACGAGGTCCACGCCCGCCTGGCCGCGAGTCTCGACGCCCGGCCTGCGCGCACGATCGAAGTGCAATGGCTCGTGCGGCGGGCATTCTGCCGGGCGCTCGGAGAGCCCTCGCTCGACGGTCTGCACGAACCGCAGGCGCTCGTGTTCGAACGCAACGGCGCCGCCGTGCTGGCGCCGTTGGAAGCCGATGTGATGCGCTGGAGCGACAGCTACGTCGAGCATCGCGGACGACTCCTGCGGATCGAGTCCGAGTTGGGCGTCAGCTGGCAGTCGCACCTGGTTGCCGGAGCCCTTCCGGAGAGTGCCGCCTTTCCGAGCCCGCGGCTTGAGCTGATGTTCGCTCCGGCCGAGTCGCTCCCGTTCGGCGTCGACCTCACGCTGTGCGCGCGGTTCCTGCCCAACGACCTTGCGATGCGGCTCGTGCGCCGTCGCGTGCAGGACGCCGACGAGATCGCTCGCGCCGAGGCGGGCGGCGATCAGGGTGTGTCCGATCGCGGCTACGACCGCACGCAGGAGGCGCGCGACCTTCTCTCATACCTGCAGTCCGCCAGCCATCCGCCCCTGCTGCGGGCAACGCTGGCGATCGCCGTCGCCGCCGAGGCGCGCGACGAGCTGCAATGGCGTGTCGAAGCGGTCAGGCGCGCCTTTGGCGAGGTGCGCCTGCATCGGCCGCTCGGAGACCAGCTGCGTCTGTTCATCGCTGCGCTGCCGGGTCAGCGCTCGTCGGTCCCCGGCTACGACGACGTGCTGACGACCGAGCAGGTCGCGGCGATGATGCCCGTCGCGACCCACGCGGTTGGAGCGCGGGCAGGCTTCTATCTCGGGCACACCCTCAGCGCGAGCCGGCACCCCGTTCGCTTCAACCTGCGCGAGGGCTCCGACAGCGACCGCAACGCCGCGATCCTCTCGATCGGTGCGCTCGGCTCGGGCAAGACGACGCTCGACCAGAAGCTGGCCTACGAAGCGTTCCTGCTCGGCGCTCGGGTGATCGACTGCGATCCCAAGGGCGATCACCGTATGCATGAGCTGCCCGAGGTGGCGCCGCATGTGGAGACGATCGCGCTGCGCGGCGAGCGCTCGCTGCGGGGCATGCTCGATCCGCTGCGCGTGGCGCCGGAGCACATGCGGCAGGACGCCGCCGTCTCGTTCCTGTGCGACCTGCTGCCGGCCCGCTCGGAGGCGGCGTGGGAGGCGTCCGTCGCCGCCGCGGTCGACGTGGTGCGGCGCCGCTCGAAGGCGCCGACCTGCTTCGAGGTGATCCGCGCGCTGGCCGCTGGTGACACGGTCGACCAGCAGGTGGCCAAGACGCTCGTGGTACACGCCGGCGCGGGATTGACCCAGCTCGGCTTCGCCGACCCTGACGTGCGCCTGCCACGGGTGGGAACGCGGCAGGTCACCTATCTGCCGATTCGCGACCTGCCGGCCCCGCAGCCGGGCAGCGCGCGCTCGGAGTACTCGCTGCTGGAGCGGGTCGGCGAGCAGATCGTGCGACTGATCGCGATGTTCGCGATGGCGTTGATGGCCGCGGAGCGCTCGCGACTCAAGGTCTTCTCCTTCGACGAGGGCTGGCGACTGCTCGGCGACCCGGTGGGGAGGATGCTGCTCGCCTCGCTGCAACGGATGGGTCGCAGCGAGCTGGCCGTCCCGATCATCTCCACGCAGTTGGTCAACGACACGCTGCGCGACGGGCGAGCCTCACTCGAGAATCTGATTGGAGCCACGTTCGTCTTCGGGCTGCGCTCCGAGCGAGAGGCGGAACGCGCGCTCGAGCTGCTCGATCTCGACCCTGACGACCGGGTGTTGCGCGATCGCCTGCTCGAGTTCGATACGGGGCGCTGTCTGATGCGCGACCACCGCGGCCGGGTCGAGGCGGTGCAGGTGGAGATCCTCGTGCCGCGGCTGCTCGCCGCGTTCTCGACGACGCCGCCGAGCACGCCCCCGATCACGTGACTGCAGTGCGCGTCCCGGTGATGCTCGCCCTCGTCGCGCTGGTGCTGCTCCCGATCCCGGCGGTGGCGGCGGCGGCGCCAGCCACCGCTCCGGTCGACGCGAGTCCACTGGCGTCGAATGGGTTCGCGAGCCCGTCGTGCACGGCCGCGGTCCTCACCGCTCAGCTGTCGCAGGCCGAGCGCACCAACTGCGCGGTGTCGGGCGTCGACGTCGCGCCGGTGCCGCTGTCGAACTACTCGATCGACATCAACATCCCGTCAGGGCTCGACGCAAGCTTCACCGAGGACCTCGACACCGTGGTGCAGGACCTCCTCGTCACGCCCGTCTGGACGGCGGTCGTCTGGCTGATCCACGTCGTCCTGATCGCGCTCGAGTGGTGCTACGCCATCGACCTGCTCGCGCCCGCAACGCTGGCCCGCATCAGCTCGTCGCTGGGCGTTGCGCAGCGCGTCTTCACCGATCCGTGGCTCGGGCTGGCGCTGGCGGTCGCCGCCGTCGGCTTCGCCTGGCAGGGCCTGGTGCGCCGTCGCGTGCTCGACACACTCGGGCACGCGGCGCTCCTGGCGGTGATGGTGTGCGCCGGACTGTGGATCATCGCCGACCCGGTCGGCACGGTCGGCGCCGTCGGTAATCTCGCCGACCGCGCCGCACTGACAACGGTCGCGGCGAGCGCGACGGGGGACCCGAGCCAGCCTGTCTCGACCGTCGATGGCGCGTTTGCCGCGGTCTTTGACACAGCGATCAGCGGCCCGTGGTGCTACCTGGAGTTTGGCGACGTCGACTGGTGCCGAGCACCGGGAGCGCTCGATCCTCGCCTGCGTGCGACGGCGGCGAGCCTCGACGCGCAGCTGCGCGCGGAGGCGTCCTGCCACGGGCCCGCCATCGGCCTCGTGCAGTGCGCTCCGGATGGCAGTGCGCTGCAGAGCCAGCTCTCCGGTGCGGCGACGGCGCTCGACGAAGCGCGCACCAACGGAGAGCTGTTTCTCGCCATTCCACCCGAGGCGACGGCTCGTACGGCGCTGGAGAGCCAGACCGTGACGCCGACGCTCTACGGCGCGCTGTGCGGATCAGGCGACCCCACGGCCTGCACCGCTCCGACGGCGCCGCAGGCGGAGTTTCGTACCGCTTCCGGCACATGGCCGCGCGTCGGGGGGCTGTTGCTGATCGTCGCCGGGACGGTGGGGATGCTGCTGCTGCTCGGCTTCATCGCCCTGAGGCTCCTCGGCGCTGCGCTGGCCACCCTGCTGTACCTGATGCTCGCGCCACTGGCGGTGCTCGCGCCGGCGCTCGGTGAAGCGGGGCGCGACGCCTTTCGTCTGTGGCTAACCCGCCTCGTCGGCGCGGCGCTGGCCAAGCTCGTCTACTCCGTCGCGCTCGGAGTCGTGCTGTTGATCGTGACCCTGCTGAGCTCGCTGGACGGTCTCGGATGGTGGACCCAGTGGCTGCTGATCTCGGTCTTCTGGTGGACGGCGTTCGAACAGCGTCACCGGGTTCTCGGCCTCGTGTTGCACGAGCGCGCAGAGCCGTCCCGCCGCGCGCCGCTCGCGACGCGCGTGTGGCTTGCCGGACGCAGCGCCGGCGCGGGCGTCGGTGCGGTGCGGGCCTCCGGGCGCGTTGCTGCCGGGCTCGGCGGGCGGGCCGTCGAGACGATCAAGCGTTTTCGCGACTTCCCACAGGACGGCGGAGCGCTGGGTCCGCCCGTCGGGACCGGCCGGTCAGGCGGGCCAGGAGCGGGTGGGTCGGTCACCGCACGCAGTGAGCCGGGCGGCTCGGCGCGCGAGCGACGTGCGCACGCTCGCGGCGAGCTCGCCGCCCAGGTCGGGCGGATGCGCGACACGGTTGCCGGCGCGAGCGCTGGTTTGCCCGCCGCCAATCCACCGGCGGCCGCGGTCGCCGCTCTGCAATTGCGCCGCTCGAGGATCGCGGCGGGTCTGAACAGCGCGCAACTGGATGGCGACCGCCGTCGGATCGTCTCACTGCAGGCGCGAGCCCGCGTGGTGGACGATCAGCTTGCGGCGCGGGGCGCGAGCCCAGAGGTGCTCCCCGGCGCGCGGCTCGCCGGAGGCCTGCGGGCAAGACTGTCGCGCCGGCGCGAGGTCGTGCCCTCAGCTGCCGCTGGGTCGACCGCCATCGCGCGCTTGCTCGACCAGGCTGCCCTGGCGCCGCGCGGAGCGGCGCTTCGCTCCGGCAACCGCTCCGCGCAACTTGCCGGGCTCGCCGGCGTCAGCCCGGCCGACTACCTGCGCGGCTCGCCGGCGCAACAGCGTGTCGTGCGCCTGGAGATCAATCGTGAACTCACCAGGCGAAGGGAGCTTCTGAGTGCGAGCGCCGCGCCCCGCGGCAAGGTGCGCGGGACCCTGGCGCGCGCAGCGGCGAGCGCGCGCAAGGACGCGCCCAGCGCTGATGGGCCGATCGCGCGCCGGGCACGCCAGTTCGGCTCGCGGCTGCAGTGAGCTCACGCATCGCGCTACCGCTTGCAGTGGTCGGCAGCCTGCTCGCCGGGGGCATGGCGGTGGGCGGATGCACGCTGCTGCTGGTCTTGGCGCTCGCCCGCGGAGCAGAGGGCGCCGCCCTCGGCGGCGACGTGAGCAGTGGGGCCGTCCTCGGCGTCTCGGTTGCTCCGTCTGCGCAGGCGCGGGCTGACATTCCGCCGCTCTACCTCGCGCTGTACGTGCAGGCCGCTGCGCGGTTTGGACTTGACTGGGCGGTGCTCGCCGGGATCGGTCGCGTGGAGTGCGACCACGGGCGCGATCCGGCGCCCTCGTGCACCGTCGAGGGGCAACTCAATTCGGCCGGTGCAGGCGGCCCCGCGCAGTTCCTCGTCTCGACGTGGCAGCGCTACGGCATAAGCGCGACGGGACAGGGCCCGCCGGACATGTGGCGTCCATCCGATGCCATTTTCAGCATGGCCAACTACCTGCGCGCCAGCGGTGCTCCTGGAAATTACCGGCAGGCGATCTACGCCTACAACCACGCCTGGTGGTACGTCGACGATGTCCTGGCCTGGGCCAGGCTCTACAGCGCGAGCTACGGAACGCAGCAAAACCGCCTTCAGCGCAACATCGACGCGGCGGCGGGGTCTAACTAACGAGGCGCCTGGGGAACGCGCTCAAATGCCATGCGACGCGTCAAGCTCACAGCCCTACTGGCCGCAGCGATGCTGCTCGTCGCCGGCGCGCTCGGCGCGGCGCCCGCCCTGGCCTCCCACGACGAGCCGGTCTTCTTCGAGGCGCCGAACGCGCTGCTCACGGCCGCCACGCAGGCGCCGACGCTCGCGCAGCTACAGTCGCTCGGCGTTCACGCCCTCCACGTGGTCCTCTACTGGCGCGATGTCGCGCCGAAGCCAAACCAGAGGCGGCGGCCGAGCTTCAACCAGGCCAACCCCGCCGCCTATCGCTGGGGCTCCTACGACACGTTGATCGCCGCCGCGGTTGCGCGTCACTGGAAGGTTCTGCTGACGGTGAGCGGGCCGGTGCCGCGCTGGGCAACCCCGCACGGGGAGGACATCTACAGTGACCCGAGCGCGAGCGACTTCGGCAAGTTCATGGAGGCCGTCGGAAGGCGCTACGGCAAGGCCGTCAAGCTCTTCTCGATCTGGAACGAGCCCAACGAGCCAGGCTTTCTGCGGCCGCAGTACGTCCACGGCAGGCTCGCCTCCGCGGCGATCTATCGCGGCCTGTTCCTTGCCGGCTACGCCGGCCTGAAGGCCTCCGGCAACTTCTCCGGCATGACGGTGCTGATGGGGGAGACCTCACCCACCGGTGTTGCGAGCCAGGGAGTGCCGGCACCGCTGGCGTTCCTGCGCGGTGTGCTGTGCCTTGACGCGAGCTATCGGCCCGTTGGTCACTGCGCGCTGCTGCCGGCCGGCGGCTACGCACAGCACCCGTATTCGAACTCGCGCGGACCCTTCTGGGTGCCGCCGCCCGACGATGTGACGATGGCCACGATCGGGCGGCTGGTGACGGCGCTCAACCGCGCGGCCGCGGTGCACGCGCTCGCTCCGGGGCTGGAGGTCTACATCACCGAATTCGGCGTGCAGAGCGTCCCCAACCCCTACGGCGGCGTGTCACTCGCCCAGCAGGCGGAGTACCTGGCGATCTCCGAGCACATGGCCTGGGAGAACCCGCGGGTCGCATCCTTCGGGCAATACCTGCTGCGCGACGATCATCCCCTCGACGGCCACATCGTCGGCTTCCAGACCGGCCTTGAGACCTTCAGAGGGCGCCGCAAGCCCGCCTACCGCGGCTTCCGCCTACCGCTGACAGTCACGCGCAGCTCGAGCGGTGTGGCGTTCTGGGGCCTCGTGCGTCCGGCCGGCGGCCCGACCGAGCTGGTCGTGCAGTACTCCTCCGACGGCGGGCGCAGCTGGCACAGCCTGGCCGACGAGCGAGCCGGCGCCACGGGCGCTTGGACCGGGAGCGGCCGCTTCGTCGCGGGGCGGTTGTGGCGCGTCCGCTGGACCTCGCCGGCCGGTCAGGTGTTCACCGGCGCGCCGACCCGCGCCTACAGCACCTCCGGCCAGATCGAGTCCTGAGCGGACCTCGCGCCGCGCCGCTCGGGAGGCGGGCGCTCAGCGGTGCTTGCCGGGGACCCACAGCGGCTCGTCGCCGGCGTTGGCCTCCCGCGCGAGGATGAACAGCAGGTCGCTCAGGCGGTTGAGGTAGCGCCGCGTCTGCGGGCTCGCGCGCTCGCCGAGCGCGACGACGCGTCGCTCGGCGCGGCGACAGACGGTACGGCAGACGTGCAGCCATGCGGCTGCCGGGGTCCCGCCGGAGAGCAAGAAGGAGCGCAGCGGCTCGAGCCCCTCGTTGACCTCGTCGCAGCACCGCTCGAGCCATTCGACCTGTTCGGGGGCCACACGCAGACGCTCGCGTGTGTCCTCGCCGGGCACGGCGAGATCGGCGCCGAGATCGAACAGGTCGTTCTGGATGCGGCGCAGCCAGGCCGCCGTGCGTTCCGATAGCCCGGGCAGCGTCAGCGCGAAACCCAGATGCGCGCCGAGCTCGTCGACGTCGCCGCACGCCTCGATCCGCGGGTCGGTCTTCGGGACTCGGGTGCGGTCACCGAGGTCCGTCTCGCCCCCGTCGCCGAGCCTGGTGTAGATGCGGGTCAGGTTGACGGTCATCTGCTCGGCTCTCAGTGTCGCAGAGCGCTACGATGGCCCCGTCATTGGTCGGTGGCATGGGAAGCCGGTGTGAAACCGGCGCGGACCCGCCACTGTGACCGGGGACGTCCGCCGCACGCGCGCAAGCGCAGGCCACTGGTTCGCCACCGCGAGCCGGGAAGGCGCGGCAGGATCGGCCCGGAAGCCAGGAGACCTGCGCCGACCGCAAGCCCACATAGACCCTCGTGGAAAGGGGTTGGCCAATCATGCAACGCACCCATTCGGGCCGTCAGGCGTCGGTTCGGCGCTTGGCGCTCGCTGCCGCCGCCGCCGGCGCGATCCTCATCGCCGCCACCGCCGCCGCGCTGTTCACATCGCACGCCTCCGCCACCGACGCGATCACCGTCCGCGTCGAGGGCACCAAGACCACGCTCGTCGCCACGACGGCCGTCGTCCTCTCTGCTGCCAAGGTGACCAAGAACGGCATCGCCGCCGACAGCTGCAGTGGCCGCAGCGCCGCCGGGGCGCTGCAGCAGGCCACACACGGCGACTGGGGCGGAACCTGGTCCGCGTCCTACAAGGAGTACTTCCTCACCGCCATCGAAGGCCTCGACTTCCCAAGCAGCGGGGAGGAGTACTGGGCCTTC
This sequence comes from Solirubrobacteraceae bacterium, assembly GCA_049522915.1. Classification (GTDB taxonomy): domain Bacteria; phylum Actinomycetota; class Thermoleophilia; order Solirubrobacterales; family Solirubrobacteraceae; genus Palsa-513. The sequence continues at coordinate 25,833 of JBEKNK010000019.1, read as the reverse complement.
TGGGTCAACGACGCGCCCGCACCCGAGGGGATCTGCTCCTATGACCCCAAACCCGGCGACACGATCCTCTTCTTTCCGGACTGCTACGGCAAGAATTGTCCGAAGAACGCCGGCGTGCTGGGTGTGAAGGCCCCATCGGTGGCGCTCGTCGGCACGCCGTTCACCGTAACGGTCACGGCCTACAGCGACGCCAAGGGCACACCGACGCCGGCGGTTGGCGCGACGGTCCGCGCGGGAGGCGTGCAGGCCCGGACCGGGTCGGCGGGAACAGCCACGCTGACCTTCGCCAAGGCCGGCGCGCTGACACTCCGGGTGTCGGCGCCAGACGCGGTTCGCACCGAGGCGAGCGTGTGTGTCGAGACCGCAATGGCAAAGACGTGCAGGTGAGTGGCGCGAGCTGACGCGATCTTCGCGAGTGTCGCCGCGACAGCGGCGACACTCGCCCTCGCCGGCTGCGGGCTCGGCGCCGGCAGCGCGCCGTCGCACGTCTCGCTGCTGGTCACGCAGGGGTTCGGCGCGCAGACGCTGCTCGCGGATCCATCGCCGAAGATCGTCGGCGCCGACACGGTGATGCGGATGCTCGAGCGAAACGCGACCGTCGACGCGATCGATGGTGGCGGCTTCGTGCAGAGCATCGACCGTCTCTCCGGTGGTGGCGGCAGCGACTGGTTCTACTACGTCAATGGGGTGGAGGCGGGCAAGGGGGCGGCCGAGACAAGGCTGCACAGCGGCGACCATGTCTGGTGGGACCGCCACGACTGGAGCGCCGCCCTGAGCATCCCGGCCGTCGTGGGCTCCTTCCCGGAGCCGTTCGCCGACGGCTACGGCGGGCAGAGATACCCGCTTCGAATCGAATGCACGCAGACGGCATCGAAGTCCTGCGCTGCGGTTGAGGCCGTCTTCGCCGGCTACGACCTGGTCGCCTCGCTCGGCTGCCTGCTCTGCTCGGAGTACAACCTCTCCCTGCGCGTGCTCGTCGGGCCCTACTCGACGCTGACCGCCGATCCGGCCGCCGACGAGCTCGCCCGCGGCGTCGGCGCAAGCGGCGTCTATGCGCGGTTTGAGGATCACGGCGCGAAGCTCGTGCTGCTGGATCAGTCCGGCGCGGTCGTGCGCAGCGCCGGCGCCGGCGCAGGGCTCGTCGCGGCGACCCGATTCATGGGGCAGCCGCCGGTCTGGTTCGTCACCGGCACCGACGCGGCCGGCGTCGCGGCGGCGGCCTCGGCCTTCAATGCCGGCACACTGGATGACCACTTCGCGGTCGCGGTGATCGCCGGCGCGGCCATCCCGCTCCCCGACGAGGAGCCGTGAGCTACCTGCGGCGCGCCAGTCCGCTGCATGCGGCACGCGCCGGCATCGGCGCCGCGTATTGCGCCGCGCTCGTGCTCGCCGCACTTGTGATCGCCGATCCGCTCGTGCTCGGCGCGCTGGCGCTCGCGGTGATCGCCGCCGGCGCCGCCGCCGGCGTGGGCGGTCGCGTCGGCCGTTCGCTCTACCTCTCGGCGCCGATGGCGGTGCTGATCGTTGCGGTCAACGCACTGGTCAGCCGGGAAGGCCTGACGGTGATCGCGCGGCTCGGTGACGCCGGCCCGCTCGGGCAACTCGACATCACGCTCGAGGCGGTGGCCTACGGCGCCAAGGAGGCGCTCGTGCTGGCCGTGATCATCGCGGCGTGCGCGCTCGCCAGCGCGGCGGTGGATCCCGACGAGCTGCTTCGCTCGCTGCGTCGGGTGTCCTTTCGCTCGGCGCTGACGGCCACGCTCGCGACCAGGATGGTGCCGCTGCTGGCGCTCGACGCGCGCCGGATCGGCGAGGCTCAGCGATGCCGGCCCAACCCGGGCGGGCGCCTCGCCGTGATGCGCGCCATCACCGCCAACGCGCTCGACCGCTCGCTGGACATCGCCGCCACGCTCGAGGTGCGTGGCTACGGCTCGGCGCGGCGGCCGCGACGCGCGTCGCGGCCCTGGTCGCGCCACGACCTGGCGTTCGCGGTCTCGGCCGTCGCGATCGCGGCGCTCGCGATCGCGCTGCCGGCGCCGTTCGCGTTCTACCCGTCGATCCACGGCGGTCACGGCACAGGTGTCTGGGTGCTCGCCGGCACGCTGACGCTCGCCGTGCTGGCGCCGTTCGCGCAGCGGCGCGGGATCGCGCGATGAACGCGCTCGAGCTCGCAGCGGTCACCTACACCTATCCGGGAGCGTCGGCGCCGGCGCTCCGTGAGCTGACGCTCGAGCTCGCGCAGGGGGAGTTCGTCGTGCTCGCCGGCGGTTCGGCGGCCGGCAAGTCGACGCTGCTCGGCGTGGCCTGTGGGCTCGTGCCGCACTTTCACGGCGGACGCTTCGACGGCCACGCGGAGGTCTGTGGCATGAGCCTGCGCGAGCACGGCCCGGCCGCCCTCGCGGCCGAGGTCGGCACGCTCTTCCAGGACCCCGAGACGCAGGTGGTGATGGCCACGGTGAGGGCCGAGCTGGCGTTCCCACTCGAGAACCGCGGCCACGGCGCGGTCGCCGTCGCGCGCGGCGTCGAGGAGGTCGCACTCGCGCTCGGCATCGAGGCGCTGCTCGAGCGGTCGATCGTCGATCTCTCCGGGGGAGAGCTGCAGCGCGTCGCGCTCGGCGCCGCGCTGGCCGGGCGCCCGCGACTGCTCGTGCTCGACGAGCCGACCTCGCAGCTTGACCCGGTCGCAGGCGATGAGCTGCTCTCGCTGCTGCGGCGTCTCAACGAGGAGTGGGGGACCACGATCCTGCTCGCCGAGCACCGCCTCGAGCGCTGCCTGGGTGCGGCCGACCGCGTGATCGCGCTGGAGCGCGGCGCCGTCGTCTGCGACGCGGCGCCGGGCGGGTTTCTGCAATGGGCGCACGCTGCGGCGCCGTCGCTCGAGACGCCCGGAGCGACGCTGGTTGCCGGTCTCGGGCTGAGCCCGCCGCCGGTCGGTGTCAAGCAGGCTCGGGCGACGCTTCGCGCCGCCGGCCTGCTGCCCGAGCGCGAAGCGCCCGCGGAACCACAGCGCCCGCCCCGCTGGCGCCGCCGCGAGCGCGGCCAGCAACCGAGCCTGCGACTGCGCCGCGTCTGGCACGAGCTGACTGACGGCCCGGCGATCCTGGCCGGCGTCTCGCTGTCGGTGGCGGCGGGCGAGCGGGTCGTCCTGCTGGGGCGCAACGGCGCCGGCAAGTCGACGCTCCTGCGGCACGCCGCAGGGCTGGCGGCGCCCACGCGCGGGCGGGTCGAGCGCTCCGGGCGCGTCGCCCTGCTGTTGCAGAATCCTGGCGACTACTTCATCCACGACCGCGTCGGCGACGAGCTCGACGCGGTTGCGCTCGAGCGCTCGGGGCTCGGCACGCTCGCCGACCGTCACCCGCGCGACTGCTCCGGCGGCGAGCGCCAGCGGCTCGCCCTGGCGATCGTCACGGCGGGAGCGCCGGCCCCGGCCGTGCTCTGTCTCGATGAGCCGACGCGTGGGATGGACCGCACGGCGAAGGCGACGCTCGCGCAGGCGCTCGTCGGCTTCTCCGAGCACGGCGTCGCCGTGCTGGTGGCGACCCACGACCCCGAGTTCGCGGCCGCCCTCGCCACGCGGGCGGTGCTGCTCGCCGACGGGCGCGTGCTCGCGGACTCGAGTCCCGAGGAGCTGCTGTCCGGCGGCTGGTACTTCGCGACAGAGACGGCGCGGATCCTCGGCGGTCACCGCGGGATCCTGACGCCCGCGCAGGCGCTCGCGCAACTCGGTCCCGCCGCGACCGCGACAGCCTCACGCCGATGAGCTGGCCGCTCGCCTCGTTCGTGATCCTCGCGCTCGCGCTGGGCGGCGGCTTCGCCTGGTACGAGCGCTCACGTCCCTCGTCGCGGACGGTCGCGGTCGTCGCGACGCTCGCCGCGCTGGCGACGCTGGGACGGATCGCGTTCGCGCCGCTGCCGAGCGTGAAGCCGACGACCGACATCGTGCTGATCGCGGGCTTCACCCTCGGCGGGCCGCCCGGCTTCGCGGTCGGCGCGGTCGCCGCGATCGCCTCCAACATCGTTTTCGGGCAGGGACCGTGGACCCCCTGGCAGATGCTCGCGTGGGGGATGGTGGGACTGCTGGGTGCGGGGCTGCGGCGCCGGCGCGCGCGTCCGATCCCGAGACTCGTGATGGCGCTGATCTGCGCCGCGGCCGGCTTCGCCTACGGCCTCGTGCTGAACTTCTACACCTTTGTCACCTTCACCGGCCAGCACACGCTCGCGCAGTTCCTGGTGATCGAGGGTGCGGCCTTCACCTTCGATCTCGCGCACGCCGTGGGCAATTTCGTCTTCTTCCTCGCCTTCGGCCCGGCGCTCGTCCGTGCCCTGCAGCGCTTTCGCCTGCGGATGGACGTGCAGTGGGGACTCGCGTCGTCGGCGGTGGCCCTGTTCCTGGTGGCTGCCGCCCTCGCCGGTGCCGCTGCGGCACGCCCGGCGCCAGCGCAGGCCAGGGCGCCGGCGTCCTCGCTGGCCCGCGCGAGCGTCGCGCGGGCGCGGGCACGCACGGCCGCTGCGGCACGCCCGGCGCCAGCGCAGGCCAGGGCGCGGGCGCAGGCCAGGGCGCCGGCGTCCTCGCTGGCCCGCGAGAGCGTCGCGCGGGCGCGGGCACGCACGGCCGCGGACGCGGGTGTCGCACGCGCAGCCGCCGCACGCGCGGGTGTCGCACGCGCGGCCGCCGCACGCGCAGCCGCCTACCTGATCCGGGCCGAGAACGCCGACGGCGGCTTCGGGCTCGCTCCCGGGCAGCCCTCGTCCCAGCTGGCCAGCGCCTGGGCCGTGATCGGGCTCGCCGCGGCGGGCCGCTCGCCGTCATCGATCAGCCGCGACGGCCACACGGCGATCGCCTGGATCCGTGGCCATCTCGGTCAGCTGCAGGGCGCGGGTGATGTGGAGCGAACGATCCTGGCGCTTGCGGCGGCTCGCGCCCCGCTCGGCACGCTCGTCTCCAGGCTCCACACCGATCAGCGACCAGACGGTTCGGTCGCTGAGCAGTCGAACCTGACGGCCTTCGCGATCCTTGCCCTGCGCGCTGCCGACGCCCCCGGGGTAGGCGCCGCCGCGCTGTGGCTGGAGCGCGCGCAGAACGCCGACGGCGGTTTCAGCTTTGCCGTGCGTGGCGATCCGAGCGACATCGATGACACCGCGGCGGCGATCGAGGCGCTGAGCGTCGCGTCGGCCCCGGCGAAGACGCTGTCGCGCGCACGCGCATACCTCGCGGCCAACGAGAATGCCGACGGCGGCTTCCCGATCGAGCCCGGCGGAGCCTCCAACGCGCAGTCGACGGCGTGGGCGGTGCAGGCGCTCGTCGCGCTGCGAGCGCCGACCGCGCGAGCGCTGGCCTACCTTCGTGCGCGCCTCACGAGCTCCGGTGCGGTGCGCTACGCGGACGCGCTGACGCTGACGCCGGTGTGGGTGACCGCGGAGGCGCTCGCGGCGTTCGCGGGGGCGCCGCTGCCGATCGCGGGGCCGGCGCGGTCGGCCGGACCGCGGTCGGTGGCGTAGGAAGTTTGCCGGCACGCCGCTAGGCTGCACCACCGAGGAGCGAGCGGCCCCGATCGCATATGGTGCGACGGATGCTCATCGGCGTGCCCACGGAAACCGCTCAAGGCGAACGCCGTGTGGCGCTCGTGCCAGAGGTGGTGCGCAAGCTCGTCGCGCGCGGCGCCGAGGTGATCGTGCAGTCCGGCGCAGGCCACGCGGCGAGCTTCACCGACGCGGCGTACGAGGCCGCTGGCGCAAGCATCAGCGCCACCGGGGCGGAGGTTTGGCGCGCCCCGCTGGTCGTGAAGGTCGCTCCCCCCAGCGATGCCGAGGTCGCCAGGCTCTCCCCGGGCGCGGTGCTGATCGGCTTCCTGAACCCGCTTGGCAGCGCGCGGGCGACACGCGCGCTGGCCGCCGCCGGGGTCACCGCGTTCGCGATGGAGGCGATCCCGCGGATCTCGCGCGCCCAGGGGATGGATGCGCTGTCCTCGCAGTCCAACGTTGCCGGCTACCGGGCGGCGCTGCTCGGCGCCGGCTACAGCGGGCGCTTCTTCCCGATGCTGATGACGGCGGCGGGCACGATCCCGCCGGCCAAGGTGCTCGTGCTCGGCGTCGGCGTCGCCGGATTGCAGGCGCTCGCGACGGCGCGGCGGCTCGGCGCGCAGACGACCGGCTACGACGTGCGCCCCGAGGTCGCCGAGCAGGTCAGCTCGCTCGGTGCCCGCTGGCTCGATTTGGGAATCGAGGCGGCCGGCGAGGGCGGCTACGCGCGCGCGCTCACCGACGAGGAGCGCGCGGCGCAGCAGCAGGCCCTGACCGACGCGATCAAGGGCTTCGACGTCGTCATCACCACGGCGCTCGTGCCCGGTCGTCCGGCCCCGAAGCTCGTCACCGCCGAGGCGGTCGAGGGGATGAAGCCGGGCAGCGTGATCGTCGATCTGGCGGGCGAGACAGGCGGTAACTGCGAGCTGACGACACCCGGCGAGGAGACCGTCGAACACGACGTCACGATCATCTCGCCGCTGAACCTCGCGGCCGAGATGCCCGAGCACGCCTCGGCGCTCTACGCGCGAAACATTCAGGCGCTGCTCGAGCTGTTCCTCGACGAGCACGGCGAGCTGGCGCTCGATTTCGACGACGAGATCGTGGCCGGATCGTGCATCGTGCGCGACGGTCAGATCGTCAACGACGGCGCTCGCGCACTCGTGCAGGCGGGCGCCTGATGCACATCACCACGGAGGCCAACGCCTGATGCACATCACCACGCAGGCGGGCGCCTGATGCACATCACCACGGAGGCCAACGCCTGATGCTCATCACCAATCTCACAATCCTCGTGCTCGCGGGCTTCATCGGCTTCGCGGTGATCTCGAAGATCCCCAACACGCTGCACACGCCCCTGATGAGCGGCACCAACGCGATCCACGGGATCGTGCTGCTGGGCGGGCTGCTGGTGATCGGGGTGTCGGGCAACAGCGCCTTCAACAAGCTGATCCTGGTGATCGCGATCGCGTTCGGCACGATCAACATCGTCGGCGGCTTCCTCGTCACCGACCGGATGCTCGAGATGTTCAAGCGCAAGCCGACCGCGGCGCCCAAGGACGGCGAGCAGAAGTGATCCTCGCCACCAGCTTCTTCCACAACGAGAACTTCCTGCGCGTCCTCTACATCGTTGCCTTCGCGCTGTTCATCCGGGGGCTGATGGGACTGACCGGCCCCCGCACCGCGGTGCGCGGCAACAGGATCGCCGCGGTCGGGATGGCGATTGCCGTGATCGCGACGCTGCTTCAGCCCGGCGAGGGCAACTGGGGGCTGATCATCCTCGGGGTCGCGATCGGCGCCGCGGTCGGCATCCCGGCGGCGCGCCGGGTGCGGATGACGGCCATGCCGCAGATGGTCGCCCTCTTCAACGGCGTCGGCGGCGGCGCGGTGTTCCTGATCGCCTGGGCCGAGTTTCGCAACAGCGGCGGCTACGCCGACCACACGGCGCTCTATGTCGCCGTCTTCTCGATCTTCGCGGCGATCGTCGGCTCGGTCTCCTTCTGGGGCTCGAACATAGCCTTCGGCAAGCTCCAGGAGCTTCTGCCGGGGCGTCCGATCACGCTCGGAGCCGCCCAGCAGCCGGTCAACTTCGCGCTCGCCGCGATCGCGATCGCGCTCGGAGTGATCATCGTCGCCGGCTCGCACTCGCAGCTGATCTTCATCCTCATGCTGCTGTGCGCCGCGCTGCTCGGCAACGCCATCGTGCTGCCGATCGGCGGCGCCGACATGCCCGTGGTGATCTCGATGCTGAACGCCGCCACGGGGCTCTCGGCTGCGGCCACGGGCGTTGCGCTGAACAACCCGGCGCTGATCGTCGCCGGCATGATCGTCGGCGCGTCCGGTTCGATCCTCACGAACCTGATGGCGGTGGCAATGAACCGCTCGATTCCCGCGATCATCGCCGGCGGCTTCGGCGGTGGCGGCGCCGTCGAAGGGGCCTCGGGTGCCGGCGCGTTCGCGGGCACCGTGCGCTCGACGAGCGCCGCGGACGTCGCGATGCAGCTCGCCTACGCGCGCCAGGTCGTGGTCGTGCCCGGCTACGGCATGGCCGTCGCGCAGGCCCAGCACGCGGTGCGCGAACTGGCCAAGGCGCTGGAGGCCCGCGGCGTCGAGGTCAAGTACGCGATCCACCCGGTCGCCGGGCGCATGCCGGGCCACATGAACGTGCTGCTCGCCGAGGCCGACGTGCCCTACGACCAGCTGAAGGAGATGGACGACATCAACCCCGAGTTTCCGCGCACCGACGTGGCGCTCGTGATCGGTGCCAACGACGTGACCAACCCGGCCGCCCACACCAACCCGGGCTCGCCGATCTACGGCATGCCGATCCTCGATGTCGAGAACGCGCATTCGGTCGTCGTCATCAAGCGCTCGATGAACCCCGGTTTCGCCGGCATCGAGAACGAGCTTTACTTCAAACCCAACACCTCGATGCTGTTCGGCGACGCGAAGTCCGCGGTGGCCGACATCACGAGCGAACTGTCCGACATCTGAACCCCTAGAGAGAGGGAGGCACCATGCCCGCGAAAGGCACTGCGGAATGGCGGGGCGAGCTGAAGACCGGCAGCGGCACGTTCACCGCCGGCGACACGATCCACGGCGAGTTCTCGTTCCGCTCGCGCTTCGAGGACGGGCCCGGCGCCAATCCCGAGCAGCTGATCGCCGCGGCCGAGGCATCGTGCTTCTCGATGGCGCTCTCGAACGCGCTGGCCCAGGCCGGCACGCCGGTCGACTCGGTCAGGACCGATGCGGTGGTCACGATCCGCCAGATCGACGGCCAGGCGACGATCGCCTCGGTCGCGCTGAGCACCGTCGGCGTCGTACCGGGGATCGACGAGGCCACCTTCCGCGAGGCCGCCGAGAAGGCGAAGAGCGGCTGCATCGTCAGCCGCGCGCTCGCCGGCGTGCCCGAGTTCGCGCTCGAAGCGACGCTCGAAGGCTGACCGCCGGGCCTGCCGCCGCCGCGAAACGTGGCCGTGAGCGCGCGCCGGATCTCCTGACAGACTGCCGGGCGTGATGCCGCGAGCACAGGCCGTGCAGGCGCCGATCCGTGAGCGCGTCGAGATCGGCCGAGTTCCGCAGGCGGCGGCGGTGGCGGCATGAGCGTCGTGCTGCGCGCCTGCGGCGTCACGCACGAGCTGCGCGGGAGGCCGTGGCTGATGGGGATCGTCAACGCGACCCCGGACAGCTTCTCCGACGCCGGTCTGCACCCGACGCTCGACTCGCGTCTGGCGCTGGCCGTCGAGCTGGTCGCCGCCGGCGCGCGCGTGATCGACGTGGGCGGCGAGTCCGGCGTCACCAACCGCCCCGTCGTCGCGGCGGCGGAGGAGATCGAGCGCGTCGTGCCGCTGGTCGAGCGCGTCGCGGCACTGCCGGACGTGCTCGTGTCCGTCGACACCTACAAGCCCGCCGTGGCCGAGGCGGCGATCGCCGCCGGCGCGGTGATCGTCAACGACGTGAGCGGTCTGCGCGACCCGGAGCTGGCCGACGTCTGCGCGGCGACCGGGGCGGCGCTCGTCGTGATGCACACGCGGGCCGCCCCGAAGGAGCGCCTGCAGGACCCGAGCCGCTACGCCTCCGGCGTGTTCGCGGACGTGACCGCGTTCCTGGCTCAGCGGCTCGAGCTGGCCCGTTCGCGGGGCGTCGATGAGCGCCAGCTGATCGTCGACCCCGGTCCGGACTTCGCCAAGACGCCGACGCAGACGATCGAGCTGCTGCGCAGCGCCGGGCGCCTGCACGAGTTCGGCCGCCCGTTGCTTCTGGCGCTCTCGCGCAAGGACTTCATCGGTGCGCTGACTGGTCGGCGGCCCCGCGAGCGCGGTCCCGGCACGCTCGCGGCACTGGCCTACGGGATGGACCTCGGGGCGCAGATCTTCCGTGTCCACGACGTCGCCGCGGCCGCGGATTTCATCACCGTGCTCGCGACGCTCCGTGGCGAGCAGGCGATTCCGGAGGGGCTGATCCTGCCCGACGAGCTGCGATGGGAGCGCCCGAGCCAGCAGCTAGAGTAGAGCGATCGGGTGCCGGCGGCTGACCTCAACGCCGCGGGACGCCTCACACCCATCCAAAGGAAGACGATGTCCATCATCAGCCCAGCCGATCTCGAGGCGAGCCCGCTCGCCGACCTCCACGCCCTCGCTTCGGCGCTCGGCATAGACGGATTCCGCCGACTGCGCAAGGAGGAGCTGGTGGACGCGATCCTCGCCCGCCAGGGCGCCAGCGCGCCCCGCCGCTCACGCACCGGATCGCGGCGCGAAGCCACGCCGTCAGCCGCCCCCGACGAGAGCGAGGCCTCGCCCCCGGAGGCCCCGGAGGAGGAGCCGGCCCGCAACGGGTTGGCGGAGCGGCCCGCGCGCTCCAGCCGTCCGCGCCGCCGCCGCGGTCGCTCTCGCGAGGGAGCCGAGGAAGCCTCGTCGCCCGCGGCGCCGGCCGCCGCGCCGCCGCGCGGGTCCCAGGAGTCCGAGCCCGCGTCCGAGCGCGTCGCGGAGGGCGTCGTCGAGCTGCTCGCCAACGGCTCGGGGTTCCTGCGTGCCAACGCCGACGAGGTCTCAGACGACGACGTCTACATCTCGGCCGCGCAGGCGCGCCGCTGCGAGCTGGTGGCGGGGGACCGGATCAGCGGCCCCGTTCGCCCGGCGCGGCGCTCGGAGCGCCACGCGTCGCTGATCCGCATCGACACGATCAACGGCGTGTCGGCCGAGCAGGCCGTCGTCGGCACGCGGATCGACGAGATCGACGTCGACTTCCCGACCGAGTCCTTCGTCTTCGCCGAGGACGCCGGGCTGGGCGCGCTGCCGCCGTTCGGGCGGGGCTCGCGCGTGCTGATTGTCGGCCCCGCGGGCAGCGGCCGCAGCGCCCTGCTGGGACTCCTCGCCGCGGCGCTCGCCGCGACCGATGGCCTGGACGTCGAGCTGCTCGCGGTCGGCGTGCGCCCGGAGGAGCTCTCGGAGTACAAGGCGCTGCCGCACGCCACCTCGACCGGGCTCTCATTCGCAGCCTCGAGTGACGCGCAGGAGGCGGCGGTCGAGCAGGCCGCAGAACGCGGCCGGCGGATCGCCCTGCGCGGGGGCAACTCGGTGCTCGCGATCGACACCCTCGACGGGCTCGGTGCCGGGGCGGCGCGGCGCACGATGGCCTCGGCGCGCAACCTGCGCGGCGCCGGCTCGCTGACCGTGATCGCCACCGCCCGCGCGCCGCTCGGCGGCGAGACAACGCTCATCTCGCTGCTCACCGACGGCGAGTTCCCCTCGCTCGATTCCTCAGCCAGTGGCACGCTGCGCGCCGAGCTGCTCGCCCCGCCGCCCGCCGCCAAGCCCGCCCGCGCGCGCAAGCCGCGAGCCCCACGAGCCGCCCCCACCACGACCGCCCCCACGCCCCGCCGAACCCGAGCGCCCCGCAAGCCCCCGGCGCAAGCCCCCGAAGCTCACGAAGACACGGACGGGTGACGCCGGCTTCGCCGGCGTCACCGAGCTCCCAGGGGCGCCCGGCGCGCACAGCGAACCGTCCGTACCGCGCGCGCCGGCCGCGAGGCCACGACCACACGGACGGTCCTCGGACCGGGTCTGCCGAGCTGCGCCGAAGCCGCGCCGTCACGCGCGTATAGGCAGGCCCGCAGCAGCCGGCGCAGCCGGCTGCGAGGACCCGTCGCAAAGCTGCGCCGACCACACACCGTCACGCGAAGCGAAGGCCGCAGCAGCCGGCGGAGCCGGCTGCGAGGACCCCGGTTACGAGGACCTGTAGGCGACCCGGCCCCATGAGGGCTCGGGTGCAAGCTCGATCGGCTCGCCGCCGCGGTCGGGCTGAACGTAGGAGAAGCCGCTGGTCTCCTCGTCGAAGACGATGTCAAGCTCGCCCTCGCGGACACGCTGATCGAGCCATGCGCCGCGGAAGACGAGCCGGCGCAGCCAGTGCACGAGGGAGCGCTCGGCCGGGCCGATGATCTCCGGCCAGCAGTCGTTGACGTGGTCGCCGAGGGCCGAGGCGGGGTCGAGGATCTCGCCGTTCACCGCGAGGTTGACGAGGTCCTCCAGCTCAGGTTCGGCGAGCCGGTCGCCGATGAATCCCAGGCGCAGCGCGGCCTGTTCGCAACGCTCGCGGAAGTCCGCCTCGTTGAACGTGAAACGCAACTCGCCGTACTCGAGCACGAAGTCCTCGCCAGAGTTGTAGTTTCCACGTCGCGCAGTGTCCATGAGCAGGCCTTCCCAGGGGCCGTCGGCATCATAAGCCGCTTTCCTGCATTGGCGACCGCGCTGCACGCTTTCTTTCAGAGCGAACACAACGAGGGATCGACATTGGGCTGCCGTGAAGAGAGGTCGTCATCGCCCGGCTGAGTGAGCACGGACTGCGTCGCACGGTCGGCGTGCCGGGTCTGTTCGCAACCGCCTACGGCAACGTCGGCTCCTCGATCTACTACGCGCTCGGCCTGGTTGCCGCGCATGCGCTCGGGCTCACGCCACTGGTCTTCCTGTTCGCCGGCGGCCTGTTCGCGCTGACGGCCAAGACCTACGCCGAGGGCGCCTCGATGTTCCCCGAGGCGGGCGGGTCCTCGTCGTTCGCGCGCCATGCGTTCAACGACTGGATCTCGTTCTTCGCCGGCTGGGCGCTGTCGCTGGACTACATCCTGACGATCGCGATCTCGGCCTACTTCGTGCCGTTCTACGCCAGCGCGCTGCCCGGCCTGCACGCACTGCACAACCCGCCCGGCAGCATCATCTTCGCGCTCGGCGTGCTGGCGCTGCTCGTCTTTCTGAACATCCGCGGCCTCGGAGAGTCGGCGCGCGTCAACTTCGTCCTCGCCATCACCGATCTCGGCACGCAGGCGCTGGTCGTGATCCTCGGCGCGATCCTCGTGCTGAACCCCTCGCTCCTCGTGCACCAGGTGCACCTCGGCACGGCCCCGAGCCTCTCGCAGCTGATCTTCGCGCTGTCGATCGCGATGCTCGCCTACACCGGCATCGAGACCGTCTCGAACATGGCCGAGGAGGCCCAGGACCCCGGCAACGACGTGCCCCGCGCGGTCAACTTCGTGCTGATCGCCGTGCTGACGGTCTACATGGGCATCTCGGTCGTCGCGCTCTCGGCGCTGCCGGTGGTCCATACCGCGCACCACGGCTTCGTGACGCTGCTCGGCACCAAGTTCGAGTCCGAGCCGGTGCTGGGGATCGTCGACCACCTCGGCTTCAGCGGGATCCTGCTCAAGGCCGCCCAGTACTACGTCGGCCTGCTGGCGACGACGATCCTCTTCATCGCGACCAACGCCGGCCTGATCGGCATCTCGCGCCTGTCGTGGTCGCTCTCGGAGCACCGGCAGCTGCCGGCGATCTTCTCGCGGCTGCACCCGACCTACCGCACGCCGTGGTTCACGATCGTCTTCTTCTCCGCCTTCGCGGTGGCGCTGATCGCCTTCGCCAACATCAACGTGCTCGGCAACCTCTACTCGTTCGGCGCGATGCTCTCGTTCACGACCGCCCATGCCGCGATCGTGGCGCTGCGGATCAAGGACCCCGATCGCGAGCGCCCCTACCGGATGCCGGGCAACGTGCTGATCCGCGGGCGCCAGATCCCGATCACGGCCGTGATCGGCGGGATCGGCACGTTCCTCGCGTGGGTCGCGGTCGTCGCACTGCATCCGGAGGCGAAATACGTCGGCATCCCCTGGATGGTGTTCGGCATGGTCGGCTACGTCGTCTACCGCAAGCGCTCCGGACTCAGCGTCTCCCAGAGCGTCGTCGTGGTGCGCCCCGAGCGCCCGCCCGACTTCCACGAGCTTGGCTACCGCACGGCGCTGGTGCCGATCTTCGGCGGCGACGTCAGCGCCCAGACGCTGGTCAGCGCGGCCAAGCTGATCGGCAAGGACGGCATCGTCTACGCGGTCTTCGTGCTGCCGGTGCCGCGCCAGCTCTCGCTTGACGCGGGGCTCGAGGCCGAGGAGGCGTTCGGGCGCTCGATCCTGGAGAGCGCTCGCATCCAGGGCCGCCGCGCCGGGATCAAGGTCCGCACCGGCCTGATCCGCGCGCGCAACCCCGGCGCCGCGCTGGCCGACGAGGCCCAGCGGATCGACGCCGACGTGATCTACCTCTCGACCCTGCACGCCCCCTCAAGCGAGCAGCGGCTCGGTCTGACCGCCTCCTATCTGCTCGATCACCGGCCGTGCCGCATCGTGATCGAGACCGACAACGCCGCCTCGCCGAGCCTGCTCGCGACCGTCTGAGGGGTGGCTTTTCGGGTCGGCGCATGCGCCGACCCGGGGATTGGCGCATGCGCCAATCCCACGGGCTGGTGCATGCACCAGCCCGCACAGCATCCGGGGGAACGCCTCGATGGTTGCGGCGTCGTGATGGGAAAGTGGATGCAAGTGGGGCAGATGTGCAGATTTGTGTTGCAAAGTGGGGAGGGTTTGATACCGTCCGCTCAGCGAACCGGGGTGGATGGGTTCCTCCCGCCTCTTCCAGCCCGGTTCGACCAACTTGAGGACGGCGCAAACCGGCATGGCGTTCCGCGGCTACTACGACAACACCCTCGACGCGAAGAACCGGCTGACGATTCCGTCGAAGCTGCGCAAGGCGCTCGCCGACGGCGTGGTGGTGGCACTGCAGCGCGACGCCCCCGAATGCGTGGCCGTCTGGTGCCCCGACGATTACGACGCCTACGTCGAGGGGCTGCTCGAGGGGATCGAGCGGCTCTCCGCGGACTACGGGAACATCGAGCGCTTCTCGAACGCCTACTCGCAGGAGCTCGAACTCGACGCGGCCGGGCGCGTGATGGTGCCCTCGAAGCTGATCGAGAAGGCCGGCCTGGGCAAGGAGGTGGCCGTGATCGGCGCCGGCAACCGCCTGGAGATCTGGGACCGCGAGGCCTGGGCGCGCGTGAGCGATCAGATCGTCAGCACCGTCAAGGAGATCGGACCGGGATCGTCAAGTGGCCACACTTCTTGAGATGACGATCACGCATGTGCCCGTGCTGGCCGGCGAGCTGATCGAGATGCTCGACCCCCAGCCCGGCGCGCTCGCCGTCGACTGCACCGTCGGCGGCGGCGGTCACGCGCGGCTGATCGCCGAGCGGATCGGCCGCAGCGGCACGCTGATCGGGATCGATCGCGACCCCACGGCCCAGGAGCGCTTCGAGGAGCTCTCGCGCGAGGTCAGCTGCGCCACGCGATTCATCCGCGCCAACTTCGCCGACGGCCTGGCGTTGCTGCTCGACGAGGGTGTCGGGGCCGACTGCGTCTACTTCGACCTCGGCACCTCGTCGATGCAGATCGACACCTGGGAGCGCGGCTTCTCCTACGCCTACGACGCGCCGCTCGACATGCGGATGGATCCCGATCAGGAGCTGACCGCGGGGGAGATCGTCGGCGAGTGGGACCAGCGGCGCCTCGCGCGCCTGCTGCGCGAGTTCGGCGAGGAGCGCTTCGCCGCCCAGATCGCCCGCGCGATCGTCGCCGAGCGCGAGCGCGCGCCGATCGTCACGACGCTCGAGCTCGTCGAGGTGATCAAGGCCGCGGTCCCGGCGCCCGCACGTTTCGCCGGCGGCCATCCCGCCAAGCGCACCTTCCAGGCGATCCGGATCGCCGTCAACGAGGAGCTCGAGCAGCTCGACGCCGCCCTGCCGCTGGCGTGGGAGCTGCTGCGCGACGGCGGCTCGCTCGCCGCGATCTCGTTCCACTCGCTCGAGGACCGTCGCGTCAAGCAGTTCTTCGCGGCTCGCACGCGCGGCTGCATCTGCCCGCCGGACCTGCCCGTGTGCGGCTGCGGACGCCGGCCGGAGGCGGAGCTCGCCCACCGCCGCGCGATCGCGCCGAGCGCCGGCGAGATCGCCGCCAATCCGCGATCGGCGAGCGCGCACCTGCGCGTCGCCCGCAAGCTCGGAGTCAGCTCGTGAGCCCCAACGCCGCGGGCGCCGCCGTGCGCTCGCGTCACGCCGAGGCGGCGCCGCTCCGCCTGCCACCGCCACCGCGCCGCGTCTCGGGCCCGAGCCGCCACCCGCGCGCCGCGGCGACCGGCCCGGCCGCGAACCCCGGCCTCGTCCTGAGGCTAATCGACCATCCCTGGCTCGAGCGCCTCGTGCGCGGCCGCGCCTGGATCGCGATCGTCGCGACGGCGTTGCTCGGCATCGTCGCGATGCAGGTGGCGCTGCTGCGTCTCGGCACCCAGATCGGTAACGCGACCTCCGCCGTGAACGCGCTGACGGCGCGCAACGAAACCACCCGCACCGAGATCGCCGTGCTCGAGTCAAATCGCCGCGTGAGCGCGAGCTCCGCCACCGGCGGCCTCGTGTACCCCTCGCCCGGCGCTGTGACCTACCTTCAGGTGAACCCCGGCGACGCCGCACGCGCGGTGCGTGAGATGACGCCGCCGTCGGCAGCCGCGATCGCCGCCGCTGCCGCCGCGGCCCACGATCTCGCGAGCACCACTCCGGTCATCCCCGCGGCGACGACGACCACGGCGCCGCCGACGACGAGCACGCCGTCCGCCGGCACCACGCCGACCACGACCACGATCGCCGCGACGACGCCGTCCACCGGCGCGACGACCCCCACGACCGCGACGACCGCGACGACCGCGACGACCGCGGCCGGCGGCGCCGCCACCACCGCGACGGCGCCCACGACGACGAGCTCCGGAGCCGCGAGCTCCGCGACGACGACCGCCGCGGGCGGCGCCACCCCGGCGGGATAGTGGGCCTCCTCGGGACGTTCCACTGATGGCGATCAGTCAGCGCCGGATCGGCTGGCTGTTCGGCGTTTTCGTGCTGCTGCTGTCGCTCGCCGCGGTGCGGGCGCTGCAGCTCGCGACGCTGAGCTCGGGACGCCTCTCGAGCGTCGCCAACGCCGAGCACGTCACGACCGTGACGACACCGGCGCCGCGCGGCTCGATCGTCGACGCGAACGGCGACCTGCTGGCGGTGACCGAGGCCGCCGACGACGTCACCGCGACGCCCAAGCAGGTGCGCGATCCCGTGTCCGCCGCGCTCGCCCTCTCACCGCTCCTGCACGTTCCCGTCGCGACGCTCGAAGCCGACATCACCAACCCGATCGCACCCGACTGGGCGCGGCTGGCCGTGCAGGTCCCGACGGCGACGGCCGCCGCCGTCGCGAAGCTGGCGATCCCGGGAATCGCGCTGAGCCCCGATCCGCGACGCGTCTACCCCGACGACTACCTGGGCGCCCAGGTGCTCGGCGGGGTCGGGACCGACGGCAACGGCCTCTCGGGGATCGAGCTGGAGTACAACCGCCAGCTGACCGGGATCGCCGGGCACCAGACGGTCGTCTCCGACGGTCAGGGCCAGCCGATCGCCGTCAGCGGCCCGACGGCGGTGGCCGGCAGGACCGTCCACCTGACGCTCTACGCGGCACTCCAGCAGTACACCGACTCGGTCGTGGCGGCGACCGGCGAGCAGTTCAGGGCGGAGCATGCGACGGCGATCGTGCTCGACCCGCAGACCGGCGCGATCCTCGCGATGTCCAACTGGCCGCGGGTCAACGCCAACGACCCCGCCGCGGTCGGTCTGTCGGAGAACTACGCCGTCGGCCTGGACTACGAGCCCGGCTCCACCTTCAAGATCGTGGCGATCGGCGGCGCGCTCTCGGAGGGCCTGATCGCGCCCAACACGCCGTTCACGATCCCGCCCTGCATCCAGGTCGCCAACTACTGCATCCAGGACTCCGAGGTGCACGGCTACGAGACCCTGACGACAAGCCAGATCCTCGCCCGCTCGAGCAACATCGGCGCGATCAAGATCGGCGAGCTGCTGGGCCCTGAGGGCATGTACGACTGGATGCGCCGCTTCGGCTTCGGCTCCCCGACCGGTGTCGATCTGCCCGACGATGAGCCGGGACGGGTCCTGCCGGTGTCGCAGTGGTCGGGCTCCACGATCGGCAACGTGCCGATCGGCCAGGGCGTCGACGTCACGCCGCTGCAGGTCGCGACCGCCTACGCGGCGATCGCCAACGGCGGACTGCTGCGCCCGCCGCACATCGTCTCGAGCATCGGCGGAGCGCCGGAGCGCCTGCCGAAGGCAACACGAATCCTGACTCCGGCGGTCGCCGCGCAGCTGCGCACGATGCTCGAGGGCGTCACCAGCACCGGTGGCACGGCGTCGGAGATCCAGATCCCCGGTTACACCCTGGCGGGCAAGACCGGCACGGCCAACAAGGTCGTCGACGGGACCTATTCCCACACCGACTACTACGCGTCCTTCGTCGGCTTCGCGCCCGCCCAGGACCCGCAGATCGAGGCGATCGTGATGGTCGACTCGCCCCAGACCGGGGAGATCTACGGCACCGAGGTCGCGGCGCCGGCCTGGCAGAAGATCATGGACTTCGCGCTGCCGTACCTGAAGATCGCGCCCGGTTGAGCGGCCGGTGGGCCTTCTCGGAACGTTCCACCGGTTACGGCGGGGTCTGGACGCCGTCTGGCGTCGTCCTCACCCCGTTGCCGGGCACAGGCGGTCGCGGCAATGGCCCCGCCATTGCTCGCTCCCTGCGTCCTCGCCAGCCGACCCCGGCCACTCGCCGTCTCCCGGCCAACGTTCCGAGAAGACCCACTGGGCGCGCATGCCGTGCGCCCGGCGCCAGGGCCGCGCGTCATACACTCCGCCCGGATGTTGCTCTCGCAGCTGAGCGCCGGCGCGGCGCCGATCGAGATCACCTCGCTCGCCTATGACAGCCGGTCGGTGACGCCAGGAGCCCTGTTCTTCGCCGTTCGTGGCGTCAATAGCGACGGCCACGAGCACGCCGCCGAAGCGGTGGCGCGGGGCGCCGTCGCGCTCGTCGTCGAGCGCCCGCTGAAGCTCGGCGTGGCGGAGATCGAGGTCGGATCTGCGCGGGACGCGATGGCCGAGATCGCTGTTCGCTTCTACGGCGACCCCAGCGCAGCGCTGCGGGTGCTCGGCGTGACCGGGACCAACGGCAAGACGACGAGCGTGTTCCTGCTGGCCGGACTGCTCTCGGCGGCCGGCGAGCAGTGCGCGCTGCTCGGTACGGTCAAGTCCGTGATCGGCGGCCGGGAGGGGGGCGTGACGCACACCACGCCCGAGGCGATCGACCTGCAGTCGAGCTTCGCCGCGATGCTCGACGGCGGCGACCGCGCCTGCGCGATGGAGGTCTCCTCGCATGCGCTGGCGCAGAACCGCGTCCAGGGCACCCATTTCGCGGCGGCGCTGTTCACGAACCTGACGCAGGATCACCTCGACTACCACGCCACGATGGAGGACTACTTCGCGGCCAAGCGGCGGCTGTTCGCGGGCGAGGTTCCGCTGCGCGTGATCAACCTCGACGATCCCTACGGTCGTCGCCTGCTCGCCGAGCATCCCGGCGCCGTGACCTTCGCGCTCTCGCGTCCCGCCGACTATGGCGCGCGCGAGCCGAGCTTCAGCGTCGCCGGCGCCCGGTTCGTCGCGACGACGCCGGATGGTGAGCTCGAATTGAGCAGCCGCCTGCCGGGGCGCTTCAACGTCGCAAACGTGCTCGGCGCCCTCGCGACCGCGCACTCGCTGGGCGTCCCACTCGATGCGATCGCCGACGCACTGCCGCAGATCGCCCCGGCGCCGGGGCGCTTCCAGGCGCTCGACGAGGGCCAGCCGTTCACGGTCCTGATCGACTATGCCCACACCCCCGACTCGCTCGAGAACGTGTTGCGCGCCGCGCGCTCGCTGAGCGAACGCCGGCTGCTGTGCGTGTTCGGCTGCGGCGGCGACCGCGACCGCGTCAAGCGCCCGATGATGGGCCGGATCTCCGCGGAGCTGGCCGACCACACGATCGTGACCTCCGACAACCCCCGCTCGGAGGAGCCCGACGCGATCGTCGCGGAGATCCTCGCCGGCATCCCCGCCGGCGCCGCCGCGGTCGAGACGCTGATCGACCGCCGGGAGGCGATCGCAAGGGCGATCTCGCTGGCGCGCGCCGGCGACGTCGTCGTGATCGCCGGTAAGGGCCACGAGCAGGGCCAGGAGTTCGCGGACGGCCGCAGGCTGCCCTTCGACGACGCTCTGGTCGCGCGCGACGAGCTTCGGGCGCGCGGGTGAGGGACTGGAGCGCAGAGCGCCTCGCCGCCGCGGCGGGGGCGAGACTGGCCGGCGGCGCGGGCGGGCAGGGTGGCCCGGCCGCCGTCGTGATCGACTCAAGGAAGGTCGCGCCGGGGGATCTGTTCGTCGCCCTCACGGGCGAGCGGACCGACGGCGGCGTCTTCGCGGCCGACGCGCTCGCCGCCGGCGCCTGGGGTGTGCTCGCCCGCGACGAACACCTCGAGGCGCTGCGCGAGCGTGGCGGTGATGGCGTCCTGCTGGCCTGCGGCGATCCGCTCGCGGGCCTCGGAGCGCTCGCGCGCGAATGGCGGCGCGAACTGGGCGCGGCGGTCGTCGCGATCACCGGCTCCGCAGGCAAGACCTCGACCAAGGACATCCTCGCGGCGCTGCTTGCCCCGAGCCTCGCGACCGTTGCCAGCCCGCGCAACGACAACACCGAGATCGGACTGCCGCTGGCGATCCTCGGGGCGCCGGCCGGAACCCAGGCGCTCGTGCTCGAGCTGGCGATGCGCGGCGCCGGCCAGATTGCCGAGCTGACGGCGATCTGCGAGCCGCAGGTCGGCGTTGTCGTCAACGTCGGGCCGGCGCATCTCGAGCTGCTCGGGACGATCGAGGCGATCGCCGCCGCCAAGGGCGAGCTGATCGCGGGGCTCGCGTCCGGCGCGACGGCGGTCGTGCCCGCCGGCGAGCGGCTGCTTGACCCGTTCCTGCGAGACGACATCGAGATCGTGCGCTTCGGCGAGGGCGGCGAGGTCGCGGTGCTCGCGTCCGACGAGAAGGGAGTGCTCGTCGCGCTCGGCGAGCGGCGCCTTGCGATCGAGCCGGGCTTTCGCTCGGCGCACCTGCTGAGCGACCTCTGCGCCGCGCTCGCCGCCGCGCGCGCGCTCGGCGTCGCACTCGCCGACGGGCCGCTGGAGGTCGCCTTCTCGGGTCTGCGCGGCGAGCGCCTGGCGCTGCCCGGCGGGGTGCTCGTCATCAACGACTGCTACAACGCCAACCCGATGTCGATGCGCGCCGCGCTGGACGAGCTAGCAAGGACCGCCGCCGGCCGGCGCGTCGCCGTGCTCGGCGACATGCTCGAGCTGGGGAGGAGCGCGGAGCGTCGCTACCATCACGAGCTGGGCGAGCAGGCACGGGCGGCGGGCGTCGCCCTGCTGGTCACCGTCGGCGAGCGCGCGGCCTGGGCGGGGGAGAGCTTCGGCGGTGGCGAGCATCTCCACGCGGCCGACGCGCCGGCTGCCGCGGCGCTGCTCGCGCCCCGCCTGCGCGACGGCGACACGGTGCTGGTCAAGGGCTCGCGCGGCGTCGCGCTCGAGGCCGTCGCCGAGGCGCTCGCGGGGCGCTGATGGCACAGGTTCTGATCGGCGGCACCGCCGCCCTGCTGATCTGCATCTTCCTCTCGCCGAAGTTCATCGAGTTCCTGCGCCGTCGCGAGTTCGGCCAGCATGTCCGCGACGACGGGCCGCAGGGACATCTCGGCAAGGCGGGCACGCCGACGATGGGCGGCGTGATCATGTTCATCGCGATCGCCGCGCCCTTCGCGATCCTCTCCAACTGGACCGATTGGCATGCGATCGGCGTGTTCGGCGCCGCGATCGCCTGCGCCCTGCTCGGCTTCGTCGACGACTACATGAAGATCGTCAAGCGACGCTCGCTCGGCCTGCGCGCCCGCACCAAGCTGGTGCTGCTGGCCGTCATCTCGATCGGCCTCTGGTTGGTTGCGCGCAAGGCGTCGGTGCAGCCGGACCTCCGCCTGCGCTTCGTCGACTACAGCGTCGACCTCGGGATCTTCTATCCCTTCCTGATCTACCTGGTGGTGGCGGGCACGACCAGCGGCGTGAACCTGACAGACGGTCTCGACGGGCTCGCCGCGGGCTGCGCGGCGATCGTGCTGATGGCCTATGTCGGGATCACCTTCCTGAGCGGCGAGATCCAGCTTGCGCTGCTGGCCGCCTGCGTCGTCGGCGCGTGCGTCGGCTTCCTCTGGTTCAACGCCTTCCCGGCGACGATCTTCATGGGCGACACCGGGTCGCTCGGGCTGGGCGGCGCGGTCGCCGGCCTGGCCGTGATGACGCAGACCGAGACGCTGCTGATCCTGATCGGCGGGATCTTCGTGATCGAAGCGGTCTCGGTGCTGATCCAGATCGTCGCCTTCCAGATGTTCCGCAAGCGCGTCTTCCTGATGGCCCCGATCCATCACCACTTCGAGCTGAAGGCCTGGTCGGAGACGAAGATCATCCTGCGCTTCTGGATCATCACCGCGATCGGCGCGGCGATCGGCTTCACGATCTACTCGCACTCGATCCATTGAGCCGCCCGCCGCTGCCCGCCGGGCCCTACCTCGTGGTCGGGCTGGCTCGCTCCGGGATCGCCGCCGCGCTGGCGCTGGCCGCCCGCGGCGAGCGCGTGATCGGCACCGACCGCGCCGGTGCCGCGCCGGCCGAGCTGGAGGCCTGCGGCGTCGAATTCGTGCTCGATGCCACCGCCGCGCTGGCGCGCGTGGGCGCCGTCGTCAAGAGCCCCGGCGTGGCGGCCGGCGCACCGCTGATCCTCGCGGCGCGCGCCCGCGGGATCCCGGTGATCGGCGAGCTCGAGTTGGCCTGGCGGCTGCTGCCCAACGAGTTCGTCGCCGTGACCGGCACCAACGGCAAGACGACGACCGTGGAGCTGATCGGCGAGATCTACCGGCAGGCCGGTGCGCCCGTCGTCGTCGCCGGGAACGTCGGCCGCGCGCTGAGCCTGCTGGCGACGCCACCGCCGCACGGCGAGGCGCCGCTTGATCCGGCGGCCACCGTGGTCTGCGAAGCCTCCTCGTTCCAGCTGGAGGACACGCTCGCGTTCGCTCCCCACGTCGGCGTTCTGCTGAACATCGCGCCCGACCATCTCGACCGCCACGGCGACATGCGGGCCTACCTGGCGGCGAAGCTGCGGCTGTTCGCCAACCAGGGCCCCGGCGACTTCGCCCTGCTGCCGGACGCCGGCGTGGGCGCGACGGTGGGCGGCGCTGGCGCGCGGCTGACCTTCGGCGCCGGCTCGGGCGCCGATCTGCGCAGCGACGGAGAGTGGCTGTGGTGGAGGGGCGAGCGGCTCGCCGCGCGCTCCTCGATCCGCCTGCGCGGTGCGCACAACCTCGAAAACGCGATGGCCGCCGCCGCGGCGGCGCTGGCCTGCGGCCTGCCGCGCTCGGCGGTGGGCGCCGCGCTTGCCGCCTTCCCCGGGGTCGCCCACCGGCTCGAGGAAGTCGCGACGATCGCCGGCGTGCTGTTCGTCAACGACTCCAAGGGGACCAACGTCGCGAGCACGCTGGTCGCGCTGCGCTCGTTCGAGCCCGCCAGCGTGCACCTGATCCTCGGCGGGCGGGGCAAGGGGGAGGACTTCGGTCGGCTGGGCGACGAGCTGGCGCTGCGCGCGCGGGCCGTCTACCTGATCGGGGAGAGCGCGGCGGAGGTCGCCGCCGCGATCGCCGCACCGGCGGCGGCGGGGGGTGTGGCGGTGAGCGATTGCGGCACGCTTGAGGCGGCGCTCGAGGCGGCGCGCGCGGCGGCGCGCGAGGGCGAGGTCGTGCTGCTCAGCCCGGCCGCGACGAGCTTCGACCAGTTCCGCGACTATGAGGCGCGCGGCGAGGAGTTCAGGCGGCTCGTGCTCGGCTGAGCTGGCCGCCCAGTAACGCCGGCCGGCGGGCAGGCATTTCGCCGGGAGCGTTGAAGGAGCAGGGATGGCCACGGTCGCTGCAGATCCCGGGCGCGTTCGCAGCGGCGCCCAGCCGGCGGCGAGGGCGGCGCGGCCGCGCCTGCCGATCGAGCACAGCCTGCTGTTGACGGCGACGCTCTGCCTGCTCGCCGGCGGCGCGGTGATGGTCTACAGCGCGTCATCGCCCTCGGCGATCGACGGTGGCACCGCGGGCGGGATGAGCTCGCTCGTGCGCTTCGTCCTCTATGGCGCCGTCGGACTGGTGGTCCTGCGCTACGCCTCGCGCGTCAGCCTCGATCGCGTGCGCCGGCTGACCGGGCCTCTGCTCGGTCTCGCGTTCGCGCTGCTGGTCGCCGTGCGGCTGCCCGGCGTCGGCCACTCCACCCTCGGCGCGCAACGCTGGATCGGCGCCGGCCCGCTTCAGTTCGAGCCCTCGGAGCTGATGAAGCTCGCGCTCGTCCTCTACGCGGCGCACGTGCTCGCGCGCGGGCGCCCCGGTACGCGCAGCCGGCGCACGGCGCTCAAGCGCGTCGCGCTCGTCGGTGCCGCCGCCTGCCTGCTGGTCGCCTCCCAGCCCGACATCGGCACGACACTCGTGATCGCCTTCGCGCTGGCCGCGATCGTGCTGACCGCCGGGATCTCGATGCGCGTGCTCGCGCTCGTGACGGTTCTCTGCATCGGCGCCGTGATCGTGTTCGCGATCGCCGTGCCCTACGCCGGCGCTCGCCTGACCTCGTTCCTGGACCCGTGGGCGCACGCCACGACGACCGGCTACCAGCCCGACCAGGCGCAGGTGGCGATCGGCTCCGGCGGCCTGTTCGGCCGCGGCCCCGGACAGTCGCTGCAGAAGGACGGCTACCTGCCCGAGGCGCCGACCGACTTCATTCTCGCCGTGATCGGCGAGGAGCTCGGTTTCGTCGGCATCGCCGGCCTGCTGGCGCTCTACGGGCTGATCGCCTACGCCGGGCTGCGCGCCGCGCGACGCGCGAAGGGCTCCTACGCCCTGCTCGTGGCGGTCGGCGTCACCTCGCTGGTCGTGCTGCAGGCCGCGCTCAACGTGTTCGCCGTGCTCGGCATCGCGCCGGTCACGGGCGTGCCGCTGCCGTTCGTCTCCTACGGCGCCAGCAACCTGCTGGTGATGCTGGCGGCAATGGGCCTGCTGCTAAACGTCGCCGGCGGCGGCGCCGCGCACCTGCGAGCGGTGCGCAGCACGGAGGGGGAAAAACCGCGACGATCCGAGGATGAGCGATCAGCCGCGAATCGCGATCGCAGCCGGTGGGACGGCCGGGCACGTGGTGCCGGCGCTGGCGGTCGCCGACGCGCTGGCGGAGCGCGGGGCTGAGGTCGTCTTCATCGGCGGCGAACGCGCCGAGCTCGAGCTCGTGCCCGCCGCCGGCTACCCGTTCGAGCAGCTCGCCGTCTCCGCCCTTCACCGTCGCAACCCGCTGCTGGCGGGGCGGGCGCTGTGGCGCGCCGCGCGCGCGGTCGGCCGTGCCCGCCGTGTCCTCGGCGCGCGGCGCATCGATGTCGTGATGGGCGGCGGTGGCTACGTCGCCGGCCCGGTGGCGCTCGCCGCCTGGACCAGGCGAATCCCGTTCGTGCTGACCGAGGCCGATAGCCACCTCGGCCTGACAAACCGCGCGCTGGCGCCGCTCGCCCGGCGTGTCTGCCTCGCCTTCCCGATCGCCGGCCGCCGCGGGCGCCGCTACCGCGTCACCGGGCGGCCGGTCGCGCCAGTCAACAGCGACCGCGAGGGCGCGCGCGCGTCCTTCAGCATCGAGTCCTGGGAGCAGTGCGTGCTCGTGTTCGGCGGCTCGCTGGGCTCGCGGCGGATCAACGAGGCCGCGCTCGAGGGCCTGGACGGCGCCAGCTTCCACGTCCTGCACGTGACCGGCGCGCGCGACTGGCCCGCGCTGCAAGGCCGCCCGCGAGGCCCGCTCTACGAGCTGTTCGAGTATCTCGACCGCAACCGCTTCGGGCAGGCGCTGGCGGCCGCCGACCTGGTCGTCGCGCGCGCCGGGGGCTCGATCTTCGAGATCGCCGCCTACGGGCGCCCCGCGATCCTCGTGCCCTTCCCGGCGGCCAGCGCCGACCACCAGC
>JBEKNK010000018.1:0-35867 GCA_049522915.1 Solirubrobacteraceae bacterium | reverse complement strand
CCTCGAAGCGGTCGATGCCCCGCAGAACGCCGAGCCAGGTGTCCTGGACAACCTCCTCGGCGACCGCGCGAGAGGAGACGAAGTTGGAGGCGAGACGGAGCATGGCATCGTGATGGAGGGCCACGAGCGCGACGAATGCCGCCTCGTCACCTGCCCGCAGGCGCTCGAGGAGCCGCGCATCGTCGTCCACTGCGGTAACGCTACGTCGATTGCGGCCTGGGCGCGTGGCGGTCGTTGGCATCTCCCGAAGGACCGGGCGGCGTCGCCGGTGCGCACGCTGGCGCGCCGGCGACGCCGCGGATGGTCAGGACGCGGCGATCCCCTCGCCGCCGGCCGCGCCCGGCACGCTGACGGACCCGATCGCGGTCAGCGTTCCACCGGGACCGACACTGAACTCATCGACGTTGCCGGGGCCGCCGGCCTGCACGTAGAGGTAACGGCCGTCGGGCGAGGTGGTGGCGTCCACCGCTCCGGCGTCGGCGATGGTCGTCGTGGCGAGCAGCGTGAGCGAGCCCCACGGAACCAGCGAGATCGAGCTGATCGACGGCCCGCCGGCGTTCGATGCGTAGAGCACCGCGCCGTCCTGCGTCACCCAGCAGGTGGCGGGCTGTCCGGTCGCAACCGAGGCCACGGGCGTGACGACTCCGTCGGGCGCGAGCGTGAACGTGCCGACCGCACTCGGCGGACCGGCCTCGGCGACGTCGAGCTCGCCGGCTGGATCGAAGACGAAGCTGAACGGCACGAGACCCGGCTCGCTGTTGAGCACCGGACTCGCCGACAGGCGTCCAAGCCAGTCCACGCCGAACACGTCGATGTCGCTGCCGTTGCCCTTGGTCGTCACGACCAGCTGCCGCCCGTCCGGCGTGAAGCCGACCTGGCCCGGGGTGTGCGTGAACTCCGGCGTCAGCGCCGGGTTGAGCCCGAGCGCGCGAGTCGAGCCGGGAATCGGGAAGAGCCGGCCGAACAGGAGGTAGTAGCCCTGCAAGCTGCCGCCGTCGCGGGCGTTGAGCACGTAGAGCAGGTCGTCATGGACGGCGATGCTGACCGGGAAGACGCCACCGGAGTCGATCACCTGAGCCAGTGCGAGCCCGCTGCCGCGGACATCGAACACCGAGACCGAGTTGCTGCCGGCGTTGACGGCGAACAGCAGGCCCTGGTCGCGGTCGTAGACCAGCGACCCCTGCGACGCCAGGTCGTCGACCACGGCGCCAACGAGCGCGCCGCCCGTGCCGCCGGTCGGATAGACCCCCACCTGTGTCAGTGTTCCGCCCGGCGCGCGATCGTAGGCGACGACGGTGTTCGCGGTCGTGTTGTCACTCTGCACGAACACCGCTCCGTCGCGCTGGTGCAGGTCGAGGTCGCGGACCGTCGGTGCGGCGGATGCCGAGCCCGCACTGACCGCGATCGCCGCGGCCGCGATCGCGACGGCAGCTCCGATTCTCCTGTTGGTGTTCATCGAGCCTCCTGGGTGGGTTTGATGCTTGCAGCGCTTCAGTCCGCGCTCGGCGGGGCCCGTTACACGCGAGCCGGGCGAGGGGGCGTAGCATGCGGCGCGATGC
This sequence comes from Solirubrobacteraceae bacterium, assembly GCA_049522915.1. Taxonomy (GTDB): domain Bacteria; phylum Actinomycetota; class Thermoleophilia; order Solirubrobacterales; family Solirubrobacteraceae; genus Palsa-513. Next base: position 34,308 of record JBEKNK010000018.1, on the reverse strand, counting down.
CCTCGATGGAGGATCCCCCGCTGCGCGAGCTCGCCGAGGACGGCATCGGTGACGAAGCCGCCTACGAGCTGATCAGCAGCGAGCTGCTGCTGGATGGCAGCGCCCGGCTCAACCTGGCCACGTTCGTCACGACGTGGATGCCCAGCCAGGCGGATCGGCTGATGGCCCAGACCGCCGAGAAGAACATGATCGACAAGGACGAGTACCCGCAGACTGCGGAGATCGAGTCGCGCTGCGTGCAGATCCTCGCCGACCTCTGGCACGCTCCGAGCAGCGATCAGGCGACCGGCTGCTCGACGACCGGCTCCAGCGAGGCGGTGATGCTCGGGGGGCTCGCGCTGAAGTGGCGCTGGCGCGAGCGGATGCGCGCCGCGGGCCGTCCGTGCGACCGCCCGAACCTCGTCGCCGGCATCAACGTTCAGGTCTGCTGGGAGAAGTTCTGCCGCTACTGGGACGTCGAGCCGCGCCTGGTGCCGATGGAGGGCACGCGCTACACGCTCGGCGCGGCCGAGGCTGCTGCACTGTGCGATGAGAACACGATCGGCGTCGCGGCGATCCTCGGCTCGACCTTTGACGGCAGCTATGAGCCGGTCGCCGAAATCGCCGAGGCGTTGGACGCGCTGGAACGCGAACAGGGCATCGACGTCCCGATCCACGTCGATGCAGCCTCCGGCGGCTTCGTCGCGCCCTTCATCCAGCCGGAGTTGGTTTGGGACTTCCGCATCCCACGCGTCCAGTCGATCAACGCCTCCGGGCACAAGTACGGGCTCGTCTACCCCGGGGTCGGCTGGGCGCTGTGGCGCGACCGCGACGCCCTGCCCTCAGATCTGATCTTCGACGTCAACTACCTCGGCGGCCACATGCCGACCTTCGCGCTCAACTTCTCGCGGCCCGGGAGTGAGGTGGTCACTCAGTACCTGATGTTCACGAGCCTCGGCCGTAGCGGCTATCGCGCCGTTCAGCAGCGCTCATCGGACGTCGCCCGTTATCTCGCCGCCGAGATCGCCCATATCGGCCCCTACGACCTGATCAGCGACGCCGGCGACCTGCCCGTCTTCGCCTTCACGCTGAAGCCGGAGGTGACCAACTACACCGTGTTCGACGTCTCGGACCGCCTGCGCGAGCGCGGCTGGCTCGTGCCCGCCTACACCTTTCCGGCCAATCGCGAGGACCTCTCTGTACTGCGCATCGTCGTGCGGGCCGGGATGAGCCACGAGATGGCCGAGTTGCTTCTGCGCGACCTGCGGCTCAAGACAGAATCGCTGGAGGCGCTCGACGGGCCCCTGCCCGCCTCGCGACCGCAGGTTTCGGCGTTCTCGCACTGAGCCGCGGCACCCACGTCGCCGATTGCGCTACCGCGCCGCCGCGGCGCTCGGGCGTGGCGCGCCGCGCACGCCGTCTCGTTTCGTATGCTCGAAGCGTGGATTCCGCTATCTGGGAGGACTGATGCCGGCAGCTCGTACGGTTCGAATCGTGGTGGCAGCACTCGCGGGCACGCTCGTGCTCGGCCTGCCGGCCGCCGTGGGCGCCGATTCGGCCACCACGCCGACCGCGAGCAATGGCGAGCCGGTGCAGGTCGTGACCCAATACGTCGAGACCCCGACGTCCTTCGCCTGGGGCGCCGGGACCATGTTCGTGGGCGAGGGCCCGTCGCTGCCCGACTACGGTCCCGGCGGCCTGGTGTCGGTCGCCGGCGGAGTCGCGACGCCGGTGCCAAACGGCCCGACCGACGTCTACGGCCTCGCCTGGTACGGCAATGCGCTCTATGTCTCGACCGGCTTGACGATCATCAAGCTCGGCGGCTGGACCGGCACCGCGTTCGCCAGCGACACGACGATCTACGCCGACCCCTCTCCGTTGTTCAACGGCTTCAGCGGCATCGCTTTCGGTCCGGATGGGCGCCTGTACGCCGGACTACTGCTGAAGGAGCCGGAGTTCGATCACACGAAGGACCCCTATCCGCTGTCGGAGGCCGTGGTCTCGATGACGGCCAACGGCAAGGACCTGCGGTACGTGACCCGCGGCGTACGCCAGCCATTCCAAATGCATTTCCCGGCGGGCTCGCTCTACCCCTACGTGAGCGACCTCGGGCAGGATGAGGGCGCACCCGACACGATCCCGCGCGATGAGATCGTCGTCGCCAAGCCCGGGACCAACTACGGCTTCCCCTCCTGCGTGTGGATGCCGTCGCAGGCAAAGGCCTGCGCGCACTTCAACAAGCCGCTGATCTTCCTCCCTCCCCACGCGTCACCGATGGGGATCAGCTCGATCGGCAAGAAGCTCTACGTCGCGCTCTACACGGGCATCGGCGGCGCGGGCCCGGAGGTCGTCACGATCCCAACCAAGGGCGGCTCTCCGACTCCGTTCGTCACCGGCTTCTCCTCACCGATCATCGGCCTCGCCGTGCAGGACGGCTACGTCTACGTCGGCGAGCAGTCCGGCACGATCTACAGGGTCCGTTCCTAGAACGGCTTTCACACTGACGGGCACGCCCGGATTGCGCCCGGATGGCGGCGCCCGATCGTCACCGGCTCGCGCATCGTGCGCCGCCAGACTTGCCCCGAACCTCCCCGGCCCCACGCAGATCGTGAAAGGCGTTCGCAGGCGGCGCTCCGGCGCGTATTGTGCGAGCGCCGGCGAGCGGCTGGCATCCGGCTCAGAGCTCCGGGCCCGGCGCCGGCGTGACACGCGCCGGAGGCGGGGTCACAGCATCGCCGGCGCGTCCGTCATAGGCCCAGAACGCGGGCAGGGCGCCGGCCAGCGCGCCCCCACCGGCCACGCAAAGCGCGCCGCCGAGAATGATCGAGGAGCGTAGGCCGACGAGTGCGCTCGCGACCCCGGCCTCGGCGTTGCCCAGCGTCGGGCCCGAGGACCAAGACAGCATCTCGAGCCCGGCCAGGCGACCGCGCATCGCGTCGGGGATCGTCTGGCTCCAGATCAGCGATCGAAACAGCCCTGAGATCTCATCCGCGGCGCCCGCCAAGACCAGGCAGGCAAGCGCCACCAGCAGGCTCGGTGCGAGGCCGAGGCCGACGATCGCGACGCCCCACCCTGTCGCCGCCGCGACGATCGCGCGGCCGTGGCGATGGACGTTCGCCGACCAGCCGCTCGAGAGCGCGGCGATCATCGCGCCGGCAGCCGGTGCGGCATACATCACTCCCACCAGGCTGTCGCCGCCGCCGAAGTGGCGCGCCAGTGCCGGGAACGTGGCGAGCGGCATGCCGAAGAACATCGCGTTGATATCCACGACGTAGGTGCCGATCAGCTCGGGGCGCCCGCTCGCGTAGCGCACCGCTTCGACGGTCGAGCGCATGCTCGGAGCGACGCGGGCCGATGGCGAGGCCGGCGTGCGGAGCGCCGCCACCGTTCCCAGCGCCACGACGAAGGTCAACGCGTCTGCCGTATAGGCGCCGGCGAATCCGAGACTGGCGATCGCCACGCCGGCGATCGCCGGGCCGATCAGCCCCGCCAGGCTCCACAGCCCCGACGACAGGGCAAGGGCGCTACCCAGTTCGCCTCGCTCGACCAGGCGCGGGGTCAGCGAGTCGAGCGGCGGTCGGCGCAGCGCCTCGAACGCCGCAGCCAGCGCCGCCGCGACGAACAGGAACCACGTCGTCGGCGCGGCAAGGCTCGCGTTCACGATCAGAGCGATGGACACGAGCATCGTCGCCGCCTCCGCGCCGAGCAGGAGCCTCCGACGGTCGAAGCCGTCCGCCATCGCGCCGCCCACGAGCGCGAGGCAGAGAATCGGCACGAACTCGACCGCCCCCAGCAGACCCACGAGCAGCGTCGAGTGCGTCTGCGCGTAGCACTGCACGGGCAGCGCCACGAAGGTCATCATCGACCCGACCTGCGACACCACCTCGCCGGCCGTGAGCAGGCCGAAGTCCCGCCGGCGCCGCAGCAGCGCGACGTCGAGCGACAGCGCACGCACCATCCGCGCGAGCGAAGCGATCAACATGAGCTCGCCAAGCTACGTCAAGCCGGGCCGCGCCGGCGCTCAGGCGGGCATGTGCAGCAGGCGTTCATCGGCCGTCGCGTGCGCCGCCCGATGCGAGCGGGGATGGCCGGTGACCGCCGTCAGGAACATGTCGCGGTCGAGCGAGAGCAGCACAAGGTCGGTGCGCGCCGTGACGGTGGCGGTGCGGGGGACATCGCGCAGCAGCGCGATCTCGCCGAAGTACTCGCCCGGCTCCTGCGTCCGAACGCTGCGGCCCGACTGTGAAACCTCAACGCTGCCCTCGAGGATCGCGTAGAACAGATCCCCGGGGTCGCCCTCGCGGATCACCACCTCGCCACGGGAATACGTCACCTCGGTCGAATGGCGCGCAAGCGTCTCGATCGTCGCGAGCGGCAGTGGCGCGAAGACGTCCAGGGCGCGAAGGATCGAGAACTGGCGCGTTGCGACCGCGCCCTCGACGTCAAAGCGCGCGATTGCACGGCTGCGCGCGAACACCAGCAGCGGGGTGACCGCCGCGCCCGCGGCCAGGGTGGTGCGGATCCCAAGACTGTCGATCAGCACGGGGGCGATCGCCGAGCCGACCGCGGCGGCAATCAGGCCACAGGCCTCCTGCACGCCGAATGCGCGGGCGACCGCCTCCTCGGCCGTCAAGCGCTGCAGCAGCGTCGAGCTTGTGAGCTCGAAGATCGCGAGGCCCGCCCCGACAGCAACGAACACCAGCGCCGCGACCGCGACGGCGTCGTGGGCCGCGAGCGCCGCGATCGCACCGCCGAGCAGCAGGCATGCCACCAAGGAGGCGCGCGCGAAGCGGCCGCGCCCGAGCAGCGCAAGGCCGCCGATCCCACCGAGCAAGCCGCCCAAGCCCCAGGCGCCGTTCAACCAGCCGAGCCCGCCCGCACCCACCCCGAGCACGCGAAGGGCGAGCACGACGAGGACGACGTCGAGCAGCCCGTCGAGCAGCATCGACGCCGAAAGCAGCCCGAGCGCATCGGGCAGGCCGGCCGTCCGGCGCACCTCCGCAAGGCCGCCGAGGAGCTCGGCGATCAGCGACGTCGCCTCCTCGTCGTCGTACTGCGGGCGCTCGTCGGGCCTGAGCATCGCGATCGCGCCGGCGGCGAGCGCGCAGGAGCAGGTCGCGACCGCCAGCGCGAACTGGGTCGACGTGGACGCGATCAGCACGCCGGCGACCAGCGAGCCGATCGCGAAGAAGATGTTCTCGATCGCGTTCCACAGGCCGTTCGCGGCCGCCAGCTCGCGCAGCGAGTTCGTGTAGGTCGGGATCAGCGCCGCCTGGGCGGGGTAGCGGGCGGTGCTGGCGATCGTGAAGCCGGAGGCGAGCACCAGCACGATGGCGAACGGAGCGCCGAGCGCGATGGCCGCGACGAGGCCGCCCAGCAACGTCGTCGATGCGGCCAGTGTCCACAGCAGCAACAGCCGGCGCGACATGCGGTCGCCGAGCAGGCCGGCGACCGGGGCCGCGAACGCCGCCGGCAGGAAACGCGTGAGCACCGCAAGGCCCACGGCCGGTGCGCCGCCCTCGCGATAGGCGACGACGCCGAGCACCACCGAGAACGCCCAGAGCGAAAACGATGACGACGCGGCCGCGAGCTGGAAGCGCCGCAGATCCATCGTCGCGAGACCTTCGCGCAGCCAGCGCGGGCTGAGCGCCGCCAACATTTTGGTGAGTCTAGCCGCGTATACTCGCCCGCTCGCACACGACGGCCATGCTCCATCCGGCGAAGGCCATGCTCCACCCGGCAACAGAACTGCGCTTCATCGACGACGAGATCGGCTTTGGCGTCGTCGCGACCGAGCTGATCCCGAAGGGCACCATCGCGTGGGTGCTCGACGACCTTGACCTGGTCCTCGATCCCGGCGTCGTCGCGGACCTCGACGAGGTTCGCCGAGCGATGGTGCTGAAGTACGCCTACCGCGACGAAGGTGGCCGCTACGTCTACTGCTGGGATCTGGGCCGCTTCATCAACCACAGCTTCGACGCCAACATGATCGGCACCGCCTACGGCTTCGAGGTTGCCGTTCGCGACATCCAACCCGGCGAAGAGCTGACCGACGACTACGGCACGCTGAACCTCGAGGAGCCGTTCGATTGCCGCCACGAGCCCGGCTGCGACCGCACACAGGCACTCCCTGACGACCTGCTGCGCTACGCGGACCGCTGGGATCGCCAGGCACTTGAAGCGCTGCGCGCGTTCGATCGCGTGCGCCAGCCCCTGGCTGAGCTGATCGATCCTCGCTTCCAAAACGCCGTGCGCACCGCCGTCGAACAGGGGATCCTGCTTGATTCGATCGCGTCGACCGCATGCGGATCGCTGATCGCGCCGCAACGCGCACGCTGACGCGCCGCCCCCGAAGGGGCGATCAAGCGCCGTGCATTTGCGCCCGCGGACCTACGCCGGCCGGCTCGGGGAGTCACCGGCGGCCGTTTGCAGGTGCGCGGCGAAGGTTTCGAGTCGACCGTCAGGGCAGAGGACCCAAACCGTCTCGTCGAACATGAACGCCCCCTCCGCCGGCAGGCCCAGCGCCGCGGCGGCCAGCAGGGTGCCTCCGATCAGATACACGTCACGGACGGCGCCGATCGCAAACAGGGCGCGAGTTTCGTCCAGCACATCGCCGCTTCCTGCGCGCAGCACCGTCCGCAGGTTCTCGCGGATCGCCAGCGCGGCGACGGCCGCGGCGATGTTCTCGATCTCATCAGAGGTGACGGCGGCGAATGCGCGGGCGCGCGCGAGTGAGAGGCGCTGCAGTACGGCTCGGCTGCTGCCCCGGCCAACCACGACCGGAATGTCGTACTGGCGGGCGCGCCTGATGTTGTCGGCCTGAGGGTCGACCTCGACGGCCACCACCGGGACTCCCAGCGTGCGCAGCATCATGCACAGACGCAGGCCGACCTGCCCGAGACCGACGACGACGACATGGTCCCTGCGAGGCATCGTCCGCACCCCGACGATCGCGACCAGCCGGCGATCCAGCAGGCGATCGATCAGGCCGGCGATGAAAACCGCGGTGAAGGCCAGTGCGGCCAGCATCATCGCCGCGGAGTAGAGCTTCAGCCACGCCGGCCCATCATCGACCCGCTGGCTGGGCCCGACGGTGACGATCGTCTTCGTCGCCGTGTACACAGCCTCGACCCACGACTCGTGGAGCGCAAGGCCGAGCACGACGGAGTCGCTGAGGAGGATCAGCAGGAACCCGAGCAGACCGGCGAGGAGCGTCTTTGCGCTCAGCTCGAACGGACGCACGAGCGACCCGAGGTTGGTCAGGACGCGCTCGCCACGGTTACGTCGGTGCAGCGCCAGCGGCGTCGCGACGGGACCGTCGGCAGCGCTCCGAATCCCAACCACGGCGTCAGGGGTGCTCCGCACGCACAGCAGGTCGTCAGCGAGGCAGGCCGCCGCCAGCGACGGAGCCACGATGTCGGCCATCGACATGACACGGACGTTGCGAACCGCGCGTCGCAGCTCCGCCCCGAGATCGCGGTTGTAGATCGTCACGGTCAGGCGCACGCCGGGTCGCAGGTGCTCGACGACCAACGCATGGCGCAGCGACACGCGGTCATCGCGAGAAACGAGGATCACCGCCTCCACATCGGAACTCATCGCCTCGCGAATTTCGCTGTCCACCGGCTCGGCCAGGTGGCGAACCTTCGCCCCGGCGTCGTCGAGTGCCCGGCGCACGACCTCGACGAGCGGCCCCTCGCCGATTACGAGGACGAGCCGCAGGCCGTTCGCGTCGTCCCGCGTCTGCTCAGCCATCCGCGGCCAGTATGCGCCGCGTGGCGGTCGTCGCAGGCCGGCGCGCCGATTCGCACGCGGCTCGGGCTTCTCAACCCGCTGCCGCCGCACCCTTTCGTCAGCGAGCGCGAAAGGCCCCCGGGGTGCGGACAGCGCCCAACGGCAGCCATCGCCTGTCGGCGGCGAGGTCGCAGGCAAGGCTTCGCTTCCGCGCGGCAGACGCGAGACCGGCTAGCTACGCGCCTCCTGCGGACGAGACTTGGCTAGCCGACGAGCAGCTTGAACCCGTGGTCCCACGCGCCCCTGATGCCGCCGATCTTGACCCACAGAATGCAGATCGCCTCGAGCTCTCGCGACCCTTCGATGCCGCCGATGTCGACGACATCGGACCAGCCGAGGTCGCTCAATGCGTCGCCAACGGTGCGCTTGGCGTCCTCATCGTCTCCCGCGATCAGCATCGTCGGCTGGCCCTCGCCAAAGCTTGGGTCCACGAAGTACGGGTTGCCGATCGTGTTGAACGCCTTGACCACCCTGGCGCCGGGCAGCGCGCGTTGGACACGCTCCCCGAGCGAGTCCTCGCCCGCGATCGCGAGCTTGGGCGGAAAGCCGCCGGAGAAGTCGAGCGGGTTGGTGGCGTCGATCAGGACCTTGCCGCTGAAATTGTCGGGGCCGGCGTCGGCGATCGCCTCCTCTGCGGCAGCGCCCAGCACCGCCAGGATCAGCAGCTCGCCGTGCGCTGCAGCCTCAGCGAACGTGCCGGCGGCGATGCCCGCACCATCGACGGACAGCCATTCGCGCAGATCTGCCTTACCAGGGTCGCGAGAGCCGATCATCACGTCGTGGCCACGACTGGCGAACCCGGCTGCCAGGCGCCGCCCGACTTCGCCGCTTCCCAGCACGCCAACCCGGCTCTGCGTCAGTCGGCCGTTCGCCATGTCTGCTCCTCTCGCGTTGGGTTGGCCCGTAATCCTATGGGCCGCTCCTCCTCACCGAACCGACGGCACGCGCACGACATCTGCGATGGCCCGCGGTGCGCGTGATTTCGACGTCGGGGTGCGGCTGCGGCAGCACGCAGATCGCGGGTGACGGTGGTTCGACGCTCGCCGGATCCGGCAGGAGGTACACCCTCATCGCCGTGCCGAGGTACACAAAGATCGCAATCGATCAGGCGACGGGCAGGTTGAAGTTCACCGTCGCCAACGGGCATTACGGGGTGTTCACCTGCGACGTCCGGCACGGGAACAAGGTCGTCGTCGTCGACTACACCGTGAAGAGGTCAACGTCGGCACCGGCGTCCTGCGGCGCCGCTTGTCAGCCGCTGCGGGTCGGGGGCCGGCCACGCCTTGGCATCGGCGCCGCTTGTCAGCCGCTGCGGGTCGGGGGCCGGCCACGCCTGGGCATCGGCGCCGCTTGTCAGCCGCTGCGGGTCGGGGGCCGGCCACGCCTGGGCATCGGCGCCGCTTGTCGGGGCGTCCGGCCGGCGTCGTTGAGGGCGTGCCGCAGCAGCATCTCAATTTGGGCGTTGAGGCTGCGGAACTCGTCAGTGGCCCAGCGCGCCAGGGCGTCGTGCACCGCTGGGTCGATGCGCAGCAGCACCTGCTTGCGCTCACGGCTCACGTATAGAGCGTGCCGGCGTTGACCACCGGAGAAGCTGGCTGGTCCGCACAGAGGACGACGAGTAGGTTGCTCACCATCGCTGCCTTGCGCTCCTCGTCGAGCTCGACGATGCCGTGCTCCTCGAGGCGGGCGAGGGCCATTTCGACCATTCCCACAGAGCCCTCGACGATCCGAGCACGCGCGGCGACAACGGCGTTGGCCTGCTGCCGGCGCAACATCGCCTGGGCGATCTCCGGGGAGTAGGCGAGATGGCTGATGCGCACCTCGACGATCTCCACCCCGGCGATCGTCACCCGCTGGGCGACCTCCTGGGCGAGCTCTGCGGCGACAAGGTCGACGTTGCCGCGCAACGAGGTGCCCTCCCCCGCGGGGTCGTCGTAGGGATGCGTCGTCGCAACGTGACGCAATGCCGACTCGGCCTGGACCTCGACGAAATTGACGTAGTCATCGACGGCGTATGACGCCCGCGAGGTGTCGGCCACCTGCCAGACGACAATCGCGGCTATCTCGACCGGGTTGCCGTCCGCGTCATTGACCTTCAGATGATTGGTCTCAAAGTTCCTGACCCGAATGCTCAGGCTCTTGCGATCCGCCAGCGGCAGGATCCACGACAGGCCGGTACCACGCACCGTTCCGACGTAGCTGCCGAAGAACCGCACGACCTTGGTATGGCCGGGTGACACGATGATCAGCGACGAGAAAACCAACGCGCCGACAAATGCCGGAGCGGCGGCGAGCGCCGAGGTCGAGCTCTCGGCCAGAAAGATGGTTCCGACGATGCAGGCGGCGACGACGAGCACGCCGAGCCAGCCGTTGACCGCCCAGGCGGGGCGTTCCTGGATGACGACGCGGGTCCCGGAGTGCCCGACCGGGGTCGCCTCGGGCTGGCGGTCTTGCTGGATGTCCTGGGTCATGATCCCTCCTCGTGGAGTGCCTTCTCAAGATTGGTCACACGCGATCTCCGCCACCGACAGCGCGGATCCGAGGCGGCTTCCAGCGTGTGTGGATCAGCTGATCGGGAGCGAGCGCGATCTGCAGCAGCGATGCCCGCCACTCCCCCCGCGCGAGCCTCACTTCGCATCGGTCGATCCCTCACTTGGACCGCCACCGGTTGGTCGTGGGAGGCGGTACAAGAGATATGCGACGTAGAAGTCCGCCGCTGCTGCGGGTATCAGCAGGACTCGCCACCAGCCGCCGCGGTCATAGCCGATCAGAAGGGCGGCGATGATGAGCAGCGTGACACCGCCGAGCACGCGCACACAGGCGAAGAGCCGCGGGCGCCTGTATTCGAGCCGAGGTACAAGCTTCAGCAGACCACTGGCGTTCTCATCAGCCCACACGGCGTTAATGGCTCCTGTTCGGAAAGCCCTTCGGAAAAGTAGTATCTAAATGATATCACTTTTCCCGCGTGGCTTTCGAGAGCGAGCACCGAGCTTCCCGGCCACCCGCCGGCAGCATGCTCGCGACAGACGGATCCGAACGAGAAGATCCGCCGACTCAGCCGAGGCTTGCCAGCGCCGGCCGCGTCCCACCCCACACGGCGGTCGCGTCCGAGCCGCCCTCCGGCCAAGGCGTGACCGTCGGCTGGCAGTTGGGAACGCCCACCACCCGCCGGCGACGAAGCACGGCGTCTACAGCCCCGCTGGACGCATCCGACGCCGCAAATGAATCGCGATCAGCTCTCTGGCGGGTGGTACCCCTTCTCCTTCTTCGCCACCTTGCCGTCCTTCTCCAGCTGCGGCAACACCCTGTAGAGATAGTTGGGCTTGATCTTCATCCGCTTGGCCAGCTCCTGGAGCGTGATCCCCGGATGCCTGTGAACAAGCTTCAGCGCCTCCTGCGCACGAGCACCACTACCGCTAGGACGACCGCGACGCCTGGCCGCCGTGCTCGTCGCCGCGGACCGCGTGCGCTTAACGGCACTCCTAACGGTTCCCTCGGCCCGCGTCCCGGCGCCATTCAATGCGTCAAGCGCCCTGCGCACATGGGCGTGCTCCTCGATCAGCGGTTCAAGTTCATGCAGGCGCTTCTCCAAATCACTTCTGATCTTGCTCAGTACATCGGGCATATGCCCCCCTGTCGACGTGGTGTCAGGAATACACAGCGTAGCGTCCTAACCCGACACATCCTTCCACGTACGGATCCAAGTCGGCGAGAGCGCTGCATGCCACGATAAAACAGGCACTTGTGTGTAGCCCGAGCACAGCGATTGCGACCGGGCAAACCGGTCCGCTGAAGGAACGTTGCCGAGGGTCTTCCGACGCGATGTCCGAGTGAAGAAGCTCAGATTGTGTGTCGTCGACGCGCGCCCTTCGAGCAGCCCGCGACCGCCTGATCGCAGCCGCCTCGGCGGCAGGCCTGGGCCTGGCTACACTGATCGCCATGGAAACGAGCGAATCCCCGGTCCTGATCGATGTTTGGACCGTCGATCCGTCACGCGAGCCAGAACTGCTCGAACGGATCCTCGAGCTGACGCGGAGCCTGCTCCTCGACTCCCGGGGCTTCGTGTCCGCACAGGTCTACGAGAGCGTCGACCACGGCGCCGTAATGATTCGAATCACGATGGCAAACATCAAAGACCGCCAAGCGCTCACCGACTCCGCCGCGATTCACAACGCTCTCCGCGAGCTGCGCACGATCGCCAGCTCCCACTCACGCCTGTTCAGGCTCGTCGAAGCCTTCGGCGATACCGCCTAGCGTCGGTACCGGCGCCCCGGCCCCTCCCGGCGCTCGGTGTCAAACGCAGCCGGCATGCCCTACGGTTGGGCCGTGGGACAGCTGCCAATGCCTGAGCAAAGTGCGCCGCGACTTGATCGGTCTGTCGGATTGTTGGCCCTACGGCGGTCGGCGAGCCCCGTCCCGTGCCGGGTATACGCTGGCTCGCGGTGGTGGGTTGTGTGAGCCACGTCGAGGCCCCACGCGTCAGGCTCCTGCTCGCCGACGTCGACGGAACGCTCGTAACACCGGAGAAAGCTCTGACCGAGCGAACCGTCGCGGCCGTCCGCAAACTCAGGGCGGAGGGCGTGCTCTTTGCCGTCACCAGCGGCCGTCCGCCACGAGGCATGGCGATGCTCATCGAACCGCTCGAGCTTGAGCTGCCGCTGGCGGCGTTCAACGGTGGCCTGCTGGTCGATCGCCATCTCGTCGTGCTCGAGCAACATGAGATCGCACAGCACAGCGTGCTACCCATCGTCGAGCTGCTCGAGTCCCACGCCCTCGACGCCTGGCTCTATCGTGGCGCCGACTGGTACGTGCGGCGATCATCCGCACCGCACGTGGACCGCGAGGCTCGCACCGTGGCGTTCACCCCAACGCTCGTCGACAGCTACGACCAGCTGACTGACCGGGTCGCCAAGCTCGTTGGCGTGAGCGACGACCCGCATGCGATCGCCGCAGCTACCAGCGCAGTTCAGGACCGCTTCGGGGATCACCTTTCAGTGGCGAGTTCACAGCCCTACTACCTGGACGTCACCCACCCGAAGGCCAACAAGGGCGCCGTGCTCCTCGATCTCTCAGCGAGGTACGCGATCAAGCCCGAGGAGATCGCAACGATCGGGGACGGAGCCAACGACGTGCTGATGTTCGCCAAGTCCGGGCTGAGCATCGCAATGGGCAATGCCGGGAGCGACGTCAAGCGGGCGGCAAGCTTCGCGACGACGTCTGACGCCGAGGAAGGTTTCGCGAACGCCGTCGAGCGTTTCATCCTGCCCCGAGCCGCTTCATAGCGGTCCGTCCGCCACGAACGCCGATCAGCACCTGTCAGAGCGGTGGTACTTGTGCGTCCACCTGAGGACCGTGATAGAGGTGATCCTGGTCCCGGCAGCCGGCGTCAAAGGAGAACTGCATGCTGTCACTGCGGACGCCGTTGTAGCTGGCGTACATGACCACGTGTCCGCTCGTCCCGACCTTGCACCGAGGATCGGTGCTCGCGGTGACACTCAAGGAGGTCTTGATGAGGTTCCCCGGGTAGCCCCACATCATCGCGACGTGGGAGTGATAGGCGATCTGCGGACCGATGCTCACCGAGATCATCCGGGCAGGCCGGCCGCCACCGGACACCTCCTGGCAGACCTTGCCGGAGATCCAGTTCGTATCCAGATTGACATCCCCCCAGCCGTACGCGAAACCGGTCCCGCCTGCGGGGAACGACTGCGAAGCGTGGAACCCCCACGGCGGGATACCGCTGCCTGGCGGGACGCCACTACCCTTGTACCAGGCGCAATGCGGCGCGGAGCTCCCGTCCGCCGAAGCGACTGTGGAGGTCGCACCCACGCTCACAGCAAGGCAGGCGACAAGCATCAAACTCATCGGCTGGAGCCGTCTGATGCGCAACATACGTTATCGATCGGCAGCGCCGCGACGCTCGCGCACGCATTAGGCGAACGTACGACGTGAGAGGCGTCTAAGTGGCCAGGCCAGCGGCCTGCTGGCATTTCGTCTGCACGAGCTGTTGGCTGTTCAAACGGCTGGAGCGGAGCGATGTCGCGGGGGCTTGCGAAACAACCGCCGGGACGGTGACTCGCCTGACCGCGTGCGCTCCCGCGCACTCGCATGGCGGAATTCGGGTAGCGGCCCGCGCAGCGTGTCGCGTTAATGCCGGAGCGACCCGCTGGCCGGGTTGGGGAGGATGCACGCAGAGTCCGGCGAATCTCGGTGTGAGCAGGCATCGGATGGCTGACCAGACCACAGCCCAAGCACCACGCGCCGGGCGGTTGCCTGCTCGTGCCGTCGAGCGCTTCCGCACCCGTGCCGCCGCGCACCAGCAGGAGGACGCCAGCCGCCGGGAGTCGCTGTTCCTGCGCTTCTGTGACTGGGTTTCGACAGTCATGGGCGAGCCGCCGAACATCGTCTTCTGGCTCGTCCTGGTCGTCGGTTGGACACTCATCTTTGCGTTCGGTCTCGTCGGCGCGAACTCGAACTTCCTGCCCAGCTGGTTCACCGGGACTGCGTACAACTTCCCCCTGAACCTCCTGACGACCGTCGCGGAGCTGTTCATCGGGTTTCTAGTCGCGGCCGCCGCGAACCGCTCGCAGCGCGTGCTCTCGACCATCATCGACGGCATTCGCACGGTGCTCGACCAGGTCGAGGACGGAGTTGAGGCGCAGAAACTGCTGATCCAGCAGAACATCGAACTCACAACTGAGGTTCACAAGCTCGCGGCCGAGGTCCACGCTCACATCCTCGGGAGCGGAAACGACCTGCCGGCGGGCTGAACCAGCCGCCGCGCCGGTTGCGCTCCCGAGCACCACCGGACAGCACGAGCCCGCCGTCGCGGCGGATCTGCCTGAGTGGCGCTGAGCGCGACAAGGAGCAGTCCGGATCGAACGCTGTAGCGTTGTGTTCGGCCGAGGCGACCGCTTCGGCGACCGGCTTACGTGAGAAGAGGACGACGATGAATCAGTACGCGATCCTGCGCCGTAGCGGCTGGCGTTCTGGTGCTGAGCTGCAGGCCGCAGCCGAGCGCTCGACCCAGGTCGGCAACGAGCAGATGGCCGACGAGGTGCGCTGGATTCGCAGCTACGTGCTCGACGAGGGGGGCGGCTCGGTCGGGACGGTCTGCGTCTATGAGGCGACGAGCGAGGAGGCGATCCGTAAACATGCGGCGCTGGCCGACTTGCCGGTTGACGAGATCATCCTGATCGCTGACACCGTGGTCGTTCGGCCGGACCCCGCCACCGCAACTGCATGACCGCGTAGCCAGACGCGCACAGACGAGCGCTGCCGCAAGCAACGCGACGAGGAGCAGCATGCACGGTCCGCGGTGGCGAGCGGCGGTTTCGGTACGGGCCGCCGTTGCTGTAGCCGGTGTCAGAGGACGCTCACGTTGCCTCGTGCCGAACCGTCGCTGCTGGTTTGCGGGCGACCAGCAACAACGTCGGGTTCGCGCAGGAGCGGGAGCGGCCTTTGCCGCCCCGGGTACATGTAGACGGCAAGGCTGACCACGGTGCCTGACGGCTCGCTCAGAGCCGGGGCGGGCCGTGGGGATTAGTAGGCTGCATCCAGTGTCTGCGGCGCCCGCGATCGAAGTCGAGAACCTCGTCCGCGAGTTCAAGAAGGGCCCGCGAGCAGTCGACGGGATAGATCTTGCGGTCGAGCCCGGCGAGATCTATGGCTTCCTCGGTCCAAACGGTGCGGGGAAGTCGACCACGGTCTTGATGCTGACGACGCTGCTGCCACCCACGAGCGGGCGGGCGAGCGTCGGCGGCTATGACATCGTCCGCGACGGCGCGCACGTGCGCGCGTCGATTGGGGCGGCACTGCAGGAGGCCGCACTTGATGTGATCCTGACCGGCCGCGAGCATCTGACTCTCCAGGGAACGCTGCAGGGGATACCGAGGGCCGACCGCGCCCGTCGCGCCCAGGAGCTGCTCGACCGCGTCGGGCTTTCGGAGGCTGCGGATCGCCGGGTCGGCGGCTACTCGGGTGGGATGAAGCGACGCCTGGATCTCGCTTTGGCGCTCGTGCACGAGCCGCGGATCCTCTTCCTCGACGAGCCAACGACCGGCCTTGACCTGCAGAGCCGCACAGCCCTATGGGCGGAGGTTGACCGCCTCGCGCACGAGGACGGGATCACCGTCTTCCTGACGACGCAGTACCTCGAGGAGGCGGACGCCCTCGCCGACCGCGTGGGGATCATCGACCACGGGCGTATCGTCGCCGAGGACACGCCGGAGAATCTCAAGGCGGAGATCGGGCATCCGACCGTCGAGGTGCGGCCCGCGGACGTGAGCCTTGGCGACGCCTTCGCGAATGCACTGGAGGGTTTCGGCAAGCTGGTGCGCGGCGAGGACGGAAGCATCGCCGTGCAGCTTCCCGGTGGTGAGGCGCAGCTCGCGGAGGTGGTGCGCGCGCTCGACGCCGCCGGCCTGCATGTCGCCTCGCTGCACCTGCACCAGCCCTCGCTTGACGACGTGTTCCTCGCGAAGACCGGACGCAAGCTCGAAGGGTCGAGCGAGGAGGCCGAAGAGCCCGTGGAGGAACCAAGCGGGCGCGGACGGCGGGGCCGACGTGGTGGCTAGCGGGCTCAGCGAGCCGCATCTGCTGGAGCAGATCGGCGCCGTGGCGCGGCGGTCGGTGATCCGCACCATCCGTCAACGGGGACTGCTCGTGTTCCCGATCCTGTTTCCGTTGATCCTGTTTGCGATCAACGGAAGCGCGCTGAGCGCCGCGACGAGGATCCCCGGCTTCCCGCCTGTCAGCTACCGCGCGTTCCTGCTGGCTGTGCCGTTCATGCAGGGCGCGTTGTTCGTGGCCGTGACCGCAGGCGTCGATCTGGCGCGCGACATCGAGAGCGGGTTCTTCAACCGTCTGGCGATGACACCGGTGCGCGCGAGCGCGATGCTCGCGGGCCAGATGGGCGGCCCACTCGTGGTCGCCGCGATCCAGTCGGTGATCTACCTGCTCGTCGGGATTGCGACCGGTGTCGGGATCGCGAGCGGCGTCGGCGGCGCGCTCGTCTTGCTCGTGCTCTCGGTCCTGATCGCGTTCGGGTTCGCCGGGGTCGGCACTCTGCTGGCGCTGCGGTTCGGTTCCGGCGAGGCGGTGCAGGCGATGTTCCCGCTGCTGTTCGTGACGCTGTTCTTGAGTTCATCCTCGCTGCCCCGCAACCTGCTGAAGGTATCTTGGTTTCACTTCGTTGCGACCTACAATCCGGCTTCATACCTGATCGAAGGCATCCGGAGCCTCGTCATCAGCGGCTGGGACGCTCGAGCGCTGGCACTCGGTTTTGGCTTTGCCGTGGCGATTCTCGTGCTGACGATCGGTCTGTCCTCGCTCGCGATGAAGAACAGGTTGCAGCGCTCGTGAGGCGCTTCGCATCCGTCACGCGCGGTGTCGCCTGGCGCTCGATCCACAACACGATCAAGACACCGTCGGTGCTGGTGCCGTCGATCCTGTTTCCACTGTTCTTCCTCGCGGCATTCGCCGGCGGCCTCTCGAAGATCGCACAGGTCCCGAGCTTCCACTACAGGGCCGGCTACACCGCATTCCAGTTCGTCTTCGTTTTCCTGCAGTCCTCGGCGTTCGGCGGCGTTTTCACCGGCTTTGCCGTGGCCCGAGACTTTGACTCGGGCTTTGCGCGGCGACTGCTGCTGAGCGCTCCGAACCGTGGCGGGATCATCGCGGGCTACACCATCGGCGCCGCGCTGCGTTGGTTCCTGACCGGCACCGTCGTCACGGTCGCGGCGCTGATCGCCGGAATGAACGTCGACGGCAGCGGCATTCAGCTCATCGGGCTGCTTGGCGTCGGCCTTATGGTGAATCTGGTTGCGGCGCTGTGGGCGATCGGAACCGCGATGTTCCTGCGCACCGAGCAGGCCGGCGCGGTCATCCAGATGCCGGTCTTCGTGATCGTCTTTCTCGCCCCGATCTACGTACCGCTGAACCTGCTGACCGGTTGGATCCACGCCGTCGCGAGGTACAACCCGGCCACCGTCGTGCTCGAGGCAGGCCGCGGCCTGTTTGACGCGTCACCGGTCAAGGTCGCGCTCGCCTTCATCGTGCTCGCAGCCGGCACCGCGGTGATGGCGGCCTGGGCACGGCGTGGGCTCGCCTCCGCGGAACGGGCGGGATAGCGCCGGGAGCTCGAGCGGGCCGGCACTCACCTGAGCAGAGTGATGCGCTGGACGCACTGACGCGCGCGGACCCCCAGCCCGTGTCGCAATGCTCAGCGTGGCGTCACGATCGACATCGAGGACCGTGCTCGAAGATCCGCGCGATCGAGAAGTCGATCCCGACGTGCAGGCTGCCCGGGGCGAGCGCGCGAACCTGAGTCCAGCCGCCGGCGGACCGCTCCACGCATCCGCTCCCGCGCTCCAGTGCCCAATAGGGCGTGAAGCGCACCCGCACGGTGAAGGTGCCGGGCCGGCTGGTCCTGAGCGTGAAGGAGTCCGTCTGCAGGCTCGTCACAACGGCTGGTCGCGTCGCTAGCGGTTGTGCGCCCAGCACCGCGAACAGGCGCCAGTGCGCAGAGTGCCAGACCTCGCGCAGATACGGCGGCGGCCCGTCACGCAGCAACTCGGCTTCCCCGTGCGCCGAGGAGTCAAGCGGCGCGTCTGGCAGCGCGACGTAGGAGATCGCTTCGCCGCGCAGCCACGCGTGGTAGCGCCCGGCGGTGAGGCGTCGGGCGTCGTAGAAGAGCGAGTCGTCCGCGAGATCGACCTGACGCTCCCAACCACGGGCGATCGAAACGTCCTGGGCCACCCAGCGGGCGTCCCAGTGGACGAGCGTGGGAACGACCTCGATCCGCATCGGCCGGCCTCCGTCCAGCACACCGATCACTCGCAGGCGATCGAGCAGCGGGGCGTAGTAGGCCTGCTGCGCCGAGGGGTCCGACGCCGCGGCCGCAAGGTCCTGCGCCGCCCGCACGACCTGCCAAAAAAGCAGCGCGGGAACCAAGACCAGTAGAACGCGCGGCCGCCGGGCAAGCAACGCGCAGGCTGCCACCGGTGCGGCCACGAGCGCGCCCAGACGCTCCGCGTTGTCGCCCATCGCGCTCGGGATCACGAAGGCCGCGAACATCGCGGCGCCGTAGAGCAGGGCGCCGACTCGCAGCATCCGCTCCCCACGCGGCAAGGCCGCCGCGATCAGCAGCACCAGCGCCTCCTCGGGCCAGAACGAGCTTGCCGCATAAGGCTGCGAACCGGCCTCCGGGAAGGCCACCGTCAGCAGGACAATCGGCACGAGCGCACTGGCGCCAAGCGCGAGCGCAAAACGCCAGCCCCGCCCGCTCGCAGCCCCAGACCCGGAACCGTCGTGGCGCAACCGCAGGTGCCGCAGCTCGACGCCGCCGCCCAGCTCGGCCAGCGCCCAGGCCACGCACACGAGGCCAAGAAACGCTCCCGCGACCGGGCTTCCCAGCGGACTGAGCAGGCCGAGCAGCAGGGCAGTCGCTCGGCGGCCGCGCGAGGCGGCAAGCAGCGCGCCCAGGCCCAGCGCCAGACCGATATCGAAAGCCACCCGCCCCGAGGCAAGCTCGACACCCGCGCCGAGTGCGAACCACGCCGCGGCGAGCCGTGTCGCACGCGCCGGAAAGTGCCCGTCGATGAGCAGCGCGAATAACACCGCGGCGACCGTCGTCGCGAACACCTCCACGACCCGCAGGCCAAGCCACGCCCCGAGCTCGGGAGACAGCAGGCTGTAGGCGGGCAGGTAGTGGCCGCCGTACCAGCCGTCGTCCCAGATCGTCAGCCCGGCATGCGCGAACAGCCAACTTCGATACGAGGCGGCCGCGAGATCGCCGCTCAGCGGGGCGATCGCCAGATACACGACGCCGAGCGCGACAGCAACCAGGAGCGCCCACAGCCACGGCGGCCAGCGGAGCAAATCCTCGGCCACGCGCCGCGGACGCGGGACGAGCACCGCCGATGCGACTTCCACGCGACCAGACTCTCGCAGGTCGTGCAGCGCGGCGACTGTCCACTCCGCTCCCGCTAAGCGAGCCGGCGACGGCTATGAGCCGGTCCGTCGCCGTCGAACAGGACCGGCCCACCCGGTGCCATCGGCGACGCAATGTCGGCCTTGGCCTAGATCGCCAGGCGGGCTGACCGCAAGAGTGGTCCTTTCCGACAGCAGCAGTCTCAGCCGCGTCCACCAGTCATCGCAGAGGTTGCCGGCCCGACGCGGTCTCGACGCTACTCCGCGGTCAGGTCGAGCAGTTGCTCGCAGGCCGGGGAGAGGACGAACCGCAGTCGCTTGGCGCCGCAACGGCTGCGCATTCTGAGCAGTACGCGCAGCCCGATCGAACCGATCCATGTGACGCGGCTGAGATCGACGAGAATGACCGGCGCGTTGCTGGCCGCCGCGGTGTCAAACGCATCTTCGAGTTCCGACGCACTCGAGAGGTCCAGCTCACCGGTCGCAGCGACGCGGTAGGTGTCACCACTGCGCTCGCACTTTGACGATCGCCTCATTGCTTCTCCTTTGTGCCCGTGACACCGAACGTGCGACGCCGCCGTGTCGATTGGCTCGGCTTCGCGTGGGCGGCCGACGCCGGGCCAGACCAAAGGTCCGACGCCGAACCCTCCGCACGACGCGCGAGCGATCTCAACATTACGAACGTGACGCTGTTCACCGCCACCTCTCTCTACGGCCTACCGGGTTAGCTGACGGGCTCGCGCCGAAAGAGCAGCGCTACTGGCGGGATTACCGCAGATTCGCCCCAACTGGTGGGTCCCCGGTTCCCTGGCACCGAGCCAAGGATTCGGCCTGCGGGCCGAATGTAGCAAACGCCGAAGGCGTCATCGCATGCGGATGAGACCGACTGGTCAATTCCTCCGCAAGCTGCGGGTTTTCGCGTAAAGCCGACCAGTCGCGCCGAACGCACGACATCCAAACTTGGCCCGTTTCCAGGCCTTTCCCAAGCCGACGCCCGGACTCGAACCGGGGACCCCTTCATTACGAGAGGCTGACTTGCAGGTCTTTCCCAGTGTTTTCGGGCCTCTGAGGTGCGCTGAGGTGCTCTCAAGTACCCTCAGATCTGGGCAGTTCGGGACATATTTCGGGACACGAAAACGATCCTGGTTCGGACGCATCGCGACGTAGGCGACGCGCCGAGTGGGCTACGTCGCGAGGCGCAGCGAGGAGCCATACACGGCCTCGCCGACAAAGTGGCCTGCGTCGTCCCGCGCCACGACGCACACTGCATCAGCAGCCTCTGGATCGGCCTTTACGATCGCGCCGAGGGCAGCAACGGCCGCGTCGCGGTCGTCGAACGCGTCCATGAGGTTGCCGTTGCCGTCGAAGATCGAGTAGGTCATCTGCTACCCAGGATATCCAGGTGCCGGCCCCCGGCCGGCTCCTGATTGATGGGTTTAGCGGAGTGGAGCCGGGCAGTCACCGAGCGTAGTGAGGGGAACCCCGCGTAGCGGGGTTGACGGCCCGGTGCAGCGGAGCTACCGGGCGGCTGGCCTGGATGGGGTGGGTGGTTAGAGCTCGAAGCCTTCGCCAAGGTCGTGGTCGCGTGCGTGCTCGGCCTGTTGGCGGCGGATTTCGTCGAGCTGTTGAGCGAACCAGCTGCGCTGCTCCTCGTCGCGGTCGCGGTCGCTGCTGTTGGAGCGGTCGCTCGCGGGGTCGGGCTGGTGTTCGAGCGCGGCGCGCAAACGCTCACCAAAGCTCGGCTCGGCGGCCTGCGGTCGCGGCTGCTCATCAATCTCGGCGCGCGTCACGCTCGCCTGTTGGGCGTTGCTCTTGCTGGCGCGCTCGGCGAGGCGGCTGATCGCGTCGCTGTCGATCCCTTGGTGTCCGAGGTCTTCGCGGCTGGTGTAGATGTCGGTTCGCTCACGCGCGCGGGTGAGCGCGACGTAGCTGGTTTCGCGGTCGGTTTGCCAGCCACCGGTGAGCACGAGCGATCGGTCGGTCGTGAGGCCTTGGGCTTTGTAGACGTGTTGGGCGTAGGCGAGTCGCAGACCGTCGAACTCGCGTGTTGAGATGTCGATGTCGCGCGGCTTGGGCTCCTCGGTGCGGACGAGTACCCGGCTGTCGCGCTCGCTCGCCGCCACTACTTGGCCGCGGGTTCCGTTCTCGACGCGAGCCTGGCCGGCGACGCGGTGGTGGGCGGTGAAGATGATCTCGTCGCCGCACCGCAGGCCGTACGGGCGATCCGACAGAGCGACGGCGTCGGGTCCCAGCTCGCCCGCCTTGTCGCGTTGTTGTTGGGCTAGCTGGTTGAGCGTGTCGAGCTCACGGTTTGACGCGTCGGTGAGCATCATGGCCCGCTCCCCGGGATGCGCGGCACCGGTGGCTGCCCAGTCTTCGACCATCCGCTGGCCCGCTTCGGTGCGGGTTTCCTCGATATGCAGGCGGCCCCGGGCCTGGTATTCGCCGAGCGCCCGCTCCGCTTCGCCCTGGCGGAGCTGGCCCCAGGCGTCGCGTTCCCACTCGTGGTTGGCGCGATGAACCTCCGCCAGCTGTCCTGTGGGCACGTTGTCCTTGAGCTGCGCGAAGAGGCCGCCGGCGCCGATCGGTGAGAGCTGCGCCTGGTCACCGGCGAGCACGAGCTTCGAGTTGCTGTCGCGGGTGATCTCGATCAGCTGTGAGAGGCGGCGCGTGTCAGCCATCCCCGCCTCATCCATCACGACCACTGTGTTGCGGTCAAGCTGGAGCCGGTCGTGCTCGACGCGGCCGATCAGCGAGTCCGCGGTCATCGTCTCAGCGATCCCCGCATCGGCCCCGAGACGCTGCGCGGTCGCTCCGGCGACAGCAGTGCCGATCACGCGCTGACCGTCACGCTCCCACGCCTCGCGCGCGCCGTCGAGCACCACACCCTTGCCTGTGCCGGCCTCGCCGACCAGCACGACCACGCCACCCTCACCGGTGAGTGCCTCGAGAGCCCGGGCCTGCTCCGCGGTGAGCGTGTGACCGTGACGAGCAGCGGCAGCCTCCAGGCCGGCCTCGCGTGCACCAACCGAAGCGACACCGACACGCTCGCCGGACCGATCGCGCGCGGTGCCGAGCGCGTGCTGCTCGAGCTCGCGCAACTCCCTGCTCGTCCACCAGCCACCCTCGAGCTCCACAAGCTCACCTGACTGTTGGAGCGCGGATAGGTGCTCGCGCGCAGCCTCGGGTCGCTGCACCCCGGCGGCGAGCTCGAACACCCTGGCCTCGAGCTCGCGCGTCTGGATCATCGACCGCTCACGCGACACGTCAGCGAGCAGCTCGCCGCGAACATCGCGCTCCGGCTCAAGCGGCCGGTCGCTGAACAGTCCCTCCGCCTTCTCGTGGGTGAGGCCGTATTCCTCACCAACCGACCTCCACGCCGCCGACACATCGACTTCGGCCGTGATCGTTTTCGTGCCCCTGGTCGCGACCGCGATCGCGCCGAGCTCACCGGCGTGCGGTGCGCGGCCGTAACGCTCGCGGAACTCGCGGGCCGCGCGCTCGATCACCTCGCTACGCCGCGACCAACGCCCCACCAACTGCTCCGGCACACCGGCAAGCTCGAAGAACCGGCCGTCACGACCCGTGCGCGAGCGGACCTCGAGACCGAGTTGGCGTAGCTCGTGCGCGAGCTCCGCCCGGTACCACGCACCGTTCGCGCGCTGCGAACGAAACAACTCGCGGGAGTCCACGGCGGCGAACCGGCCGTCATTGCGTTGGGCAGCGAGGATCACAACATGCGAATGCAGCTGCGGGTCAGGGACACCATCGCGCTCCTGATCGCGCGTCAACCGTGAAGAGGTGTGAACGAACTCCGCCGCCACCAGGCTCCTGGCGTTCTCCCAGCGCAGCTGCCCGTGCTCACGCCGGCGCACCAGCCCGACATCGCGCTCGACCCGACGCAGCGCGCTCGCGACAGCCCTGCGGTGAGCGACCTCGATCTGCGCCCGCCGATAGCGATCCGACACCGCCCACAACGCCGACACCGACTTCGGCGCACTGAAGGTCGCGTCGACACCCGCAACACGCGACCCGTCACCACCGACGCGGCGCAGCGGCTCCCCCGTCGCCGGCGAACGGCCCTGCATCAAAGTCACGAGCTGAGAGCGGCGGACCGGCTGCGCCGGGTCCAGGCCGAGCTCGTCGAGGGCCTGCGTCGACCCGTGCCAGCTCCCGCCCTCCCCCTCCAGCTCGCCGCCCACGTAGTAGTCACCGCGGCTCGCCGACGTCGTCAGATACGCCGCGAACCCGGCCGCCGCGCCACCCGCGATCTTGTGAGTCGACTGCACACAACGAACGTAGAAAGACAAGCGAAAGATGGCAAGAGCATTCCGACCAGGTGGAACCTCACAGAACCTGAGAGCACCCCAGAGCACCAACCTTAACAATCGGCTCGACCTTTCACCACATCAGGCACTGACCCAGTGCGTAACGTGTGCTCGGTGCGCCATGTCGTATTGCAGGACCTTGCGGAGGTGAAAGGACTCCGCTGTTGGACTGTCGCAGCAGTTTGATGTAGCTGGGGGCAGCCTGATCCCGGGAGTGCGGGTGATGGTGGGAAGCAGCCCTGACAACGGCGAGACGGATCGGCACCACCGGACGGTTCGGGCTCGTCTAGCGAGACGGAAAGGCGCAACGAGAGTGAATCAGTGGTTGAACCCCCTTAAGCGTTACGCCGGCTCCAACCTGGTGGATATGGGCCGGTTTGCAGCGCACGCCGCCCGCGGCCGTTCGCGGGCAGCGACTCCGAAGCCGATCAGTGCAGTCGGTGGGGAGGCCACGAGGAAGGTCTGCGGCGTACTCGTGGCGATGTTGCAGGGGCATAGCTGGGCGCCGACCCCGTCGAGTGGTCCTGTGATGAACGTGGGAACCGTTTCGTGGCCGCCCTCCCCGCCGGTGTTCGCGGCGGCGGGCAGGCACGCTGTCTGCTGATGGCCACGCAGCGGGACGGAGGGTCCGTAGTAGTCCGAGCGCGGGAAAGCCGCGCACATGGCGAAGGGACCCAGCGAGCAAGCAGCGAGAAGGCTGGAACGCCAGGAGTCGCGTTGGTGAACACCGACGCTCCTTGGCCGGACCTGAATGAGGCTCGGGCGAGGGTACTGGAGATCCAGGTCAAGTTGCACCAGTGGGCGACCGGCAGCCCCGGTCGTCGGTTTGATGACCTGTTCAACCTCGTCTGCGACCCAGCCTTCCTCACGGTCGGCTGGGATCGTGTGCGGGGCAACCGGGGAGCACGCACTGCCGGTGTCGATGGTGTGCGACCGCGCAGCATCGACCGGCGCGGCGAGCGGTTCCTGCGCGGCCTCAGAGACGATCTGAAGGCCCGCCGGTTTCGCCCGCTGCCCGTGCGCGAGCGGATGATCCCCAAGGCGTCCGGGAAGCAACGGCGCCTTGGCATCCCGACCGCGGCCGACCGTGTCGTGCAAGCCAGCGTCAAGCTGGTCCTCGAGCCGATCTTCGAGGCGGACTTCCACCCGTGCAGCTACGGGTTCCGCCCGAAGCGCAGGGCCCAGGACGCGATCGAGGAGATCCGCCACTTCACCGCCCGCTCCTATGAGTGGATCGTGGACGGCGACATCGCCTCCTGCTTCGATGAGATCTCCCACCCGGCGCTGATCGCCCGGGTGCGCGCTCGCGTCGCAGACAAACGCGTCCTCGGCCTGGTCAAGGCGTTCCTGATCGCGGGCATCCTCGAAAAGGACGGCCAGATCCGGAGCACCAAGACCGGCACCCCGCAGGGCGGCATCCTCTCGCCGCTGCTGGCCAACATCGCTCTCTCGGTCCTCGACGAACACCACGCCGAGGCCTGGCAGACGACGATGGCCACAGCCGCCCAGCGCGTCAAACGCCGAAGAGCCGGAGCGCCCAACTACCGCCTCGTGCGCTACGCGGACGACTTCGTGATCCTCGTCGCGGGCACCAAACAGGACGCCCAAGCGCTGATCGACGACACCGCGAGCGTCCTCGCGACGATCGGGCTACGCCTCTCGCCGCACAAGACAACGGTATGCCACATCGACGAGGGCTTCGAGTTCCTTGGCTTCCGCATCCAACGGCAGATCAAGCCCGGCTCGAACAAAGCGTTCGTCTACACCTGGCCATGCAAACGGGCACTCGCCCAGATCACGGCCAAGATCAAGACGATCAGCAAACAGGGCACCAGCAACCCGCTCCACGTCCTCCTCGCCCAGATCAACCTGGCGCTAAGAGGCTGGACGGTCTACTTCCGCCACGGCGCCTCCAGCCGGACCTTCGACTACCTGCGCCACTACAGCTTCTGGCGCATTCTCGGATGGCTCCGGCGCAAACACAAACACGCCGCCTGGAAGACGATCCGAAGGCACTACCTCA
Organism: Solirubrobacteraceae bacterium; assembly: GCA_049522915.1. Taxonomy (GTDB): domain Bacteria; phylum Actinomycetota; class Thermoleophilia; order Solirubrobacterales; family Solirubrobacteraceae; genus Palsa-513. The sequence continues at coordinate 8,253 of JBEKNK010000018.1, read as the reverse complement.
ACCGAGGCTGGCCCCACGACGAGAAGGTCGAGCTCTTCAACCCCAGTTCGGTGGCCATCACCCGCTACCGCTACCGCGGCACGAAGATCCCGAACCCCTGGACCACGCGGACACCGACAACCACAGCCACCGGATAACCCACCAGGGCTCGCGGAGAGCCGGATGCGGTGGAAGCCGCACGTCCGGTTCGGGGAGCGGGCCGGGGAAACGGACCGGCAGAAACGCCGACACCGCGCCCCGGCCCGACTTCACGGCTGTTGGTGCTTCAGAGCGGTCGGAGCGAAGGCGCAAGGACCGAGGCGACGAGTCGGCCCTAGGGCAACAACGTCCGCTCGGGCTGTTGGTGCTTCAGAGCGGTCGGAGCGAAGGCGCAAGGACCGAGGCGACGAGTCGGCCCTAGGGCAACAACGTCCGTGCTGATCACCGCATCCTGGGCGAGCAGCCAATCAAGCAGCCCGGATGTTCAAGTGGTGCGACGATCAATTGAGACCGCCCGCGAAAGCAGTCGCGCCTACTTGGTGGTCGCAGGCGATGAGAATGGCGGTCAGCGTGAGGCTGGATGATTGGTGGGTCGTACAGCCGACTCCTAGCCTGGCCGACTGCGATGACCCCCGCTCATCCGGATCACCTCGGTGCGAATCCTCTCCGCGTCGACGTCGAGGTCCAGCAGGATGCGTGATGCGGCGCCGTCGTTCTCGCGCACCAACCCGAGGAGGATGTGCTCCGTCTGGATGACCTTGTGGCCGAGGCCCAGCGCCTCGCGCGGCGCCGTCTCGAGCACCCGCTTGGCGCGCGGCGTGAACGGAATCTGGCCGGAAGGCAACGCCGCCTCGCCGGGGCCGACGATTTGCACTACCTGTTCGCGCACGCGCTCAACCGTGAGGCCGAAATACTCAAGAACCCGTGCCGCGAGCCCCTCCTCCTGGCGCAGCAGACCGAGCAGGATGTGCTCGGTCCCGATGTGGTCGTGCCCGAAGCCGCGCCCCTCCTCCTGCGCATAAACGACGACCTTCCACGCGCGCTCCGGGAACCCCTCGAACACCAGCCAAGCATCGCACGCAACGCCCCCACGCCGCGCGACCAACTGTCCATCCTGCAGGTTCACGCTGTCGCGTTGCGCGAACAGGAGCAGGCAGTCCCGGCTGGCGCTGGCCGGGGCGTCGGTACGCTCTCGCTTGTGCTTCACGATCCCAAGCTCGCTCTGGTCCCAGGCGGAAGCACGCTGCCGACAGGCCACGCCAGGGGTCTTCGTCCTCGGCGACTGACGGTCGGTCGCGTCGGTTCGCTCCCCTACGTGCGAGGTCTGGCTCTCGCGACGCTCATCGGATCGACCGTCGTTGCCGTCGCCGGCTGCGGCTCAAGCACGATGCCTACCACCGCACCGTTTGTTAGCTGCTTGGCCTCCGGCCTTGCCGTTGAGGGCGGTCAGATAGCGGTGCTTTCCATCCACGGCGCGTCTTGCCTAACAGCCGAGCACGTCATGACTGGTGTCATCGTCGGGCTGAACGCTGGCAAATCCATCGACGGCGCTCCCACACTGGTGGAGGGCTGGAACTGCCTAATCTACGACGGCAATCAGGCCACCTGCACGCGAGGCCATGCCATCCTCTACGCGCAATACATACGGTCCTGATCCGTGGGTGGCGCAACGCTAGCGAGCAGCGTCACGGTTAGGATGACCCGTCAGGCACCGGCAGTTCGATCGCGTCAGACCTGCTGGGCGGGCTCGGTCGGTTCGGTTCCTGGACGCCCGTGAAGCCATCGGAGTCCCCGTCGCCAGTGTGGCGTCTGGCGAACATCCGTCGCTTACTCTCGCGCTTGGCAATCACGAACTCAGGATCCCGACCGGGGCTGTGACCCGCCGGGTTGGAACAGCCGCTCATTGAGACCACGGTACTCCCCCCGAGTGCCGCTTTGCGCGATAAGGAGCACTCCGGCGACGCTCGCTTTGGCGTACGTTTGCAGGTGCCCGGTCCGGCCGGAGCGGCGCGCTCGCTGCTCGTCCAGAACGCGACTGGTGCCGGTGGCGACGCTGGCTCCTGCCCTGAGCGTGACCGCGTTATCGAGTTCACGCGGAAGCCGGCACGTGCTGCATTTGACGATCGACGGGCTCCCTTCGCTTGTGAAAGGAGCCGTCGACCGGCGTCGCCTCCGACGTTGCCTCCGCTGCTGTCACGTTTCGGTGTGCTGCCCGGTGTAGTGGAGTACATGACGATGCAACCAGACTTCTCGCGTGCCAGCGATGCGGAGTTGTTGGCGCGGACTGCTGGCGAGGCTGCGGCGTTCCGTGAGGTCTACCGTCGGCACGAGCGAATCGTCGTCGCGTTCCTGGCACGCCGGACTGGGGACGCGGAGCTCACAGCTGACTTGACCGCGGAGACGTTCGCGATCGCGCTTCTCCACGCCGGGCGGTTTCGCGGCGAGCTTGGAGACAGCGCGTTGGGCTGGCTGCTCGGGATCGCTCGGCACTCCTGGCTACATAGCGTCGAGCGCAAACGGACTGAGCGCTCAGCATGCCAGCGCCTTGGGATGGAGCTTTCGATCAGCGACGCCTCGCTTGAGCGTGTCGAGGCGCTGATCGATGCGGAACATCCGGACAACCCATTGCTGGCGCTTTTAGCTGGCCTACCGCCCGACCAGCGCGACGCGGTGCGCGCCCATGTACTCGAGGAGCGCCCGTACAACGAGCTCGCCGCTGAATTAGACGCCAGTCCGGCAACGCTGCGCCAGCGCGTTAGCCGGGGATTGGCATATCTACGAGCCGCGATCAGTGAGGAGACGCCATGACGCTGCTGTTGCCCGAGATCGACGAGGCGCTAATGCTCGCCGCCGAACGACGCTCTCGTTCGCCAAAGCTGTCGCCTCGGTGGATGCGCCGGCGCGGTCGAACTGTGAGTGGTCCGCTGGTTGTGGCGCTCGCGCTCCTTGGCGCGTCTGGAAGCATCGGCGGCTTGGCGCTCGCCGGGACCTTCAGTGGGACGGCGATCAGCCCGCAGGCCTGGGTTGATGGTCAGCGTGTCCAGTCCGAGCCTGCGATAACGCCGGCACAGAGCGCTGACCTCGCAATCTTGCGTCGACCGCGTGTCGAGTCCGATGCTCTGCCGGCGAGCGTCGTGTCGGACATGTTCGACAACCCGACGGCGAGTAGCGGCGCAAACCCCTCGCTCTCGCGACAAGCTCAAGGCCTCACTTCTGGCGCCGCATGGCTAGTCCCCGGGGACGGAATGATCTGCTTCGTGGCGCGATTCCCCGTTGCCGGCGGCGGCGAGACATGCCAACCCGACGCCACTGTCAGCGAGGGGCGCATGATGGCCGTCGGAGGTAACGAGTCGGCTCCCGGACTGTCCGGAGTTGCCGGAGTCGTTCCTGACGGTGTCAACACCGTCACGATCACCCCAAGCAACGGACCCGCGCAGACAGTGCCCGTCCACGACAACGTCTATATGGCTGAGCTCGGCGGAGGCTTCTCGGTGAGCTTCACCGGGCCGGACGGGCCAGTCACGGTCGGCGAGTACCAGCCGCCAACATCGGCCGGCACTGTCGCTGCCCCTTGAACGTCGGGCGACACGAGCGACACGCTCGCGCCCTACACGCCGTCGGCACGACTCACGTGCCAGCAAGCCAGACCGTCCACCGGTCCGAATCGAGACGGTCGCCTTGCCCGAAAAGGGAGCGCCTGCCTGGAGCGAAGTTCGGCGCTCGCTGCGGACGACTTGCGCGCACGCCACTCCGGCCGGATCGGGCGCCTGCACACGCGTGCCAAAGCGAGCGTCGCCCAAGTGCTCCTTATCGCGCAGAGCAACAACCCCAAGACGGTCAGCTCTCCGACGAAGTTCCGTCGGTAAAGGTGCGCCGTCGAGTGCGAGGCGAGTGAGAGCACCGGCTGAGCGTATGCTGCGCCGGTATGGGCGGACGTGCACGCGTGGGTGTGTTGCTCGCGTCGGTTGCGGTGGCTTTGATCACGGTCGGCGCGGCGTCGGGGTCCGATGGTCTACCGCAACTGCTGACGCGGGACCTGACGACGAAATTCGCGGTCAAGCCGCCGGAGATCATCTTCATCGGACCCGGCCCGCGGAAGCGGATCGACGAGGTCATCGGCGGCAAACACGCGACGGCCAACTTGTCGTTCGGGACCATCGCCTGGACCTCGTGGTCTTCGACGAAGGCGACCGCGACCGCAACCGTCTGGGCAGACCAGATCGCCGGCAAGCCTGCGGACACGTTCTACGCGGTTGGCAATGCCGACATCACAGCGATGGACGTCCAGGACGGGCGGTTCACGCGACTGAAGATCACCTACCCTGGCAAGCCGGGGTACGAGGAACCGGTCCTCACACGCGGCGGTGGCCCCGGCCGCTACCGCTGGGGCTAGCAACTCCGCTCACTCTCTCGCTCTCCACGCCGCGTACGAGTCGAGACACGTGCGCGCGCTGCTCGAATTCGCGCAACGCGGCACTCTGGCCGGTCTCGTCCCTAGTCCGTCGGCTGCTTCGCTACCGACTACCATCGGACCGCATGCCGCGTATCGCACGAATCGGCGTTCCAGTCGTCCACGACAAGAATGACTACGAGGTCGGCCTGGAGGAATCGCGAGCCCTGGTCGCGGACCTGGCGGAGCTCGTGGACGCCGCGCGAGGCTGGTGAAGCTCTCTCGCGCGAGCTACCGTGATCCTAGTCGTTGTCGGCATAGCTGCGGCGGCTGCCGCGGTCGTCGCTGCGTGGCTCGCGTTCCGCGGGCAGTTCGCCCGCCGCCGTCTTCAGGTTGATCACGTCTTGCGGCTTGACCTCGAACGAAGCACCGGCGACGTACTCGAGGCGTGGCTCATCGTGAAGGTGCGCAACATTGGTCGACGGCCAGTCACGATTGACTACGCGGGTGTGCGCCTCGAGAACAACTGGCGCGCCGAGATCCCGCTAGGCGATGCAATCAGAATCGATGTCGACGGAACCGACGCGCGAGTTGCCACTCGTATCGGCCCCGTACTTGCGGCTGGCGTCGATCCGCTCTCAACGAGACTCATCGCGTGGGCGAAATCGCCCCGGGGGAAAGTCTGGGAAGGCACGGCACATCCAGTTCTACAGCCGCCCCCGCCGCCCGGGACTACGCCACAGCAGGTCGGGGCCGGGCTCGCGCGCCTTGCCGCGTCGGCTCAACAGCCCAGTCCGCTGTGGACCGGAGTGGTCGTCCTGATTCGCGAGACACCCGTGCTGCCGACTGGACCTTAGAAATCGGAGCTGCGCACGCAGCTCCGCCGCTGGCAACCAGTAGAGGAGTTCTCCCATTCTGGTTCCAGGCGCGGCGGTTGAGCCACGATCCGAGGGTATCGGCCGTCACGCCGCGCTGTCGCTCCCGCGTTGAAAGGGACAGCGAAACCCACCAGCAGATCCGCCGAGTCCAAGCGCCAGAAGTCAAGAAAGCGTCGAGGCTCTCCCAGCCGATGCTCGCAGAGCTACGCGCGCGGATCCGGCGCAGCGGCCACGAGCTCACGCGTGCGCGCCGCCTCGATCAGGCGCTCGGCGTGCTCTGGCGCGAGCGCGAGCAGCATCGCGTCGTGGGCGAGGTCGCGGGCGGCCGACTCGTCGAAGGGAACAAGGCCGTGGTCGGTCGCGACGAAGTTGCCTTGGGGGCCAGGCATGCCGTTGCAAATGATCTTCACAACGGAATCGTAGCGTCGTCCTCACCGGCCGAGGTGATGCGCGCGACGAGCAGCGCCGTGAGCGGTCGATAGTCCGGCTCGCGATCGGCCACCAGCGCGGCACCGAGACGCTCGTCGTGCTCCCGCACGGCACCAGCGAAGTTGACCCAGCGGACGCCCTGGGAGCGCAGCGCGGCCTGGAGCGCGACGTAAGAGACGCGACCGTTGCCGTCCTCGAACGGGTGGATCGCGAGGAGGCGCGCATACAGTCGCGCGGCCGTGGCGCAGGCGTCCGGCAGCTCGACCGCGGAGAGCTCCGCGACGGCCTCGTTGAACTCGCCGCACACGTCCGTGAGCTCGGCGGTGAGGCGATCCGGTGGCGTGCCGCGGCGCGCGCGGCGCCCGCGCTCCGGGTCGAGGTAGGCGAACTCGACATCCGCTGTGCGCAGTTGGCCGGCGCTGTGGAAGTCCGCAGCGAACAGGCCCCTGTGCCAGCGACAGAGTCGGTCGACCTCGAGGCGAAGCGGTCCCCGCTGCGTCTCAGCGTCTACAGCGAGGAGCGCTCGCGGGATTCGCTCGGCGATTGCGGCCCACGTCTGCGCCGGCGTCAGGTTGCGGCGCTGCGACCGGTAATACGGCGCGTCCGGATCGTCCTCGTAGTCCTCGAAGCCGCTGACCAGCGGCACGTCACGGCGTCCGTTGAGGGGCCGGCAATCCAGCGCGACCGTCCTGGCGCGCAAACGCACGCGCCACGAGCTCAGCCTCGTCGCCGCGGGGCGCGTAGTGCAGGTACTGCATCGTCGTCTGGACGTCGGCGTGGCCCATCCACTCCTGCACGCGTCGGATGTCGGCCTCGGCGATCATCCGCGTGCCGAAGGTGTGGCGCAGGTCGTGGAAGCGCAGCTGGCGCAGGCCTGCACGCGCAAGCGCCGCCTTGTAGCGTCGGCGCAGCGCGGAGCCGTCGAGGAAGCTGCCGAGACCGCCCAGGAAGACGAGGTCGTCGTCGGCTGTCGCGAGCCCGCGCTGGCCGAGTCGCGCGAGCGCGCTCGCCACATCGGGGGCGAGCGGGACGGCCCGGACCTTGCCCGACTTGGGGGTCGTGAGGTGGCCGATCGAGTAGCTCGCGCGCACGCGGATCGTGTGGTTCGGGAAGTCGACATCGCGCCAGCGCAGGGCGATCAGCTCGCCCACGCGCAAGCCGGTGAAAGCTGCGGTCAGATAAAGCGCTCCATCCTGCTCGGAGTCCGCCGCGCGGACGAGCGCCCAGACCTCCTCGGGGGAGTAGACCTCGATGTCGCCGCTGCGACGCAGCGGTGGCTTCTCCACGTCGGCGACCGGGTTCGACGGCAAGCCAAAGGCCTTGCGGGCACGCTGGAAGATGCCGTGCGTCGTGACGATGATCTTGCGACGCGAGGCCGGGGTGCCAGGCAACGTCGCGCTCCAGGCCTCGACCATCGCCGGCGTGACGTCCTCAATGCGCATGTCGCCGAAGGCGGGACTGACGTGGCCGTGGATCAGCCAGCGGTAGCCGCGGATCGTCGCGGGCTTGCGGGCGCGGTCGTGCTCCAGGTAGCGGAGGAACTCCGCGGCGGCGTCGTCGACTGTGACGCCGGTGCGCACGAGGCCGGCGAGCGTGCCCTTGCGCGCCTGATCGAGAACGTCGCGCAGCCACTCCTCAGCCTGGCGCTTGGTGTAGTAGCCGGCAGGCGGCCGACCGCGCTCGGACCACGCAGGGCCGATCTTGCGCTGCAGTTGACGGCCGTCAGGGAGGCGGTACTTGGCGTACCAGACCGCGCCTCGACGGCGCTGGACCCGGAACACGTGCCCGCTTGGATTGCGAGACCGAAAGGCGCTGGACCCCTCCATTTGGGGCTATCGTAGCGCGATCCGGGGACATACTCGGGACATCTCCCGTTCACGCCGAACCAAACGATATGCATTTTTGGCCGATTTGCAGGCCATTCCCAAGCCGACGCCCGGACTCGAACCGGGGACCCCTTCATTACGAGTGAAGTGCTCTACCAGCTGAGCTACGTCGGCGACTCGGGCCGCTGATCGTACCGGGCCATCGCCCCTACCGCCGGCCACGCACCTCGGCGCCGCCGGCTCGGCCGGGATTGCACCCGAATCGCCGGCGCGCCCGCCGAGGATCGATCCCCGCCTGCTACTCCCCTGGCTGCCACCACGGGATCGCCAGCCGCTCGACGATCCCGACGGCGGCGAACAGGGCGACGCCGATCGCCGCGAGCACGACGACGGTCGCGAAGACGTCGGGGGTGGCGGTCTGGTTGCCGTAGTCGAGGATCAGCACGCCGAGGCCGCTCGTCGAGCCGACCCACTCGGCGAAGACCGCGGCGATCACGGCGAAGGCGGCGGAGACCCGGAGACCTGAGAAGAGGTAGGGCAGCGCCGTCGGCAGGTGGGCGATGCGCAGGATCTGCCAGCGTCCGGCGCCGAGCGTCCGCAGCAGCCCGACGAGCTCGGAGTCGGTGGCGCGCAGGCCGTCGATCGTGTTGACGGCGATCGGGAAAAAGGTGACGAGCGCGATCACGATCAGCTTGGGGCGGATGTCGAAGCCCGTCCACAGGACGACGACGGGGGCGAGCGCCGGGATCGG
>JBEKNK010000017.1:0-36962 GCA_049522915.1 Solirubrobacteraceae bacterium | reverse complement strand
GTCCTCGTCGACCCAGACGCGGTGCAGCGCGCCCGGCTCGTGCGCGAACTCGACGCGCGTCGCCTGATCGGTGATGAAGCGCGCGCCGAAGCGCTCGGCCTGCTCGCGCATCCACGTCATCAGCTCGGGGCCCATGACGCCCTGCGGGAAGCCCGGATAGTTCTCGACGTCGGTCGTCTGCTGCAGCAGGCCGCCCCACGCGAAACCCTCGATCACGAGCGGGGCGAGCTCGGCGCGGGCGGCGTAGAGGGCCGCGGTGTAGCCGGCGGGTCCGCTCCCGATGATGATCACGTTCTCGCTGTCGGTGGTTGCCATTTGTGCCTCCAGGCCCTGGAACTGCCGTTACTTTACTTTTTATAGTAGCACTTGGCGACGGGTCTCGCGAGCCGCGCGATCCGGTCACTCAAACCGCGACGGGCTCTGCGCACTCCGGGTGGTGCTTCGTGAAGCGTTCGCAATTCGGCAAGAGCTTCAGCATCCGATCCTCCGATCGCGGTGGTGATCGCAGCGCGAGTCTAATCGGTCGCTATGCGCTTGCCGCGCCGACCGCGTCGAGTTGGCCGGTGCCCGCGGCCCAGCCGGCGACGCGGCGGCGCAACTGCACGTAGGCGACGGCTCCCGGGAAAGTCGGCAGCCAGAAGGCGAAGGCGCGGTAGACCAGCACGGCGACGACCGCGACCGGCGCGCCCACGCCGAAGGCGATGAAGGCGCCGATCATCCCGCCGTCGACGCCGCCGATCCCGCCGGGCAGCGGCAGCACGTTCGCGAACATGCCGATGAAGTAGGCCATCACCACGACGCTGAATGCCGGTGAGGCGCCAAACGCCTTGAACGACGCCCACAGCGTCGCGATGTCGAAGGCCCACCAGGCGATCGCGCCGAGCGCGAGCGGGTCGCGCGAACGCACGATCGCGAAGGCCCCGCGCACGCCGCTCGCCGCGAGCGCCGGCAGGGTCACGATCCGGGCGACCAGACGCGTGCCGCGCCGCTGAGCGCCGCGGCGCTCCTGCCAGGCCGCGAGGCGCCCCTCGACATCGACGGGGATCAGCGTCAGCGCGAGGAACAGCGCGATCACGCTGCCGCCGAAGATCGCCGGCACGATCGTGATCGCGAAGCTGCCCCCGCCTGGGAGCACGCCCGTGCGCAGGCCGAGGCCGAAGATCACGAGCGCAAACATGTAGACGCCGTAGAGCACGGTGATGAAGGCGACCATCTGCGCGGCGACGGTGCGCCGATCGAGCCCGGCGCGCCGCAGCGCCCACACGGTCAGGGCGATGCCGCCGCTGCCGGCGGCCGCGAACAGGCGCGTCGCGGCGAGCCCGGCCATCGTGATCTCATAGCTCGCGTGCCAGTCGATCTGCGACTGGCGGGAGCGCACGAAGACGGTTCGAAACAGCGCCACGTAGCCGGCGAACGACAGCAGCTCGAAGGCCGCCGCGACGGCGAGCCAGCCCGGCGCCCCCTGGTCCAGGCGATCCCAGGTCTTCCCGAGCCCGGCCAGCTTCGGCAGCACGAAATAGAGGAAGGCGAGCACAGAGACGACGAACAGCACGAGCGCGATCGTGCGCCGGCGCGTGAGGATGACACGCGGCATGCCCTCCTCGCCCGGCGGAAGCGTGCCGATCTGAGTGTGCTCGACGCCGCGCATGCGCGGGGGTGGCGCCGCGTCGGCCATCAGGCGGTGAGGGGCTCGTTGGCGTAGCGCCCAAGCGCATCGACCGCGGCGGCGATCAGACGCACCGGGCGGCCGGCGACGCGCTCGAGGCGGCGCACGCCGAGTGTCAGCGCAAGGCCGCCGATCAGATCGACGACGTAGTGCTCGCCCAGGTAGACGAGCGAGAAGCCAAGCACGGCCGCGTAGGCGCCTCCGACCGCACCGGCGACCGGGCTGCTCTCGGCGAGCAGCGTCGCGGCCATCGCGGATGTGGCGAAGTGCAATGAGGGCATCGCGGCCAGCGGATTCCCGCCGAGCACACTGTAGAGCGGCGCCCAGCCGTTGCGCCAGAAGCTCTCGCCGTACTCGACCATCAGCCGCCGCACTGGCGTCGGCCCGGCGCGGCCCTTCTGCGCGGCGTACCACGGCGGCGCGGTCGGCGCCAGCCAGTATGAGAGCACGCCGAGGTCAAAAACGGCATAGGTGAGCACCGCGGCGCGGGGGAAGCGCCGACGGTCGCAGATCGCCAGATAGGCGAGCGTCGCGTGCGGCGTTGCGAACCAGATCCAGTGCGCCCACACCAGCACCTTCTCGTAGCCGCGGAAGTAACCGTCGGGGTGCAGCGCCCGCTGCAACCGTGCGGTCGGCAACTCGCCGCACCCCAGCAGACGGTCGAGCGCCACCGGGTAGTCGATGTGCACGCGCTGCTCGAGCGCCGCGGCATCGTCGTTGGGCATCTTGTAGGCAGCCAGGTAGACGTACATCTGCAGCGCGCAGATGACCACCACGCGCGCCCGCGAGCGCGGCCAGAGGACCGCCGCGCAGGCCGGCGCGAGCGCCGCCCCGGCGAGCACGGGAGCCGGACGCAGCGCCAGCCGCCGGCGCATGATCGGCAGGGCCACGGCGCCGATCAGCACACCCGCTGCCAGCGCGCGCAGGGCCTGCCGGGATGAGGTGCGTGGAGCGCTCAGGCTGCCCGCGCGAGCGCGTACTCCCGCGCCTCCTCGACGAGCGTCGCGATCACCTGGCTCGTGGCGTCGGCCTCGGGGTGCCATTGCACGCCGACCGCGAAACGCCTGTCGGGCACCTCGATCGCCTCCGGTACCTCGTCGAGGTCTGACCAGCCGCTGATCGTGAGCTCCTCGCCAAGCCGGCCGATGCCCTGGTGATGGTGCGAGAGCGTGCCGGCGTGGTCGTCACCGACCGCCTTCGCCGCCTGCGAGCCGGCGGCCAGGTGCACCGGGTGATCGGCGCCGTCGAAGCTCCCGGGCACGCGGCAGTGGTCGGAATGGCCGAGCGCGCTCGGCAGATCCTGGATCAGCGTGCCGCCCTGGGCGACGTTCAGCACCTGCATGCCGCGGCAGACGCCGAGGAACGGGATGTCGCGCTCGATCGCGCGCCGCGCCAGCGCCAGCTCGAAGGCGTCGCGCTCGGGCACCGTGTGCACGGTCTCGGGCGCTCGCTGCTCACCGTAGAACTGCGGATCGACGTCCGCGCCACCGGCCAGCAGCAGGCCGTCGATCAGATCGAGCGCGATGTCGGGGTCGGCGAGGACGCGCGGGTCCGGCGGCAGCATCAGCGCGACGCCGCCGGCGCGCTGGACCGCGTCGATGTAGTTGCGCGGCAGGAGCATCGCCGGCTGGTCCCAGACGCCCCAGCGGGCCTGTTCCAGGGCGGTGCAGATGCCGATCAGCGGCGTTCGCATGGATAAACCGTATCGTCCGGCGCGGCCGCGCACATAACCATCGCAGCGCACGCTGCGCGCCGGCGGGACTCGCGTGCGCACGGCCCGCGCAAGGCGCTCGCGGCGCGCGGCATGGCGCCCGCGGGACGCGCGCCACGCGGCCAGCGCAACGCGCTGCGCGCGATTGCCGCGAGCGTGAATACAATCTCGCCGCGTTGCGCCGATCGCTTGCCCCCAAACGCTCCCAGCTACGCAACGTGGCGCTGCTGTGCGCCCTGGCGCTGGTGACGACAGCGGTCTTCGCGCCGGACGCCTTCGCCAACTTCATCACCCCCCAGTCGGGCGGGTCGCCGAACGCCGACCGGATCTCGAATCTCTACGACATCACGCTCTACATCGCGATCGTCGTGTTCGTCGGCGTCGAGGGGACGCTGCTCTACACGCTGGTGCGCTTTCGCAAGCGCAAGGGCCGGATCCCGGTCCAGATCCATGGCAACACGCGCCTTGAGATCGGCTGGACGGTCGGCGCCGCGGTGGTCCTGATCGCGCTCGCTGTGATCACCTTCGCCGAGCTGCACTCGATCCGCACGCCCGACGTCTCCGGTCCGAACGGCCTGAGCGTCGGCGACGGCGCGGAGCTGACGAGCGCGGATGCGATCACGCCGCCGAAGGGCCCCTACATCACGATCCAGGTCAACGGCCGCCAGTTCCTCTGGCAGTTCGTCTACCTCGGTTTCGGTCACGGGTCGGGCGCCAACACAGCCGACCAGCTCGACGATCCCTACACCTACTACCACATGTACGTGCCGACGAACACGACGGTCGTACTGAAGGTGGTCTCACAGGACGTCGTGCACTCCTGGTGGATCCCGGACCTCGGCGGCAAGGTCCAGGCGGTCCCCGGCTACACCAACTGGACGTATTTCAAGATCTCCAAGCCGGCCACCTACAGCGGCCAGTGCGCGTTCCTCTGCGGCGAGGGCCATGCGCGGATGAAGGCGCTGGTCACGGCGCTGCCGCCCAAGCAGTGGCTCGCGTGGCTGCACACGCTCGAGGCGGAGCTGAAGGCCCAGAAGGCAGCCGGTGCGGCGGGACGCGCGGCACTGAAGAACCGAAGCGGCTCCGCCGCGGTCGAGAACCCGTGAGAATCTGAGCGCTTCGATGTCCGCCACGACCCTCAATCCGGTCCCCCAGATCGTCGTCGACCACGTCGAGCGCCCGCCTCAGGGCCTGATGGGATGGCTGACCACGACCGACCACAAGCGGATCGGGATCCTCTACATGGTCACGGCGTTCGTGTTCTTCATCGTCGGCGGCACCGAGGCGCTGATGCTGAGACTGCAGCTGGGGGTCGCGAACAACGACCTGATCTCCCCCCAGACCTACAACGAGCTGTTCACGATGCACGGCACGACGATGATCTTCCTCTTCGTCGTGCCGATGATGGCGGGCCTCGGCAACTACTTCGTGCCGCTGATGATCGGCGCGCGCGACGTCGCGTTCCCGCGGCTGAACGCGATCTCCTTCTGGCTGTTCGTCGCCGGCGGCGTCGTGTTCTACGCGTCGGTCTTCTGGACGCCGCCCTCGGCCGGCTGGATCGCGACGGTGCCGCTGTCGGAGAGCACGTACTCGCCGGCCGGCGGCGTCGACGCCTGGATCTACCTGATCCACCTGACCGGGATCGCCTCGCTGCTCGGCGCGATCAACTTCTTCGCCACGATCGCGAACATGCGCGCCCCGGGTATGACCTGGTCGCGGCTGCCGCTGTTCGTCTGGTCGATCCTGACCTACTCGCTGCTGCTGATCGTCGCGCTGCCGGTGATCGCGGCGGCCGTGACGATGCTGCTGCTCGACCGCCACTTCGGCACGCACTTCTACGACCCGACCGAGGGCGGCTCGGTGCTGCTGTGGCAGAACCTGTTCTGGTTCTTCGGGCACCCCGAGGTCTACGTGATGGTGCTGCCGGCGTTCGGCGTGATCTCGGAGGTGCTGCCGGTCTTCGCGCGCAAGCCGATCTTCGGCTACAAGGCGATCGCCGCCTCGACGGTGCTGATCGCCTTCCTCGGCCTGCTGACCTGGATCCACCATCTGTTCACGACGCCGACACCGGTCGTCGTGCTGATCTTCGCAATGATCGCGTCGTTCCTGATCGCGGTCCCGACCGGGGTGAAGATTTTCAACTGGATCGGCACGCTCTGGCAGGGCTCGATCGAGTTCCGAACGCCGCTGCTGTTCGCGGCCAGCGCGATCGCGCTGTTCACGATCGGCGGCATCACGGGTGTGTTCCTGGCGATCTTCCCGGTCGACTGGCAGCTCAACGACACCTACTTCGTCGTCGCGCACCTGCACTTCGTGCTGATCGGCGGCTCCGTCTTCGGCATCTTCACGGCGATCTACTACTGGTTCCCCAAGATCACCGGGCGGATGCTCAGCGAGGCGCTCGGCAAGTGGTCCTGCGGGCTGATGTTCGTCGGCACGCTGGTGACCTTCATGATCCAGCACTCGCTGGGCCTTGACGGCATGCCGCGGCGCGTCTACGAGTACGACAACGTCGGCCACCTTCAGCTCTACAACCAGATCTCGACCGTGGGCTCATGGATCCTCGCCGCCGGCGTGCTCGTGACGGTGATCAACGTGGCCCGCTCGCTGCGCACCGGCCCGGTCGCCGGGCCTGACCCATGGAAGGCCAACACGCTCGAGTGGTTCGTTCCCTCGCCGCCGCCGGAGAACAACTTCGACGCGATCCCGCGGGTGCGCTCGCTCGAGCCGATGAAGGACATCCGCCGCGAGGTCGAGCGCCGCTCGCTCACCCCCCACACCCCGGCGCCCGCCACGATCACCGCGGACGCCCCCTCGGAGGTCTCGGTCTGATGGAGGCCTCGCGACTGGGCCAGGCGCCGGCGGCCGGAGCCCTTGCAGACGCGCGAACGGTGCTCGCGGACTACATCACGCTGACCAAGCCGAAGGTCCAGTCGCTGCTGCTGCTGACAACGGTGACCACGATGTACGTCGCGGCGGACCCCTCGCCCGGGCGCGTCGCGCTGACATGCCTCGGGGGTTACCTATCAGCCGGCGGAGCCGGCGCCATAAACCATTATTGGGACCGCGACATCGACGCGCAGATGACTCGCACGGCGAACCGGCCGCTGCCGAGCGGCCGAATCTCGCCCCGTGCGGCGCTGATCTACGGCGCGATCCTCGCGCTGCTGAGCGTGCTGGTGCTGGCCACAACGGTCAACGTGCTCGCTGCCGGGCTGTCGCTGTGCGGCTTCGTCGGCTACGTCGGCGTCTACACGATCTGGCTGAAGCGGCGCACGCCGCAGAACATCGTGATCGGCGGCGCCGCCGGAGCGGTGCCGCCGCTGGTCGGCTGGGCCGCCGCGACCGGGCATCTCAGCTGGATCGCGGTGCTGCTGTTCGCGATCGTCTTCTACTGGACGCCGCCGCACTTCTGGGCGCTCAGCCTGCTGATGAAGAAGGACTACGAGAAGGTCGGCGTGCCGATGATGCCGGTCGCGCGCGGGGAGGCGGAGACGCGCCGGCAGATCCTGATCTACTCGATCCTGCTCTACGCGGTCACGCAGCTGCCCTTCTGCGCCGGCGGCTTCGGCGACGTCTACCTGGCCGCCTCGATGACACTCGGCATCGGCTTCGTCTACGGCGCCGTTCGCCTCTATTACCGCGCCGACCGCCGCTCTGCGCTGACCCTCTACCTGTTCTCGCTCGCCTACCTCGCCGCGCTCTTCGCGGCGATGGTGGTCGACAAGCACGTGTAGGATTCGCGCCGTGGATCGCAAGCTTGCCCGCAAGAACATCCGCACCGGGCTGATGCTGGCAGCGTTCTCGCTGTTCATGTTCGGCCTGACGTTCGTGATCGCGGCGATCTACATCTCGTGAGCAGCCAGCTCGACGCCGAGGTCCCGCCGGCCGGAGAGCAGGTTCACGTGCCGAAGCCGTCGCTCCTGCCTGTCCTGACGACGGTCGGGCTGACGCTCGCGCTGGTCGGTGTGACGCTCGGCATCGTCTTCATCGTTGTCGGCCTGGCGATCGCGATCCCGTCGATCGTGCGCTGGATCATCTCGGCTCGCAACGAGCTCGCCGAGCTGCCGCCCGGCCACTGAGCGACCCGGGCGCCGGGGGCGCCGTGGCGGCAGGCGTTTGGCGTCCGTCGCTGGTTCGCAATAGGATGCCCGTCGCGATGGAGGAGACGCGCGGCTCGACACCCCACCGGCCCCCGATCAGCAGGATGACGGTCGTTCGCGTCGTGGGGCTCGGCGTCCTGGCCGCGGGGATCGGCATCGTCATCGGCCTGCTGATCCCGTGGTTCCCGCCGGCCGCAGCGACGCAGGCGCACACGATCGACACGCTGTACTACGTGCTGATCATCGTCACCGTGCCGGTGTTCGTGCTCGTCACGTCCGTCGTGCTGTTCTCTGCCTGGCGCTGGCGGATGCGGCCCGGCGAGGAGCGTCTCGACGGCCCCCCGATCCATGGCAACACCCAGCTCGAGGTGATCTGGACAGCGCTGCCGGCGGCGCTGATCGCGGCGCTGGTCGTTTACGCGGCGGTCGTGCTGCATGACATCGGCGTGAAGAAGCCGGGCGAGATCACGGTCGGCGTGATCGGGCAGCAGTGGGAGTGGCGCTTCACCTACCCGGAGTACCACGACGCCCAGGGCCAGCCGATCGTCGCCCTGCAGCTGTACCTGCCGCTGGACCGCCCGGTCAACTTCAAGATCAATTCGGTTGACGTGATACACACCTTCTGGGTTCCGGCCTTCCGTTTGCAGGAGGATGCGGTGCCGGGCATCACGACCGGTTTCCGCGCGACCCCTGACCGGCTAGGCTCCTACCCGATCATCTGCACCCAGCTCTGCGGCTACGGACACTCGACCATGCGCACGACGCTCCACATCGTCACCGCCGCGCAGTTCAACACGTGGCTGTCCGAGCACGGCTACAGCGGGACCTACACGCAGACCACGTCGGCACGCACAAGGCGGGCGAGCGGACCGGCGGCGAGCGGCCTGCTCGCCGACGCACGACCAGGGGGCACCCACACCGCAACCAAGGAGGGATCGCAATGATCGCCCGGCTCCGCGCCCCCGGCCTGCACCGGGGCATCCTCGCGACCCCGCTCGGCATCGGCCTCGCCTACGCGATCGTCCTGCCGATCCGCGCCGCCTCGGGCTACCACCCGGTCCTCGACGGCACCGCGATCCTGCAGGTGTCGATGATCATCTGCCCGTTCGCCTTCCTGATCGGCCTCGGCGCGTTCGACTACTGGTTCCACTGGGCGATCGGTCGCCCGACCCGCCCCGAGGATCACTCCGGGCACGGCGCGCGCACCTGGAAGGACTACTTCCGCGTCAACACCGACCACAAGGTGATCGGCGTCCAGTACGTCGTGCACTCCTTCGCCTACTTCATGATCGCGGGCCTGTTCGCGATGCTGATGCGCGTGCAGCTCGCCCAGCCGGGCGGGAAGTTCGTCGACGCGAACACCTACAACGGCCTGTTCTCGGTGCACGCGACGCTGATGATCTTCCTCTTCGTGATCCCGGTCTTCGCCGGGCTCGCCAACTTCGTGCTGCCGCTGATGATCGGCGCCCCGGACATGGCGTTCCCGCGCCTGAACGCGCTGTCGTTCTGGCTCCTACCGGTCGCCGGCCTGATGCTGCTGGGCTCGTTCTTCGCCCCGGGCGGCTCGTTCGCGTCAGGCTGGACGGCCTATGCGCCGCTGTCGACCACGGCGCCGATCGGGCAGGCCTTCTTCACGCTCGGCGTCCAGTTCGCGGGCGCCTCCTCGATCGCCACGGCGCTGAACTTCCTGGTCACGATCATCACGATGCGGGCGCCCGGGATGAGCTTCTTCCGCATGCCGCTGCTGGTCTGGGCGAACTTCTCCACCTCGCTGCTGGTGGTCATCGCGACACCGTTCATCGCGGCCTCGCAATTCTTCGTGCTGCTCGACCGCGGGCTGGGCTTCAACTTCTTCAACGCCGGCCAGGGCGGCAACGTGCTGCTCTACCAGAACGTCTTCTGGTTCTACTCGCACCCGGCCGTTTACATCATGATGTTGCCCGGCTTCGGGATCATCAGCGAGGTGATCGCCGTCAAGGCGCGCAAGCCGATCTTCGGCTACCGCATGATGGCCTTCTCGCTGCTGGCGATCGTCGTGCTCGGCTTCACGGTCTGGGCGCACCACATGTTCACCTCCGGAATGCCGGCGTGGCTGCGCGACCCGATGATGATCACGACGGCGATCATCGCCGTGCCGACCGGCGTGAAGATCTTCTCCTGGCTCGCGACGCTCTGGCGAGGGGTCCTGCACATGGACACCGCGATGCTCTGGGCGATGGGCTTCATAACCATGTTCACGCTCGGCGGAATATCCGGCGTGATGCTGGCGATGGTGCCGCTGGATCTCGACGTGAGCAAGACCTACTTCGTCGTCGCGCACATCCATTACGTGCTGTTCGGCGGCTCGGTCTTCACGATCTTCGCGGGCGTCTACTACTGGTTCCCGAAGATGACGGGGCGGATGTATGACGAGCGGCTCGGGCGCTGGCACTTCTGGACGACGCTGATCTTCTTCAACCTGACCTTCGCGCCGATGCACATCATCGGCATCGAGGGGATGCCGCGGCGCGTCGCCGACTACGCGCTGCAGTTCGCGACGTGGAACCTGCTGATCTCCTTCGCGAGCTGGGCGCTGGGCCTCTCGACGCTGATCTTCGTCTACAACATGGTCGTCAGCTGGCGTGGCGGGCCACGCGCGGTCGCCAACCCGTGGCGCGGGATGACGCTCGAGTGGCAGGTGTCCTCGCCGCCGCCGATCTTCAACTTCGACTCGCTGCCGACGATCGTCGGCGGCCCGTACGAATACGGCGTGCCCGGTGCGGTCCATGCCGTCTTCCGCGACGGTGCGGACGTCCCGGCGCCGGCCGGCGCGCTGGCCATGGCGGCGAAGGAATGAGCGGCGCGCGTTGACCGAGATCCTTGTCGTCGCGAACGAGACGCTGGGCGGCCGCCGCCTGCGCGAGGTGCTGGCGCAGAAGGCCAAGATCGAGCAGTCGCTGGCGATCCGCCTCGTGATTCCCCAGAGCCGCCCACGACGCGGATCGGTGATCTATGTCCAGTCGGTTCGCGACGCCGCCCAGGTCCGCCTCGAGCTGGCCCTGGCGGTGCTGCACGAGCTCGGCTTCGAAGCGACCGGCGAGGTCGGCGACTCCGACCCCTTCCAGGCGACGATGGACGCGATCGGCGAGCGCAAGCCGGATGAGATCGTGATCTCGACGCTACCCGCGACGGCGTCGGGCTGGCTGCGCCGCGACCTGGTCGAGCGGGTCGCCGAGGCGTCCGGCATCGCCGTGCAGCACGTGATCAGCGACATCGACGAGGAGAGCCCGCCGGCCAGCGACGTCTCGCTCGTCGTCGCCAACCGCACGGCCTCGAGCGCCGAGCTGACCGAGCACCTGATCGAGTTGGCGCACGCCGAGGGCGCCGAGGAGCACCTCTTCATCGTGGTGGTGCCGGCGCTCGGCACCGATGGTCGCGCCGCCGCCGCCGCCCAGGAGCACCTGGCGGAGGTCCTCGCCCGGCTGCGGGAGAGGGGCCTGGTCGTCGCCGGTCTGGTCGGCGATCCGGACCCGTTCACGGCGACGATGAACGCGCTGCAGTTCTTCCGCGTCAGTCGCGTGGTGATCTCGACGCTGCCCGAGACGAAGTCCGGCTGGCTGCGCGGCGACCTGATCGAGCGGGTGCGCCGCTACGCGGTCTGCCCGGTCGAGCACGTCGTCGCCGGTGCCGGCGATACCGTGAGCGCGAGCTGAGCGGAGCGAGCATGGAAGCCGCGAGCGTCGCCCACGGAGCCCACGACCCCGCCCACGGGGGAGCCGAAGAGCATCACGGCCCGATTGCGGCCAACCGCTCCTCGCGCGTGGATGCGCCGACGCTCGGGATGCTGCTTTTCATCATCTCGGAGATCATGATCTTCGGGGCCTTCTTCACGGCCTACTTCTTCATCAGGGTCGCGCAGGGCGACCCCTGGCCGGCGCCCGGCACGACGATCCCCGTGGCGGTCGCGGGCTTCAACACAGCGATCCTGATCTCCTCGTCCTTCACGCTGCACTGGGCGGAGACCTCGATCAAGCGCGGCAACCGCTTCGGGCTGCGCGCCGGCATCCTCAGCACCTTCCTGCTCGGCGCGACCTTCCTGTTCATCCAGATCAACGAGTACGTGCACCTCGGCTTCGCCCCGCGCGACAGCGCCCAGGCGACGATCTTCTACGGCCTGACGGGCCTCCACGGCGCCCACGTCTGCATCGGCCTGATCCTGCTGTCGATCGTCACGATCCGGTCCTTCCGCGGCCACTACACCCCAGAGGAGCACAAGGGCCTGAATGTCCCCGGAATCTACTGGCACTTCGTCGACGTCATGTGGATCGTCGTGTTCACGACCGTTTATGTGCTCTAAGGGTGCTCGCGGGGGCGGCCTTTGGCCGCCCCCGCTGCGCGCCTGCATGGTTGGGTGGGCGGCGGTCGCGTGACTCATTTGCCGCGCTGCTCGTGGGTGCTTGTGGGGCGGCCCTTGGGCGTCGGCGCCGCGTGCCGGCATGGTGGGGCTGGAGGGGGCGTCGCGTGATCAACCCGCTGCGCAGCGAGGGGGAGGCGTTTCGCTTCCTGCTGTGGGTGATCGCGGTGTTTGGCGCGATCATCGCGATCATCGTGATCGTGCGCGCGCTGTAGGCGGCGCACGCCCGCACATCCCTGGGGACCGCCAGCGTGTCGGCGCGTGTCGGCGCGCGGGCGGGCGCGTCAGCGCCGCCGAGCACCCTTCACTTGACGGTCAGCGTCCCGAACATCCCGGCGGCGCGGTGGCCGGGGACCTGGCAGAAGAAGGTGTAGGTGCCGGGTTTGAGGTTCAGCGTGATCGAATGGGTACCGCTCGAGGTGATCGGCGTGGCGGCGAGCACGGCGCCGTTGGCGCTCGTGCCCTGTTGGATCGCGAGGTTGTGATCGATGCCGGACATGTTCGTCATCGAGATCGTGATCGGGCCGGCGGTCGCGGTGGCCGCCTTGACGGTGTAGAGCAGCTGCCCCGAGGGGTTCGCGGAGATCGCCAGCTTGCCATCCTTCTCGACCGCGGGCGGCCCGACCTTGGAGCTGCCGACTGAGGCGAGCAGGCCGCTGTCCTGACCCGGCCGCGCGGCCGCGTAGGAGACGTATGAGGCGATGTCGGCCGCCTGACGGGTGCTCAGCGGCAGCTTCGGCATGCGCCCGGCCGAGCTCGGGTATTCGATCTGCTGCTCGACTATGCCCTCGATGATGTTGCGGCCTTCGCCGGCCTGCAGGCTTGCGAGAAACGCGTCGTCGAGGTTGGGGCCGATCACGCCCTTGGCGTTCGCCCGGGCGAGCGTGTGGCATTGGGCGCAGTTCTTGATGAACAGCGTCTTTCCCTCGACCAGTGAGACGTTCTGGCCGCCCTTCAGCGCGCAGCCTCCGAGCGCCATCGCGAGGACCGCGACGGCGGCCACAGCAGCCAGCTTCCTTCCTCCGGACGTGCGTTCCGCCATCGCGGCGCGAACTCTATCCGAGCCCGCGGCGCCGGTGCGAGCCCGCTCGGGTCGGTAGGATCCGCCCCAGATGAGCGAGCACGACCGCTACCGCATGCGCACCCCGTCGACCGGCCGCGAGCTGATCGTCGAGGCCGACCCGGATCGAATCTACACCGACCGCGAGACCGGTGAGCGCCTCGAGGCCGTCGGCAAGCTGCTGCCGCTCGCGCCCTCGCAATCGAAGCTTCCCTGGGCCGTCGAAAACCTCCGCTTCTGCCCCTGGTGCGAGCAACTCGCCCAGCGCGACCTCAACGACTGCCCGACCTGCGGGCGTCGTATGGGGCCGCTCGGAGGCTGAGCGGTGACGCGCGCCAAGCGATCACTTGCGCTGCTCGGCGCCGCCGCGAGCGCTGTGGCCCTCGGCGCCTGCGGCGGCTCGACGGTGACCGACAGCGTCCCGGCAAGCCTGCCGGCGCTGACCCCCACGCTGACCGACAGCGCGCTCGACAATGCCCCCGACTCATCCTCATCCTCGGGGAACGCCGGGACGGGGACCACGGGCGCCTCATCGGTCAGCTCCACGGTTGGCTCGACAACGCCGACCACTGGCACGGCCAGCACGTCTGACACGGGCACCTCTGCTGTCGGCGCCACGGACGGTGGCACCGCGACCGGCGCGACCAGCGGCACCGGTACGACGAGCGGCGCGGGCGCGACCAGCTCCGCGGGCACCACAAGCGCCGCCGGAACCACGAGCTCGGGCGGCGTGATCGCTCCGAGCGGCTCGACCTGATCGGCGCTACAGAGCGTGCGGCTGGTGCTTTCGCCCCAGCCCCGGGCAACGCCCCGGGCCACTGAACGGCGGGCGGCAACCGCGCCAGCAGGGGCCCCGGTGTGCGTTCAGGGCGTCGAGACCAGCGTTGCCGTGTAGAGCAGGCGGGCGGTCTGGTAGAGACAGGCGTATTCGATCGTCGAGCCCGCCGTCGTCTGCGATGTCTGCGTGGAGGCCTCGGTGGTGCTCGTACACGACTTCGCCGGGCGGCTGGCCCGCCAGGAGGTGGTGTCGCCGAGCTTGATCGCGAGCGCCGGCGCCCAGGTTGGGACGGTCAGCGCGACGCGCTCGCCCTTCTGGACCGGGATCGTCGTCGCGAGCGGGAACTGGGCCGTCTCGCCGAAATACGGTTGCAGCTGGATCAGCGGGCTCTGGGCGACGAGCTGGTAGTCGAGGCCCTTGGTCTGCTTGATGATCGCGATCCCGGCCTCCGCCGGCCCACCCTCGTTGCGGTCGAAGAAGGCGATCTGGCCGGCCGTGGGGAGGCTCAGGCGGATCGTCCAGGCGACGATCGTGCCATTGCGCGGGATCGTCAGCGGCGCGTCGGTGCTGCCGACCTTGACCTGCATCCCGGTCGTCTCGCTGACGACCTCGCAGGGCGCTCCAGGGCAGGCCGCGAGCGGTCCGGTAACCGTGCTCGAGGTCGTCGTGGTGGCGCCGCCGGTCGTGCCCGTGGTGCCGGTCGTGCCAGTCGTGCCGCTCGCGCCGGTCGAGCCGGTCTTGCTGGTGCTGCCCTTGCTGGTGGTGCTGCCCTTGCTGGTGGTGCTGCCCTTGCTGGTGGTGCTGCCCTTGCCGCTCGTGCTGCCCTTGCCGGTGGTGCTGCCCTTGCCGCTCGTGCTGCCCTTGCCGGTCGTCCCCGACTTGCCCGTCTTGCCCGTCGGGCCGGTCTGGGAGGTCGCGCCGACGCCGAAGCCGACGGCGCCGATCTCGGTCAGCGTGCCGGTGGCCAGGGCGGGGATTGCGAGCATCACAATGATCGTGATAATCCCTACAAGCTTGATCTTCATCGACCTATTGAACACCAAGTCGCCAGGTCGGTAGCGCAGTAGGAAAAAACTTGCAGCGCGTCGGTCGCGGCGGCGGGCGCCGCGTGGCGTCCGCCCGGAGGGGTCAACGGTGCGGCACGGCGCCCTACGCAGCGCCCGTCAGGTCGGCGGCCGCGGCCGCAATCTCGCCGGGGTCGCCGGGCGCCGGCACCCACGGCAGCCTCAGCGGGTCGCCGGCGTAGCGGGGGATCACGTGGATGTGAAAGTGGAAGACCGTCTGCCAGGCGGCGCGCCCAGCCGAGTGCAGCAGGTTCACGCCATCGGCGCCCAGTCGTTGCCTGGCGTGTCCGGCGACCTGCTGCGCCAGCGCGATGCACGCCGCGAGGTCCTCGGCGCCGATGTCGTGAATGTCCTGTGAGTGCGCGCGGGGGATCACGAGCGCGTGCCCGCGCGTCGCCGGGTTGATGTCCATCAGCGCCAGCACGCGCGGCTCGGAGGCGATCACGGTGGCCGGCAGCTCCCCGGCGACGATCAGGCAGAAGATGCAGTCCCCCACGAGCCGAAGCCTACGCAATCCGCGCCGCGGCGAAGGCGATCGCGTCCTCCGGCGTGTGCAGCTCGCCCGCGAACGCCTCCTCTGCGATCGCCGCGAGCAACTCGCCGAGCAGCGGCCCCGGCGCGATGCCCAGCGCGCCGGCCAGCTGATCGCCGCGCACCAGCGCCGCCGGGCGCGCGTGCGCCTGCCACTCAAGCGCCTCGCCGATGACCGAACGCGCGAGTGCCAGGTGGCGCTCGATCGCCTCCTGCGCGCGATCGCCCCGTGTGGCGAGGCGATCGGCCACCGACAGCAGCGTGACGTCGGCCCAGACCGGGTCGCACGCATCGAGATAGCGGTACAGCTCGCGCCGGCTCAGCGGCGCGCGGGCCACGAGGAAGCCGAGCCGCAGGTGGTTGAGGGTCAGCGCGGCGACGTGCGCGCGGATCCGCTCGGCCGCTCGCAGGCGCGTGAGCATCCCCCGCGCGATCTCCGCGCCCAGGCGGTCGTGACCGGGAAAGCCGACCCGCCCGTCGGGAGCCACGGTGCGCGTGTGGGGCTTGGCGACATCGTGCAGCAGCGCAGCGAAGCGAAGCGCCTCGCCGCGTGTCAGCTCGTCGGCGAGCGGGCGCTCCAGCAGCCGGCGCACGGCCGCAGCGTGCTCGTCGCCGAGCGAGGTCTCCGGCGAACGCTCCAGCGTCACGGCGCTCTCGAGCACCTCGAGGGTGTGCTCGAGCACGTCGAGATGGTGGTAGCGGCTCTGGCGAACGCCGCGCAGCTGCTCGAGCTCAGGCAGCACGACGGCGCACAGCCCGAGCTCGAGCGCGAGCCGCATCCCGGCCGCCGCGCGATCGGTCGCGATCACCCGGCGCAGCTCGGCGTACACGCGCTCGCTGGAGATCCCCGCGAGACCCGGCGCAGCCGCGCGCGCGGCCTCCCGGGCTTGCGGGTCGGCCTCGAGCCCGAGCTCACAGGCGAGGCGGACCAAACGCAGCGCGCGCAGCGGGTCGTCGCTGAGCGAGGTCGGAGCGACGATCCGCAGCCGTCTGGCGGCCAGGTCCCGTGCCCCGCCGAGCGGATCGATCAGCTCGCCGCCGGCCAGCGGGCGGGCGATCGCGTTGATCGTGAAGTCACGCAGCAGCAGGTCGGCGGTGAGCGACTCGCCGCGCAGCGGATTGAGATCGGCCTGCCAGCCGCGTGCTCGCGCGACGACGCGCCAGGCGCCGAAATCGTCCGAGAGCGAGAACGCCTTCGCGCCGGCGGCACGCGCCAGCGCGCGAGCGGCCGTCGCGACGTCCCCCGCGATCACGAGATCCAGATCGGTGCTGGGCGCGGCGCCGAGCAGCTCATCGCGCACGGCGCCGCCGACGACCCAGCACCGGTGCTCGCCCAGCACCTGGCGCGCGAGCTCCAGCGCGCTCGCGCGGCCCGTCATCGGTGAACGCCGTCGCGGTGGTAGTCGCGCGGGACGCGCGGGCTGACGGCGCAGCTGATCTCGTAGTTGATCGTCCCCTGGCGCGCCGCGATCTCCTCGGCGCCGATCCGCTCATCGCCGTCGGCGCCCAGCAGGATCACCGGATCCCCCACGGCGACGCCGCTTTCAAGGCCCACCTCGACGGTCACGTTGTCCATGCTGACGGTGCCGACGAGCGCGCGCCGGCGTCCACCGATCAGCACCTCGGCGTTGTTTGAGAGAACGCGCCGCAGCCCGTCGCCGTAGCCGATCGGGACGACCGCCAGCTCGGTCGAGCGCTCCGCCACGAAGCGCCGGCCGTAGCCGGCGCTCTCGCCGGGCTCGCAGCGCTTGAGCGCCGCGACCCAGGAGCGCAGCTCGAGCGCCGGCTCGAGATCCCAGTCGGCGGGGTCGACGTTGTAGGGATCCAGCCCGTACACGGCGCCGCCGCAGCGCGCCATGTCAAAGCGGGCACGGCCGGCGCCGAGCAGCGCGGCGCTGTTCTCAGCGTGCACGATCAGCCCGGGATGGCGTTCGCGCAGCGGCCCAACCCAGGCGGAGAAGCGCTCAAGCTGCGCCTCCATGAAAGCCTGGTCGGGCTCCTCGGCGGTCGCGAGGTGCGTCATCGCGCCGGCCAGCACCAGCGCCGGGCTCGCCGCCGCGCGAACCGCCAGCGCCTGCGCGAGCGCTCCGTCGCGGGTGCCCAGGCGGCCCATCCCACTGTCGAGCTTGATGTGCACCCGCCCGCCGCCGACCGCCTCTAGCCAATCCAGAAGCTCCTCACTCCAGGCGACGACGTCGGCGTCGGCGCCGACCGCCAGCTCCAGCTCGCGGCGCGTGAGCGCTCCCATCACGAGGATCCGCGCGCTGATCCCGGCGTCGCGCAGCTCGCGCGCCTCGGCGGCCGCGGCGACCGCCAGCCACGACGCGCCGCCGGCGAGCGCCGCCTGCGAGCACTCGATCGCGCCGTGGCCGTAGGCGTTGGCCTTCACGACCGCGCAGAGCAGCGGGCTCGCGCGGGCGAGACGCGCGCTGTTTCGCTCGATCGCGGCGAGGTTGATGCTGGCGATCGCGCGCACGCCGCTCTGCGCTTCGCCGCCGTCGGCCACTATCCGCGCACCGCCGCGAGGGACTCGATGACATCCGAGGCGATGACGCCCTCGCCGCCGTGGCGGACCGCCGCATGGACGCCCGCAAGCGCGTGCACCCGCACGCCGGCGCAGGCCGCGGTGAACGGCTCGAGGCCCTTCGCAAGCAGGGCCCCGAGGACGCCGGAGAGGACGTCGCCGGTGCCGGCGGTCGCGAGCGCCGGTGTGGCACCGGGGCTGACGGCGACCCTGCCGTCGGGCGCGGCCACCAGCGTGTCATCGCCCTTCAGCACGACCACGCAGCCGCTGCGTGAGGCGGCCTCACGTGCGCAGCGCAGGCGTGAGGCCGCCACCTCCGAAGACTCGATGGCGAGCAGGCGGGCGAGCTCGCCCTCGTGGGGCGTCAGAATCGCGGCGCGCCCGCCCAGGGACTCGATTTCTCCGGCGAAGGCGTTCAGGCCGTCGGCGTCGAGCACTACAGGGACGGAGACGGCCTCGAGCGCCGCGCGCGCGAAGGCCGCGGCGCCCTCGGAGCGGCCGAGTCCTGGCCCGAGCACCAGCGCCCCGCCGCGCGCTCCAGCCGCAGCCGCCAGCGCCGCCACCCCGGCAGAGGAGTGCTCGCCGTGCTCGTCTCGCAGGGCGATCGTCATCGTCTCGAGCAGCCGCGTCTCGAAGACGAGCGTCAGCGAGGCGGGGACGCAGACCGTCACATAACCGGCGCCCGCGCGCGCCGCCGCGAGCGCCGCGAGACAGGGTGCGCCGGTCAGCCCCGGCGAGCCGCCGGCCACCAGCACCCGGCCGCTCGTGAACTTGGTCGAATGCGCGCCGCGCCGCGGTATCAGCCCGAGCAGCTCGTCGTGGATCAGGCCGATGTCGGCCGCCACCGGCGCCCCGTCGGGGATGCCGATGTCGAGCACGCTGACGCGCCCCGCGCAGCCGCGCCCGGGCTCGATCCACAGGCCCGGCTTGGCTGCGTGGAAGGTCGCCGTCGCGGCGGCAACGACGGCGACGCCGGCGGTCTCGCCGCTGGAGGCATCGACGCCGCTCGGCACGTCCGCCGCCAGCACCGCGACGCCGCTGCGCAGGATCGCCTCGATCGCAGCCGCGACCGCCCCGCGCGGCGCCCCGCTCGCACCGGTCCCGAGCAGAGCGTCGATCACGAGCGTCGCATCCTCCGCGATCGCCCCACCGTCCTCGGCCGCACCGAACTCGCGTGGCCGCGCTTCCCCCAGCCGCTCGAGCATCGTCGCGGCGTCGCCGGAGAACTCAGCCGGCCCCCCGGCCAGCAGCAGGTCCACGTCGCGGCCCTCGGCCGCAAGCAGCCGGGCCGCGACCAGACCGTCGCCGCCGTTGTTGCCCTTGCCGGCGAGCACCACGATCCGCCCCTCGGGCGCCATCGCCGAGGCCATCCCGGCGAGCCCCTCGCCCGCGTGCTCCATCAGCTCAAGCGAGGGGACGCCGGCGCTCTGGATCGCCCAGCTGTCGATCGCGCGCATCTGCACAGCGTCATAGAGCGGCGCCAGCCAGTCGCGCGCGCTCACCGCAGCACCGCCACGGCCGCCGCCATCCCGCGTGTGTGGGTCAGCGAAACGAGCACCTCGACCCCGAGCTCCGCGGCGCGTGCACGGGCCGCTCCGTGCAGGGCCAGTCCAACGGCCTCGCCGCCGCCGGTCACCTCGATGTCGCGCGGAGCGAAGACCGCCATGCCGAGCGCCTTGGAGACGGCCTCCTTGGCGCAGAAGCGCGCTGCCAGATGCTGTGCCGAGCGACCGCGCGCGGAGGCGTAGGCCAGCTCGCCGGGGCGAAAGAGGCGCTGCGCGAGCCCGGGGCGGCGCGCAAGCGCGCGCTCCATCCGCTCGATCTCCAGCAGGTCCAGCCCGATTCCACTGCAAGCCACGCTCACGAGGCTACCCGACGCTCAGCCGCGCCAGCGGCCCTCCGCCGGCGCGCCGCCGCGTGCCCCGCACCACACCGCACCGCGCGCCGCGCACCGCACCGCATCGCGCGCCCCGCGCCGCACCGCGTCGCGCGCCGCGTCGCGCGCCCCGCCGCGCAACGCACGGCCAACGCCGCGATCGCACGCGTCGCCGGCGCCGTGATCGAAACCACCTTGGCCGCGCTCACGCGCAGCGGCGCGGCCGCGAGCGTCCGGTCGCCCCGTCACTCGACGGTGACCGTCTTGGCCAGGTTGCGCGGCTGGTCGACGTTGAGGCCGCGCCGGCGGGCGATCGTGTAGGCCAGAAGCTGCAGCGGGATCACGGCCAGCAGCGGCGAGAGCAGCGGGTCGGTCGCGGGCACGGGGATCGTCCACTCCACGTGGCGCGCGACCTCCTCGTCGCCGTCGCTGGTGATCGCGAGCACCTTCGCTCCGCGGGCGCGGACCGTCTCGACGTTATCCAGGATCCGTCCGAGCACGGGCGAGGCGGTCGCGACGCAGACCACCGGCGTGCGCGCGTCGAGCATCGCGATCGGCCCGTGCTTCATCTCGCCGGAGGCGTAGGCATCGGTCGAGATGTAGGCGATCTCCTTCAGCTTCAGCGCTCCCTCGAGCGCGATCGGCAGCCCGGCCTGGCGCCCGATGTAGAGGAAGAAGTCGGCGTCCCAGCAGGACTCGGCGACCGCCTCGACGGCGGGACCGACCCGTTCCAGGAGCTCCTCGAGCAGCGTCGGCAGCCGCCGCAGCTCCGCCGTCAGCTCGGCGATGCGGGCCGCCGGCAGCGTGCCGCGCAGCTCCGCGAGGCGCAGCGCGAGCAGGTATACGGCGCCAATCTGGCAGACGAAGGTCTTGGTCGCCGCGACCCCGATCTCGAGGCCGGCGCGGGTGAACAGCACGGCGTCTGAGTCGCGCGTGGCCTGCGAGCCCATCGTGTTGGTGAGCGCGAGCACGCGCGCGCCGCGCTCGCGCGCGAGGCGCATCGCCGCGAGCGTGTCGGCGGTCTCGCCGGACTGCGAGATTCCGACCACGAGGTCGGTCGGGCCGAGGATCGGGTTGCGGTAGCGGTACTCCGACGCCACGTCCACCTCGGTGGCGATCCGCGCCCATTCCTCGAGCGCGTAGCGGCCGAGCATCCCGGCGTGGTAGGAGGTCCCGCAGCTGACGAATGCGACCCGTTCGATGCCGCGCAGGATGTCCTCGTCGAATGCGCCCGGCTCCTGCAGGTCGACGCCGTCGCCGCGCGCGGTGCGATCGGCGATCGTCTCGGCGAGCGCCTGCGGCTGCTCGTCGATCTCCTTGCGCATGAAGGTGTCGTAGCCGCCCTTCTCGGCGGTCTCCTCGTCCCACTCGAGCGTCGTGATCGCGCGCTCGCGCGGCACGCCCGCGGCGTCGCAGATCTCGACGCTGTCGGCGCCGAGGATCACGATCTCGCCGTTCTCGACGTACTGGACGTGGTTGGTGTGCGAGAGGAAGGCCGGCACCGCGGAGGCGATGAAGGACTCCCCGTCGCCGCGCCCGACGACCAGCGGGCATTCGCGCCGCGCGCCGACCAGCACATCGGGCTCATCGAGCACCATCGCGACGAACGCGAAGTAGCCCTCCAGCTGGGGGAGCGTGTCGATCACGGCGCGCGCGAGGTCGTCGTGGTAGCTGCCGGCGATCAGGTGCGCGATGACCTCGGCGTCGGTCTGCGTCGCGAATACCGTCCCCTCCGCGAGCAGGCGGTCCTTGAGCGCCATGTAGTTGCCGACGATCCCGTTGACGACGACGTGGATCCGGCTCGCGCCGTCGACCAGCGGATGCGCGTTCTGCTCGTTGACAGCGCCGTGGGTCGCCCAGCGCGTGTGGCCGATGCCGATCGTGGCCGGACGCGTGAACGGCACGCCCGCGGCGACCGGCCGACCGGCCAGCGCCGCCTCGAGCCGGTCGAGGTTCCCGACGGCGCGGACCGACTGGATCTCCCCATCGGCCAGCAGCGACATGCCGGCGCTGTCGTAGCCGCGGTATTCGAGCTTGCGCAGCCCGCCGAGAATGATCTCCTGCGCCGGGCGCGAACCGACGTATCCGACGATCCCGCACATACCGCGAGACTACCCCAACAGCTCCTCGACGACCGCAACGAGCCGTGCGCAGACGGCGTCCGTCTCCTCGACGCTCGGCGCCTCGACCATCACCCGCACCAGCGGCTCGGTGCCGCTCGAGCGCACGAGCACGCGGCCGCGGCCGTCCAGCTCCGCCGACTCGCGCGCGACCGCCTCGCTGACCGCGGTCGCCTCCGCCAGAGCGCGGCGGTCGCGAACGCGCACGTTGATCAGCCGCTGCGGCAGCTTCGACATCGCCGCCCGGCCGGCGAGATCGCCGCCGTCGAGCGCCTCGAGCACCAGCAGCGCCGATGCGATGCCGTCCCCTGACGGGGCGAAGCCCAGTTCGATGATGTGCCCCGACTGCTCGCCGCCAAGGCTCCAGCCGCGCTCGCGCAGCGCCTCGAGCACGTAGCGGTCGCCGACCGCGGTGGTCGCGACCTCGATCCCCGCGTCGGCCATCGCGGTGTGAAAGCCGAAGTTCGTCATCACCGTCACCGCCACCCCACCCCCGGCGAGCCGGCCGCAATCGCGCAGGTGGATCGCCGCGAGCGCCAGCAGCTCGTCGCCGTCGACGACCGTCCCCCGGCGGTCGACCGCCAGCATGCGGTCACCGTCGCCGTCGAAGGCGAAGCCGACATCGTGTCCGCCGTCACGCACCGCCGCGACGAGGCCCTCGATGTGCGTCGAGCCGCAGCCGGCGTTGATGTTGCGCCCGTCGGGCGTTGTTGCGAGCGTGCTCACGTGGGCGCCCAGACGGGCGAAGATCTCCGGCGCGACCTCGAAGGTGGCGCCGTTGGCGCAGTCAAGGACGACGTCGAGGCCCTCCAGCGACAGGTCCTTGAAGCGCCGATGCAGCTCCGCCAGGTAGCTCTCGGCGGTCCCCGCCAGCGTGTGGATGGGCCCGATCGCGGGGCCGCCGCCGCCGGCGTCCTCGGCGATATGCAGCTCGATCTCCTGCTCGGTCTCGTCGGTCAGCTTGAAGCCGTCGCGGCCGAAGAACTTGATCCCGTTGTCGGCGTAGGGGTTGTGTGAGGCGGAGATCACGGCCGCCAGATCGAAGCCGTGGCGCGCGATCAGCAGCGGCGCAGCCGGTGTCGGCAGCACGCCCCCGAGGGTCACCTCGGCGCCGGCCGAGGAGAGCCCGGCTGCCAGCGCCGCCTCCAGCATCTCGCCGGACTGGCGCGTGTCGCGGATCACGAGCGCCCGCGGGCGCCCCAGCCCGCTGTGCAGCACGACGGCGCGCCCCAGCGCGAGCGCGAGCTGGGCGGTGATCTCCACGCCCGCGACACCGCGGACGCCATCGGTTCCAAAGAGCCTTCGACCCATCAGACCTTCCGCGGAAGTATGCGCCGGAGCGCGGTCGGCGAACCTAGTGGACTAGCGCTTCGAGAACTGCGGCCGCTTGCGCGCCTTCTTCAGGCCGGCCTTCTTGCGCTCCTTGGCGCGCGCGTCGCGCGTCAGGAAGCCGCGCCGCTTCAACTCACCGCGAAGATTGGGATCGGCCTCGAGCAGCGCGCGCGAGATGCCGTGGCGCAGAGCGCCGGCCTGCGAGGAGACGCCACCGCCGTGCATGCGGGCGACGACGTCCATCTTCTCCTCGTAGCCGACCGTCTCCAGAGGCTGGCGGATGTTGCGCTGGAGCGTGTCGCGCGGGAAGTACTCGGCGAGCGCACGGCCGTTGATCGAATAGGTGCCGGTCCCCGGCCGCAGCGTCACCCGCGCGATCGCACTCTTGCGCTTGCCGGTCGCGCTGTAGCGGGCGCCGGCCGCGAGGTCGATCGCGACCGCCTCGATCGGCGCCGCGACGACCACGTCCTCCTCGAGCTCCTCCTCCGCCGGCGCGTCGTCCTGGTCGTACTCGGCGTAGGGGTCGATGTTCGCGCCGGCGAGCGGGTCGACGCCCTCGGGCACGATGTCCACCTCGAGGTCGGCGCCGGGCACCGCGGGCTTCTCGCGCGGCGCACGCTCCTCCACGTACTCGACCTCGACCTCGACCAGGCCGGGCGTCGGCTCCTCCACGGTGCCGGAGATGATGGCCTCCGGGCTCTCGCCCTCCGGCAGCGGGACTTCGTCCACTCCCTCCACGGGCGTGTCAGGTTCGTCGGCCATCAGGCTCGCAACTCCATCTCGGCGGGACGCTGCGCGACGTGCGGATGCTCGGGCCCGGCGTAGACCTTCAGCTTCGTCAGCTGCTTGCGGGCCAGGCGGTTGCGGGGCATCATGCCCTTGACCGCGATCCGGATCACCTCTTCGGGTCGGCGCGTGATCATCTGCTCGAAGGTCCGCGTGCGCAGGCCGCCCGGGTAGCCGGAGTGGCGGTGATAGAGCTTGTCGGCCCGCTTGTTCCCGGTCACCGCGATCTTCTCAGCGTTGACCACGATCACGAAGTCGCCGGTGTCGATGTGTGGCGTATACGTCGGCTTGCGCTTGCCGCGCAGCACATCCGCGATCTGCGTCGCCAGCCGCCCGAGCGTCTTGCCCTGGGCGTCGACGACGTACCAGTCCCGCTGGCGGTCCGACGGCTTGGCGACAAAGGTCTTCATGCGCACAAAAAATCGGCCACGCACCAGCGCGGCCAGCGCAAGATCATAGCCCACCGCCGCTCCCGGGGTCCGCCCGCCAAGCCACCACGCGCCCGCATACCACCAGCAATCTCAACGCCAATGAAAAGGTCGCCCCGCAGGGGCAACCTTTTCATTCCCACTCAATCGTGCCCGGCGGCTTGCTCGTGATGTCCAGCACGACGCGGTTGACGTCGTGCAGCTCGCCCATCATCCGTGAGGCGATCTGCTCGAGCAGGTCGTAGGGCAGGCGCGCCCAGTCGGCGGTCATCGCGTCATCGGAGGTGACGGCGCGGATCACGATCACGCTGCCGTAGGTCCGCTCGTCGCCCTGCACGCCGACGGTACGGATGTCGGGCAGCACGCAGAAGGACTGCCAGAGCTCGCGGTAGAGGCCTGCTCGGCGGATCTCGTCCTGGAGGATGTGGTCGGCGTCGCGCAGCAGGTCCAGGCGCGCCTTGGTCGCCTCGCCGCCGACGATGCGGATCGCGAGTCCCGGCCCCGGGAAGGGCTGGCGCCAGACCAGGCGCTCGGGCAGTCCGAGCTGCGCGCCGACGGCGCGCACCTCGTCCTTGAACAGCATCCGCAGCGGCTCGACCAGCTCGAAGCTCAGATCCTCGGGCAGCCCGCCGACGTTGTGGTGGGACTTGATCGTTGCCGACCCGCGGCGCCCGCCTGACTCGATCACGTCCGAATACAGCGTGCCCTGGACGAGGAAGCGCGCTCCGGCCAGCTTCGCAGCCTCCTCCTCGAAGACGCGAATGAACTCCGCGCCGATCAGCTTGCGCTTGGATTCCGGGTCGCTGACGCCGGCCAGCCGGGCGAGGAAGCGCTCCTCCGCGTCAACCGCGACCAGCGGCACCTTGAAGGTGTCGCGGAAGGCCGCGACGACCTGCTCGCCCTCGCCCTTGCGCATCAGCCCGTGGTCGACGAACACGCAGGTCAGCTGGTCGCCGATCGCGCGGTGCACGAGCAGCGCCGCGACCGAGGAGTCGACGCCGCCAGAGAGCCCGCAGATCGCCCGGCCGTCACCGACCTGGGCGCGGATCCGCGCGATCTGCTCGTCGACGATCGAGGCCGGGCTCCAGCTGCGATCGGCGCCGCAGATGTCCTGCAGGAAGGTCATCAGGATCTGCTGGCCGAACGGCGTGTGTGCGACCTCCGGGTGAAACTGGATCGCGTAGATCCCGCGCTCCGGCGACTCGAACGCCGCCACCGGCGAGGCGGTCGAGGAGGCCAGCTCGGTGAAGCCCTCGGGCGCGCGCCGGACGGTGTCGCGGTGGGACATCCAGCACGCCTGCTCGTGGGGAAGGCCGCGCAGCAGCCGCCCCTCCGTTCGCACGGTCAGCTCGGAGCGCCCGAACTCGCCGACCTGCGCGCGCTCGACGAGCCCGCCGAGTGAGTGCGCGAGCAGTTGCATGCCGTAACAGATGCCGAGCACCGGCACGCCCAGATCCAGCAGCGCCGGATCGAGCGCCGGCGCGCCGTCGGCATAGACCGATGCCGGGCCCCCGGAGAGGATCAGCCCCTTGGGCGCGCGCCGCGCCACCTCCTGCGCGGACACGTCTGACGCGAGCAGCTCGGAGAAGACGCCGCATTCGCGCACGCGGCGAGCGATCAGCTGCGAGTACTGACCACCGAAATCGATCACCAGCACCTCGTCGCCCGCCCGCATGCCCTCGCCTCGGGGGCTGCCCGCGACCTGCTCGCCCGCGGAGCTGTCGGTGCTGACGAGGGTGTCGCTCACGCGCCGGGCATCGCTCGGCGCTCAGGCATTTACCAGCGCCGATCCCTTACCGCTCGATCCCATCCCGACGCCCTGGTCGCGTTGAAGCTGCTTGCCCTCCGTCTGCAGCGCCGGCGCGACCATCAGCTCCGCGCGGTTGAACTCCGCGAGGTCCTTGTAGCCGCAGGTTGCCATCGAGGTGCGCAGGCCGCCGAACAGGTTGAGCGTGCCGTCGTTCTCGTGCGCCGGGCCGATCAGGATCTCCTCCAGCGTCGCGTTCTGATGCGTGGCGACGCGGGCGCCGCGGGGCAACGTCGGATGGAAGGTCGCCATGCCCCAGTGGTAGCCGCGCCCCGGCGCCTCGAACGCGCGCGCGAGCGGCGAGCCGATCATCACCGCGTCGGCGCCGCAGGCGATCGCCTTGGAGACGTCGCCGCCGGTGCGCATGCCGCCGTCGGCGATCACCATCGCGTAGTCGCCGGTCTCCTTCATGTGCGTCGAGCGCGCATCCGCCACGTCGGCGATCGCCGTCGCCTGCGGCACGCCGATGCCGAGCACGCCGCGCGTCGTGCACGCCGCACCCGGCCCGACCCCGACGAGCACGCCGGCGGCGCCGGTGCGCATCAGGTGCAGACCCGTGTGGTAGGAGGCGCAGCCGCCGACGATCACGGGGACGTCGAGCTGGGGGATGAACTCCTTCAGATTCAGCGGCTCGCTGCTCGTCGAGACGTGCTCGCCCGACACGACGGTGCCCTGGATCACGAGGATGTCGAGGCCGGCCTCGAGCGCGATCTCGTAATAGCGGAGCACGCGCTGGGGCGTGAGGGCGGCGGCGCAGACGACGCCCTCCGCCTTGATCTCGCGGATCCGCTGGGCGATCAGCTCCTCCTTCACGCCCTCGCGGTAGATCTCCTGCATCTCGCTGGTCGCCTCGTCCTTGCCGAGCGTGGCGATCCGCTCGAGCTGCTCGTCGGCGTCCTCGTAGCGCGTGAAGATGCCCTCGAGGTTGAGCACGGCGAGCCCGCCCAGGCGCCCGATCACACCGGCGGTGGCGGGCGAGACGACGCCGTCCATCGCGCTGGCCAGCAGCGGCAGCTCGAAGCGGTAGTCGCCGAGCTTCCAGCTGATGTCGATGTCGTCGGGGTCGCGCGTGCGGCGCGAGGGCACTATTGCGATGTCATCGAAGCCGTACGCACGCCGCGCCTTCTTGCCACGGCCGATCTCTACTTCCATTGCACGATCCTAGGTCTCGAGGCGGACGAACGGCGGTACGCGAGCCGTACTGTGGGCGGCGGCAACCACCTGTGTCGAGCATACAACCTGGGCTCGTCGGCGGGTGAGGCTGGTGGGTTGTCCGGGAGTTTTCGGCCTGAAACGCGTCAGCCGACGCCGGCCGCGCTCACGACCTCCTCGGCGGTGACCTCTCCGAGCAGGCGGTCGACCTCATGCACGTCGATCAGCCCGGCGCCGAGGCGCCCCGTCGACTCCGCACCGCAGGCGACGCCGAAGCGCAGGCACTCCGCGGCCGGCGAGCCGCGGTAGTGCGCGGCGACGTATCCGGCCAGAAAGGCGTCCCCGGAGCCGACCGTGGCGACGGACTCCTGCTGTGGCACTCTCACGCGGTAGACGCGCGGCGAGCCCTCGACGAGGACCTGGGCGAGGCAGCCGTCGGGCACGGTCATGATCGCCGAGCGCGCACCGAGCGAGA
This sequence comes from Solirubrobacteraceae bacterium, assembly GCA_049522915.1. Taxonomy (GTDB): domain Bacteria; phylum Actinomycetota; class Thermoleophilia; order Solirubrobacterales; family Solirubrobacteraceae; genus Palsa-513. The sequence goes on along the minus strand of JBEKNK010000017.1, from coordinate 9,156 downwards.
CGATCTCGCGCACCGCCCCGGCGCGGTCGTCGTCGTCGTTGAACTCGTGGCCGACCAGCTCCTCGGCCTCGATCGCGTTGGGCGAGACGACGTCGGGCTCGGCGCGGACGGCGAGCCGCAGGGCGTCACCGTCGGTGTCGACGACGGTCATCACGTCGAGCTTGTGCACCTCGCGCACGAGCTGCGCGTAGAAGTCGGGCTCCAGACCGCGCGGCAGCGAGCCGGCGAAGACGACGATCGCCGCTCCGCGCGCCAGGTACAGCAGCTTCTCGCGGAACTGCTCGACCTCCTCGGGCTCGACCCGCGGTCCCTGCTCGTTGATCTCGGTCTGCTCGCCGGTCGTCGGGTCGAGCACCGATGTGTTGGTGCGCGACTCCTCGCGGATGCGGACGAAGTCGTGCAGGATCGACTCCTCGCCGAGCTGCGCGACGATCTGCGTTCCCGTCGGCCCGCCCTGGAAGCCGGTCGCGATCACCGGCTGGCCGAGCGTCTTCAGCATCCGCGCGACGTTCACGCCCTTGCCGCCGGCGAGCGCACGGCGCTCGACGGTGCGGTGACGGTGCCCGAGCCGGAAGCTCGGAACCGACAGCGACTTGTCGATTGCCGCGTTCAGGGTGACGGTGATGATCATCGCGCCGTTCCCCGGTCGCACCGCATGCGGCGTCCGTGCATGACGCGGAGGCTACACCCCGGCGTCCGCGATCGATGGGCCGTGAGCGGGCTGGGCAGGGCCGCGGGGACCGCCGCGGCGGTCACGAGCGCCACCTTCGCCACCACACGTCCGTTCTCGCTGACGACGATCGAACCCTCGAGCGCACCCGCCGCGATCGGCCCGACGAGCTCAGTCGGGACCTCGAGCGCAGCGTGCAGATCGACGCTGCGCGCCACCACCAGGGTGAGCGAGCGCCGGGCGAGCAGGCGCGCGGGCCGGGTGCTCCCGGCGACCGCCACCGTCGCGTAGGCCCTGCCGGCAACCGAGACGACCGCGCCACGGTAGAGGCTGAGCCCGTAGCGCAGGAGCGCCAGCGTGTCGGCGTCCCGCGCCGCCTCGCTCGGCGTGCCGAGCACGACGCTGATCAGCCGAACGCCATTCAGCCGCGCCGCGCCGACCAGGCACTCGCCGGCGTCGGCGGTGTTGCCGGTCTTGATCCCGACGACCCACGGGTACTCACTGAGGAGGTCGTTGCGGTTGGTGACGACGATGCCGTCGGCCAGCGTCGCACTGGGCTCATCGACGATCTCGCGGAACAGCGGGTCTCGCATCAGCACGCGCGCGAGGCGCGCCAGATCGTCGGCCGTCGAGTAGTTGTCACCCGGCGTGTCCAGGCCGATCGGCGTCGTGTAGTGGGTGCGCCCGAGGCTCAACCTGGCGGCCGCCGCGTTCATCATCGCGACGAAGTTGCTCTCGCTCCCGCCGACGTCGATCGACAGCGAATAGGCGACGTTGTTGCCGCTCGGCAGGAGCATCGCGCGCAGCATGTCGGGCACGCTCAGCACGGTGCCGGCAGGCACCGGCGCGAGCGACTCGTCCGCGCCCGCGGCGTAGGGCTGCTCGACCAGCCGGGCGTCGAGCGGCTCGTGCTGGAGCGTGACGTAGGCGGTCATCAGCTTCGTCGTGCTGGCGATCGCCAACTCGGCGTTGGCGTTGCGCGAGTAGACGATCGCCCCCGTCCCCTCCTGCATCAACAGCATCGCGGCGGCCGGCAATTGCGAGAGCTGCGCCGGGCCCTCGAGCGCGCCCGTCGCCGCGTCGGCGGCGAAGCCCGCCAGCGCCAGCGCGGCCGCGACCGGCGCGGCCCAGCGCATCGCTCGTCGGGCAACCATCGGCCGCGAAAGGCTACCGGCGACAACCGACGGAGCGTCGGCATTCCGCTCGCGCACCCACGGCTGCGCCAACGCGAAAAGCCGCCCTAGCGCGCAGTAAGCTGACTCGCATGTTCAAGCGTTTTGAGTGCCCGGTCCGCTGCAGCGCGGGCCATCTGTTCACGACGATCTGGATCCCGCTCGCCTCACTCAAGAGCGTGCGCCTCGGCGACCGCCGCTACCAGCGCTGCCCGGTCGGGAGCCACTGGGCGATGGTCGAGAAGCTCGATCGCGAGTCGGCGAGCGCCGAGGACCTCGCGGCCGCCGCGGCGGTCCACGACATCCGCATTCCGTGAGCGTGCGCCGGCCCGGCGCCGCCGCGGCCTGCTGCGCGATCGCGCTCGGTGCCGCCGCGTGCGGGGGCGGCGGCCACGCCTCCGTTTTGGCGACAACGCTGGAGACTTGCAGCGTCACCTCCTCCGGCGTCGGCATGACGACCTCCGGCGGCTGCGTGTTCGTGCTGGGCGACGGGCGGCGCTTTCGCTGCCCGCTGCGTTTCGGGGGCCGGCCGCTGACGGCCGCGACGATCGAGACCAGCAGGGCCTGCGTGGCGCTGGCCGCGGCCGTCGTCCCCGCCTTCCTGCGCCCCGTCGCTGCACGGATCGCGCAAGCACGCGCATGCCTGGAGAGGCACGGCCTGGCGGTGACCGGCGGATTGGTCCTGGCTTCGCCGCGCGGCCCCGACGCCACCGACGGCGAGCTGGACACGAGCGACGCGCTGATCGCCTACTACTCGGGTAGCCACCAGGCGGCGGCGGTCGAGCCCGAAGTGGCGAAGAACATGAGGGCGCTCGGCGCCACCGTGGCGCGGGGCGGAGCGGACAACGTCGCCTGGCTCGTGGCGCCCTCGCGCACGCTGCGTCACACCTTGGCGGTCTGCGTCGGGCGCTGAGCGGCGCTCAGGAGCGCTGGCAGCTCCCGAGCGCGGCGGCGTAGAAGCGCAGATAGTCGCCCCAATGGCTGTCCCAGTAGGCGAGCTCGTGGGAGCCCGGCCAGATGTGGAACTGCACGGCGGCGCCGTCGGCGCGCAGCTCGCCGGCGAGGATCGTGTCGGCGGCGCGGAAGGGGTCGAGCGTGCCGACGTCCAGCCACACCGCCGTCCCGCTGTAGGGATCGCCGGAGCGGGCCGCGGCGATCACGTCGTGGCGGTCGAAGTCCTGAGCATCGTCGAAGGCGCCGGGTGCGCTGTCGCCGCCGCTGACCCAGAGCGCCGCCGAGTGGCCGCCGACGGCGCAGAAGCGCCCGGGGTGAAGGCGGGCTATGTCGAGCGCCCCGAAGCCGCCCATCGAGACCCCGCCGATCGCGACGCGCGAGCCGTCGGCGTGCAGCCGGCTGATCGCCTGCGGGATCACCTCGTCATAGACGTAGGACCCCCACGCCCCATCCGCCCGGTCATGCCAGTAGGAGTCCGCGCCGCCGTAGGGGAAGACCACGTCCGGGGCGCGCGCGCCGAGGTTTGCGAGCGCCGCGAACAGCTGCGGGGCGAGGCTCGAGTTCTGGTTGCCGCCCTTGCCGTGCAGGAACACCAGCAGCGGGCGCGGCGCGGCGCTCGATCCGCCGGGCACGACGGCCGTCACCGGCATCTTCTGGTGCACCAGCGGGCTGTCGATCGTGAAGCGGACGATCTGCGCGCCCTGCGTCTGCGCGCCCTGCGTCTGCACGCCCTGCGTGCGGGCGGCCGGCACGCGGAGTACGAACGCGATCGCGATCGCCGCGAGCGCGATCACGCTGAGCGCCGCCGCCCGCCGGCGCAGGTGGTCCGCTCTCACGCGGGCGAGTATCGCAGCGCGTGCCGCGCTGCGATAATGGCGCGGCAACTGTCGCGCTGCGAGACTGCGGCGGTCGATGCGCACTCGTCACTTCAGGCACGCCTTGTCGCGGACCCGCGCGACCCCGGTCGCTGCCGGATCACTGCTCGCGCTCGCGCTGCTGAGCGGCTGCGGCGGGACATCGACGCCCTCCGACTCGACCTCGTCGCAGAGCGCGACGCGCTCGTCGCAGGGCTCGGCGCTCGTGCCGGTCGGCTCGGGCGCGGCGAGCCGGCAGCTCGCATGGGTGGTCACGGCGCTCAACCGTGGCTCGAACCCGGGCGCCGCCGAGATCGCGAAGCACTTCTCCCCCGCTTTCCTGAAGGTGGTCTCGCCCGCGCAACTCGTCGCGGCGCTGACGCCGCTGGCGCGGCAGGACCTCACGATCGCCGGCGCGTTCTCGCGTGAGGGCGACCTTGAGCTGGCGGCCGAGCTGACGGGATCCGGGGGCGTGCGCTTCCGCGCGACGATCTCGGTCGCCCCGGTCTCGCCCAACCTGATCGAGGGCCTGCTGTTCACGCCGATCGCCGGCGCGATCACCACCTGGAGCGGCGTCGATGCCGCGCTCGAGCGCCTCGCCCCGCAGGCCTCGCTCTACGCCGGCCACGCCGGCGGCGGCGAGGTTCACGCGCTGAACGCGACGGCGCCCGGCGCGATCGGATCGGCGTTCAAGCTCTACGTGCTCGGCGCGCTCGCGAACGCCGTGGCGCACGGCCGGCTCCAGTGGACCAGCGAGCTGGCGATCCGAAACAGCTGGAAGAGCCTGCCGAGCGGCAACATGCGCCTGGAGCCGGCGGGCACCCGCTTCACGCTCCTTCACTACGCCCAGCAGATGATCTCGCTGAGCGACAACACGGCCGCCGACCACCTGATCGGCCTGCTCGGCCGCGGCGCCGTGGAGGCCCAGCTCGCGGCGCTCGGCAACCAGCACGCCGCGCTCGATGTGCCGTTCCTGACCACGCGTGAGCTGTTCGCGCTGAAGCTCGCGGCGCCCGCGTCGCTCACGACCAAGTTCGCGTCCGCCGGCAGCGCGGAGCGCACACGCCTGCTCGCCCAGGTCGACCGCCTGACGCCGACGCTCGCGCAGGCCGCGCATTGGACGACGCCGCGGGAGATCAGCAAGATCGAGTGGTTCGCCTCCCCCGCCGACCTGGCCCGCGCGATGGCCGCACTGGTGGACGAGGGGAGCCGGCCGGACCTTGCGCCGCTGCGCCAGATCCTTTCGATCAACCCCGGCATCGCCTTCGACCACGCCACCTGGCCCTACGTCGCCTACAAGGGCGGCTCCGAGCCAGGTGTGCTGAGCACCACCTGGTACCTGCGCCGAAGCGACGGCCAGGCGTTCGTGCTCTCGATCGTCCTCAACGATGCTGCGCGCAACATCAGCACGCTCGCCGAGGTCGAGATCGCGCAGGCGGCGGCAGACCTGCTCGCCAGGGCCTGACTCCTGCGCGGCTCCGATGCGCCGCGCGGGTCGCGGACAACCGCGCGAGCGCCGTCAGCCGACGAGCGCCCAGGCGATCTCGCGCAGGCGCTCGGCCTCGGCGCGGGCGGCTTCGCCCGGATCGCCGCCGCTGGATTCGTGCGCGCCGGCGATCGAGCGTGAGGCGCTGAGCAGGCCGCCGGCGCGCCCGGGCTCGAAGGCGGCGGCGAGATCCTCGGCGCGCCCGCCCTGGGCGCCGATGCCCGGCAGCAGGAAGATCGCGTGGGGCATCAGCTCGCGGGCGCGGGGAAGGTGGCGCGGCGATGTCGCGCCCATCACGGCGCCGACGTCGGACAGGCCGCACGGCTGAAGGGTCCCGAGCTCGTGCACGAGCCGCGCGAGCGCCTCCCAGACCCGCTCGCCACCCGCCAGCTCGAGGTCCTGAACGTCGGCCGCGCCCGGGTTAGAGGTGCGCACGAGCACGAACACGCCTGCGCCGGTGGCGACGAACGGCGCGAGCGCGTCGGCGCCGAGCAGCGGGTTGGCCGTGAACGCGTCGGCGCCGAGGCCTGAGACCTCGCCGGCGAGCGTCGGCGTGGTTCCCACCAGGGCCTGCGCGTAGGCCGCGGCGGTCGGCGGGAAGTCGCCGCGCTTGGCGTCGGCGATCACGAGCAGGCCGCCGGCTCGCGCGAGGGCGATCACCTGCGCCAGCGCGCCCCAGCCCGGAGCCCCGAGGCGCTCGAAGCAGGCGAGCTGCGGCTTGACGGCGACGCAGGCCGGACCGGCCGCCTCGATCAGCAGTCGGCAGTGCTCGACCACGGCGCGGGCCGCGCGCTCGGCCGTGTTGCCGGGCCCGGCGCCGGCGCTCGCGGCCGCCGGCCAGAGCTGTGCGGGATCGGGATCGAGCCCGAGCACGATCTGCGAGCGGCGCTGCGCGACGGCGTCGCTGACGCGCTGCGCGAACGAGGCGCTCAACGCACGGCCCGCTTCAGCCGCAGCCCCGGTGTGAAACGCGCGACCCGAGTCGTCGCGACCTCGATCGGCTCGCCGGTGCGCGGGTTGACGGCGCGGCGGCCGGTGTAGCGCGCGACGTGGAAGCGCCCGAAGCCGGTCAGGAGCACCGGCTCGCCCTGGCGCAGCGACTCCTCGATCGCCTCGAGCGTCGCATCGACGGCCCGCGCCGCCGCGGGTCGCGGCAGCTCCGCGCTCAGCGCGACGCGATCGATCAGCTCGTGGCGGTTCATGGTTGTGGCGCTCGGGCGCGCCGCACCGCGCGCCGCCTGGCAAACAGCCAAGATACACGTGTGTCGCTCTCCCGTTTCGCCTGGCTTCTGACCGTCATCGCCTGCCTGATCACCGCCGGCGCCATGCTGCTCGAGCATTACCGCGGCTACCCCGCCCTCGCCCTCGTGGTCGGGATTGCTGCGGCCATCAACCTGCTGTGAGAGCGGCGCGCAACCGATTCGAGCCGCGATGAGCCCCGACCGGGCGCAGCTGACGCGCTGGTCGGAGGTGGCGAAGGAGACGCTGACGCCGCTGCTCGCGCGGCGGGTGATCACCGGCGATCGGATGATGCTGGCACGGCTGTACCTGGAGGAGGGAGCGGTCGTGCCCAAGCACTCACACGAAAACGAGCAGCTGACCTACGTGCTCGAGGGCCGGCTGCGCTTCACGCTCGGCGAGGAGCAGCCGGAGGTCATCGACGTCGGCGCCGGCGAGGTCCTGCAGATCCCTTCGTGGCTGCCCCACAGCGTGCTGGCGCTCGCGCGCACGCTTGACGTGGACGTCTTCTGCCCCCCGCGCCAGGACTGGCTGGACGGCAGCGACTCCTACCTGCGCGAGGGCTGAGGGCGGCCCGCTAGGACGAGCCCGCGGCGGCGCCGTGCGCGCCCTCGCGCGGCTCGAGCAGCTCGGCCCCGGGCTCGACGCGGTCGCGCGGCTCGACGTGCACGAGGATGTCCGCGCCCTCGAGCCGGCCGCGGATCGCGTTGGTGACCGCGTGCGCGGTCTCGTGCGCAGCCTCGAGCGTCGTGCCCTCGGCGAACTGCAGGTGCACGTCGACGTAGCGGCGGTTCCCCGCCTGGCGGGCGCGAAGCTTGTGGAAGCTGACGACGCCGCGCTCGGCGCCCAGCTCGCGAATCGTCTCGCGGATCCATTCGAGCTCCTCCTCCGGCAGGGCCTCGTCGACCAGCGTCCGCGACGAGCGCAGCAGGATTCGCGTGCCGGCGACGGCGACGCCGAGCGCGACGAGCAGCGCGACCGCGGGGTCGATCCACTCGGCGTGGGTGAAGGCGACCAGCACGAGCCCGATCAGCACCGCAACCGAGGAGGCCACGTCGGCGCTGAGGTGCGTCGCGTCGGCCTCGAGCGCGACCGACCCGGTCTCGCGCGCCCGGCGAGCGATGATGCGCGAGACGACGATGTTGACCACCGCCGAGACGACGATCACGGCGATGCCGACACCGATCGTGTGCACGCGTCCGCCGTGCACCAGTCGCAGCAGCGCCTCGTAGGTGATGATCGCGGCGCCGAACAGGATCAGCGTCCCCTCGATCGCCCCGGCCATGTTCTCCAGCTTCTGGTGGCCGTAGGGGTGGCCGGCGTCGGCGGGCTCGTCGGACTTGCGCACCGAGCCGAAGGCGACGATCGAGGCGATCAGGTCCATCCCCGAATGCGCCGCCTCCGTCAGCACCGCCACCGACCCCGTCGCGATGCCCGCGATCACCTTCAGGGTGATCAGCGTCGCGTTGGAGGCCACCGAGAGTGCCGCCGCCCGCTGCTTGGGGGCGATCGCGTGGGCGGGGCTCATCGCCGCGCGCCCTCCAGCCATTCGCGGAGCGCCGCGATCGCCGCTCCGCGGTGGCTGATCGCGTCCTTCTGTGCGGGATCGAGCTCCGCCATCGTGCGCCCGTCGCCGGGGTCGGGGACGAACACGGGGTCGTAGCCGAAGCCGCCGCTGCCACGCGGCGCGTCGGCCATCAGCCCCTCGCAGCGCCCCTCGAACAGGCGCTCCTCGCCGCTGCGGGGGTCGACGTAGGCGAGCGCGCAGACGTAGCTGAGGCGGCTGCCCGCGGGCACCCGGGCGATCAGCAGCTCGAGGTTCTCCCGGTCGCTCGCGTGCTCGCCGGCGAAGCGCGCGGAGCGCACCCCCGGCGCTCCGCCCAGCGCGGCCGCGGCGATTCCCGAATCATCGGCAATCGCGACCTCGCCGGTCGCCCGCGCCGCGGTGCGCGCCTTCTCGAGCGCGTTCTCGGCGAAGGTCTCGCCCGTCTCGGGACCAAGCAGCACGTCGTCGGGGAGCTCGCTCACGCGCGCGGCGCCGAGCACGCGACGGAACTCGCGCAGCTTGTGCGGATTGCGGGTCGCCAGGATCACCTGCCTGCCCACCGAACGGGGGGTTCCCCGAAGGGGTATCGCCGCCCCTCCACGTGCAGCCTGCTAACTCTCGATCGCTGCCGCCTGGACGGCATGCAGCTCGCCGATCCCCAGCGCGGCGAGCGCCAGCAGATCGTCGAGGTGCGCACGCGACAACGGCGTGCGCTCGGCTGTCGCCTGCACCTCGACCAGGCCGCCGTCGGCGGTCATCACGACGTTGGCGTCCACCTCGGCGACCGAGTCCTCGCTGTAGTCGAGGTCCAGCAGCGCCACGCCGTCGACGATGCCGCAGGAGATCGCCGCGACGCTACCGGCCACCGGTGAGCGCTCGAGCTCGCCGTCGGCCAGCAGGCGCGCCATCGCCCGGGCGAACGCGACATAGGCACCGGTGATCGCGGCGCAGCGCGTCCCGCCATCCGCCACGAGCACGTCGCAGTCGAGGTACACGGTGCGCTCTCCGAGCGCCACAAAGTCAACGACGCCGCGCAAAGCGCGGCCTATAAGACGTTGAATTTCGACGCTGCGACCGTCCGGGTGAAGGCGCGTGATGTCACGCGGCTTGCGCGAGCCGGTGGAGGCGGGGAGCATGCCGTACTCGGCGGTGACCCAGCCGCGGCCCCGGCCCGACATCCAGCGCGGTACGCCGGACTCGACGCTGGCGGTGCAGATGACCTGTGTGCGCCCGAC
>JBEKNK010000016.1:0-39366 GCA_049522915.1 Solirubrobacteraceae bacterium | reverse complement strand
GCCTGGATCGGCACGTCGTACTGCTGGCGCGGGATCTTGGTGCGCAGCCGCTCGGTCAGCATCTTGCCGAGCTCGTAGGCCTTGTCGCGGTGGACGATCATCGAAAGCGCGTCGACGGTGTCGCCGCCCAGCAGCACGTCGAGCTTGACGAGATTCGACGGCACCATCCCGGTCAGCTCGTAGTCCAGCGACGCGTAGCCGCGCGTGCGCGACTTCAGCTGGTCGAAGAAGTCGATCACGATTTCGGCCAGCGGCAGGTCGTAGGTCAGCTGAACGCGCTCGGGCGAGAGGTAGTGCATTCCCGCGTGCGTGCCGCGGCGCTCGCGGCAGAGCTCCATCACCACGCCGATGAACTCCTTCGGGGCGATGATCGTCGCGCGGATGAACGGCTCGCGGATCTCGGCGATGCCGGCCGGGTCCGGCATGTCAGAGGGGTTGTGGACGACCACCTCCTCGCCGTTGGTCAGCGTCACCTCGAAGCCCACCGACGGCATCGTCGCCAGCAGCTCGAGGTCGTATTCGCGCTCGAGCCGCTCGCGCACGATGTCCATGTGCAGCAGACCGAGGAAGCCGGCGCGGAAGCCGAAGCCGAGGGCGTCGGAGCTTTCGGGCTCCCACGAGAGCGCGGCGTCGTTCAGCGTCAGCTTCTCGAGTGCGTCGCGCAGCTCGGGAAAGCGCTCGGAGTCGATCGGGAAGAGGCCGCAGAAGACCATCGGCTTGACGTCGCGATAGCCCGGCAGCGGCTCGCGCGCCGGATTTGCCTTGGTCGTCAGCGTGTCGCCGACACGCAGCTGCGTGACGTCCTTGATTCCGCTGATCAGGTAGCCGACCTCGCCGGCACGCAGTTCGCCGACCGCGCGCATCTGCGGCGAGAAGAAGCCGATCTCGTCGATCTCGGCCGAGCTTTCGCCGACCATCGTGCGGATCGCCTGGCCCTTGCGAAACACGCCGTCGACGACGCGCACGTAGGCCACCACGCCGCGGTACTGGTCAAACTCCGAGTCGAAGATCAGCGCGCGCGGCGGCGCGTCCGGGTCGCCACGCGGGGGCGGGATCCGCTCGACGATCCGTTCGAGCACCTCGACGACACCCTCACCCGTCTTGCCGGAGATCAGCAGGATGTCGTCGAGCGGCTCGCCGATCAGCTCCGAGATCTCGTCGGCGACGCGCTCGGGCTCGGCCCCCGGAAGGTCGATCTTGTTCAGCGCCGGGACCAGCTCGAGACCCGCCTCGACCGCCATGTAGGTGTTGGCCAGCGTCTGCGCCTCGACGCCCTGCGAGGCGTCGACCACCAGCACGGCGCCCTCACACGCCGCGAGCGAGCGCGAAACCTCGTAGCTGAAGTCGACGTGACCGGGGGTGTCGATCAGATGCAGCTGATAGGTCTCGCCATTGCGCGCCTCGTATTGAACGCGCACGGCCTGCGCCTTGATCGTGATGCCGCGCTCGCGCTCGAGCTCCATCGAGTCGAGCACCTGCGCGCGCATCGCGCGCGCATCGACGGTGTGGGTCAGCTCGAGGATGCGGTCGGCGAGCGTCGACTTCCCGTGGTCGATGTGGGCGATGATGCAGAAGTTGCGGATGTGGGCCTGGTCAGCCATCTCGAATGTAGATTACGGTGCGCATCCGAGCCCGCCGCGCCGGCGGCTCGCGCCGCCATGTCAAGACCGATCCCCCGAGACGAAGCCCTCGCGCTGCTACAGGAGTGGGTGGGCGCGGCTCCGCTGCGGCGCCACTGCCTGGCGGTGGAGGCCGCGATGCGCGCCTACGCGGTGCGTGAGGGCGCCAACGTCGAGCTGTGGGGCGTCACCGGGCTGCTGCACGACGCCGACTACGAGCGCCATCCGGACATGACCGTCGGCCACCCGCGGATGATCATGGCCGAGCTCGAGCGGCTGGATGCGCCGCCGGAGATGGTCCGGGCGATCGCCTCGCATGCCGACTATCTCGGCGTCGAGCGCCGCTCGTCACTCGAGCTGACCCTGCATGCGGTCGACGAGCTGAGCGGCTTCCTGGTGGCCTGCGCGATGGTGCGCCCCGAGGGCATCCACGGGCTGACCCCCAAGTCCGTTCGCAAGAAGCTCAAGCAGCCGTCGTTCGCCGCGGCGGTCAACCGCGAGGAGCTCGCAAGCTCGGCGCAGTCGCTGGGCGTCCCCTTCGACGAGCACGTCGCGTTCGTGATCGGTGCACTCGAGCAGCAGGCCGATGCGCTCGGGATCACAGGCCAAGCGCCTGCGTGATCTCCGGCGAGGCGAGCGACTGCACGACCAGCGAGGCCCGGCCGAGATCGACGCCAGGGAGTGAGGGAACGGCGATCGTGTAGCACCCGGCGGCGACTCCCGCCTCGACGCCGGTCGGTGAGTCCTCGAGCACAAGCGTCCTCGCCGGAGCCGTATGCAGCGCGGCGCAGGCGCTCAGGTAGATCTCCGGCGCCGGCTTCGGATGCGTGACGACGTCGGCGGTGAGGATCGCGGAGAACGTTTCGGGGTCGATCTGCGCCGTCTGGAGCGCGCGGTCGACAAGCATCCTTGGCGAGTTGGAGGCCAGCGCCATCGGGATGCCTGCGGCGCGCAGCTTTGCGATCAGCTCGCGCGCGCCGGGACGCGGTGGAGCGTCGCGGGCCAGTTCTTCGAGCACGATCATCGCGAGCTCCATGATCAGGGCCATCCCCTCGCCGGGCGCGTCGAGGATCAGCTCCAACGCCTCCGCCGCGTGCTTGGGCGAGGAACCGAGCATGTCGCGCTTGTGCTTGGCCGTGAACTCGCGGCCGTGGCGCTCGAACAGGGCCTCCTGCGCCCTCGTCCAGGACTCCTCGGTGTCCAGCAGCAGCCCGTCATTGTCGAAGACGACCGCGTCGCAGCGGCGCCGAGCGGCCGGTTCGGACATCTGCCCCACCCTATCTACGAGCGCCCGAAGCGTGCGAGCACGAGCGCCCGCACCTGCCCCGCCTCCGGAATCCCCATCCGCAGCACGGCCTGTACGTAGATGAAGCCGCCGGCTGCGGCTGCGCCGCCGACGGAGACCAGCTGGGCGGGCAGCGTGCGGCCGAGCAGCCGGTCGAGCAGGTACCAGACGACCCAAGACACCGCCGCGAGCAGCACGGAGGCGGTCGCGATGCGCGCCGTGATCATCGTCGTCTGGCGTCCCTCAAGGCGATTGTTGAAGCCGGTGCGCAGGCGGCGCAGCTGCAGCGCTGTCATCACGACGTTGGCCACGAAGGTGCCGATCACGAGCCCCGCGATCCCGAGCGGTTTGTAGAGGCTGATCGACACGACGATGTCCACAGCGATGTTCATCGCCGCAAGGCCGGTCGGAATCCAGGGCCGTTTGAGCGCGAAGAAGGTTCGTGTCAGCAGCAGGTTCAACCCGCCGAACGGCAGGCTGAAGGCGAACCAGAAGAGTGCGATCGAGGTGTAGTGGGTCGAGGTGGCGTTGAACGCACCGCGCTGATAGAGCAGGCGCACGACCGGCGTCGCGAGCACCATCAGGAACGCCGAGGCGGGGATCAGCAACAGGTTGATCTGGCGCATCCCGATCGCCAGTGCCCTGCGCATTCCGCCGGCGTCGCGGCGGGAGGCCTGACGGCTGAGCGTCGGGAACAGCACGGTCGCAACCGCCACGCTGAACATGCCCTGCGGAAGCATGTAGACGCGGAACGCGTAGTTGATCGCGCTCGGCGCCTGCCTGTTCACCAGCGTCCCGAAGACCGAGTTGATCAGCCCGTCGAGGTTGGTGATCCCGAGGCCGATCGTGACCGGGACCATAAGCAGGAAGACCTGGCGCACGCGCGGATCGTGCCAGTCGATCTGGAAGCCCAGGCGAAAGTCGATCTGCTGCAGGGCGGCCGCGGCCATCAGCATCTGCACGACGGTCGCGGCGAGGATCGCGATCGCGTAGGCGTAGATCCCGTGGTCGCCACTGCCGGTGGGGCCGAAGTGCGGTCGCAGCACCACGACCAGGACAATGATCACGACGTTCCAGACCAGCGGCGAGATTGCGGCGATCGAGAAGCGATCGTAGGACTGCAGGATCCCGACGAGCAGGCCGTTGAGACCGAGCAGCAGGACGACCGGGAAGAGCACCTGGGAGAGCCCGGCGGTGAGCGAGCCCGACACGCCGCTCGAGAAGATGAACACGGGCATGATCACGTGGGCGGCGAGGATGAAGAAGGCCGTGATCGCCCCGAGCGCGATCAGCATGATCCAGAAGACCGTCGAGGCCAGGCGGAAGGCCTCCTTCTTGCGGCCCTCCTGGAGCAGCTCGGTGAAGACCGGCACGAATGCCGCCGAGAGCGCGGCGTTGGCGAACAGGTTGCTCACCAGGTTTGGCACCTGGAAGGCGATCGTGAAGGCGGAGTACCAGGATCCGGTGCCGAAGAAGCGCGCGGCGATGATCTCGCGTGCGAGCCCCGCGATCCGTGAAAGGCCGGTCGCGATCGAGAAGATCGCCGTGTTACGCGCGACGTGACCGGTCGGGGCCCGCCCCTGCTGTGCCACGGGAGTCGAAGCGGCCAAGGCCGCTATAGTACGGCGCGGCGCGGTCCGCACCGCGTATTCGCCATGGCCAACATCGCCTCCCAGAAGAAGCGCATCGTCCGCGCCGAGCGTGAGCGGCTCGAGAATCGCCGTCACACCTCGGCGATCAAGACCTACTTCCGCCGCCTCGAGGCCGCCGTCGCCGAGGGCGAGGCCGAGAAGGTCGCGAGCGAGCACCGCACGCTGGTGTCGGCGATCGACAAGGCGATCAAGACCGGCGCGCTGCACCGCAACACCGGTGCGCGCAAGAAGTCCCGCGCCGCGCGGATCGTGCGCCCGGGCACCGAGCACTGAGCGGCTGATCCCGGCGGGACCGCGGGTCCCGGGGCGGCGCTCGCGGACCGAACGGGCGCCGGACGCCGTGCGAAGCGGGCGGGCCTGCGGCCAGGGCGACGCGAGGACGGCCGGCCCGCGACGTGGCGAGCGGCTTCGCTCGCCCCACCGTCGCCCTGCCGGCAGACGAGGCCCTACGCGGTTATCGCGCCGATCGCTCGCAACGCGAGCGTGTCGGCCTCCAGCGCCGAGCCGCCACGGCTCGCAAGTTCGAGGTCCGCGAGCGCGGCGATCGCGCGCCGCAGCGCGTGCAGGTCGGTTCGCGCGACGTCGGCGACAAACGCTGAGGCTGCCTTGGGCGGCATCCGCAGCTCACCGCGCAGGACGCTCGCCGGCGCCCCCGCCTCCAGCTTGGCCGCGACGCCGAGAGCCTCGCGAAGGCGTCGCGTGACCCAGTAGGTCAGGGACTCCACGCGCTCGCCCTGGGCGCGCAACTGCAGGAACACGCGTGTTGCAGCCGCCGCGTCACGGGCCACGACCGCGTCGGCGAGCGTCCATGCCCGGCGCTCGGCGCTCCGACCGACCCGCTCGGCGACTCCGTCGGCGTCGAGCCGCGCCCCCGGGCCACACTCGAGTGCCAGCTTCTCGATCTCGCGTGCCAGCCGCGCCTGGCGGGTCCCGACGATCGCGACGAGCGTGCGTGCTCCGTGCTGGTCGAGCGTCAGGCCGGCCGCGCCGGCCTGCGCCAGAACCCAAGCCGGCAGCTCCCACTCCTTGACGGACGTCTCGGCGGCCACGTCTCCGCCCGCCGCCACGACGGCGCGGTGCAGTGCGGCCGGCGCCTTCGCGCGGCCCTCCTCGCGCGCAAAGAAGGCGATCGTCGTATCTGCGGGCATCGACTGCAGCAGCGGCGCGAGTTGCGTCGCAACCTCCTCCTCCTTCCAGCGCTCGACGCCGTCGACGATGATGAAGCGCCGCCCGATCGACAATGTGAGGGCGCCGAGCATGGCCGCCGCGGCGGCGGCCGTCGCGTCAGCTCCCTCCAGCAGCTCGAGGCAGCCCGCGCCTCCGTCGGTTTCGGCGAGCGCGCGCAGCCGTGCCCGTCGCTCGCCGATCCGCCCGTGGTCGTCGCCGTGGATCAGATACGCCGGTTTGAAGCTCGCCACGATCACGAGGCTAGCGCGCGCAGCGGCGGGCGCCGCGCAACGGGCGCGAGCGGCGGAGGATTGGCACGGCAGGGCTCTAAGGCTGGTTCTTCGGCGTCCGCGAGGGGCCGATCGGCGTCCTCCGGCCCTGCGCGTTCATCCACGCCCCCGCGACCACGATGATCACGAGGACGACGTCGAGGATGAACCCGAAGCCGAGGTTGTCGACGTGCGCGAAAAACTTGATCACGAGAAACAGCGCCACGACGCCGGCAGCGGCAGCGCGCGTCATCTCGCGCCCGAGCTGGGTCGTCGGGATCACGGTTGCTGGACTGAACCGTGCGAGTGCGAGATCAACCACGACGGCGATCGTCACGATCAGCGCGAGAATTCCCCAGATCGCGTAAGGCGCCGAGGTGGCCGCAAAGGAATAGCCGGTGCCGCTGTACCAGGCGAAAATGAAGAGACTCAGGATCAGCGCGATCCCGCCGCCGCCGACCATCCAGTCCTCACGGCTCAACTTCGAATAGTCCACGTTGCCCTCCTCAGTCGGACGCCCAGCTCGGCTGAGCATACGGTGACCCGTGGACATTGGCAATGGGCGAAAGGGCGAGCGTCCCGACAGCTATTTCACGACGATATTGACCAGTTTTCCGGCCACCACGACGACCTTGACGATCTCCCTGCCTGCGATGTGCGCGATGACGTTCGGCGCCGCCAGCGCAAGCGCCTTCAGCTCCTCCTCGCTCGCGCTGGTGCTGGCCGTGACGCGATCGCGGACCTTGCCATTGACCTGACAGACCAGTTCGAACTCCTCGCGCGCGAGCAGCGCCGGATCGGCCACCGGCCACGGCACCTGCCAGACGCGTTCGCCGGTCAGCAGCTGATAGGCATCGGCGCCGGCATGCGGCGCAAACGGAAACAGCAGCGAGGCGGCGGTCGCCACCGCGAAACGCAGCGCGCCGGAGCCAACCTGCTCGCGCAGCCGGTAGCACTCGTTGGTCAGCTCCATGACCGCCGCGATCGCGGTGTTGAAGGCGAAGCGTCCTTCGAGCTCCCCGGTCACCTTCTCGATCGCCCAGTGCGCCTTGCGCATCAACTCGCGTTCGGCGCCCTCCGGCCGGGCTGGCGGCTCAGTCGGTTCGCTGGCCGACGCGGTCTCGGCGGCCAGGCGCCAGAGCCGTGCGATGAATCGGTGCATGCCCTCGACGCCGGCGTCCGACCAGTCGGCGTCCTGGTCGGGCGGGCCGACGAAGAGGATGTAGCAACGCGCGGTGTCGGCGCCGAGGCGGCTGACGATCGTGCGCGGCGAGACGACGTTGCCCCTCGATTTGGACATCTTCGCGCCGTCGCGCGTGATCATCCCCTGAGTGAACAGCGCCGCGAACGGCTCCTGGAAGGAGAGGTGGCCGAGGTCCGCGAGCGCCTTGACGAAGAAGCGCGAGTAGAGCAGGTGCAGGATCGCGTGCTCGACGCCGCCGATGTACTGGTCGACAGGCATCCAGCGCGCAAGCACCGCGGGATCCCAGGCCGCGTCGTCGTTGGCGGCGTCGCAGTAGCGCAGGTAGTACCACGACGAATCCACGAAGGTGTCCATGGTGTCCGTCTCACGTCGCGCCGGGCCGCCGCAGATCGGACAGCTCGTGGCGACCCACTCCTCTGCGGCGGCCAGCGGCGAGCGGCCCTTGGGCGCGTAATCCTCGACATCCGGGAGGAGCACCGGAAGCTGGTCCTCGGCGAGCGGGACGATTCCGTGTTCGGGGCAGTAGACGACGGGGATCGGGCAGCCCCAGTAGCGCTGGCGTGAGACCAGCCAGTCGCGCAGGCGAAAGCTGACCGCAGGGCGACCACGCCCGTCGCGAGCGAGCCAGGCGATGATCGCGTCCTTCGCCTCGGCGCCGGCGAGGGCGTCGAACTGCTCCCGGGAGTTGACGAGCGGACCGTCCCCGGTATAGGGCAACTCGCCGCCGGCGGGATCGTCAATGACCCTCCTGACGGGCAGATCGAACGCGACCGCGAACTCGAAGTCGCGCTCGTCGTGCGCGGGCACGGCCATGATCGCCCCCGTCCCATACTCCATCAGCACGTAGTCGGCGACGAACATCGGAATCTCCTCGCCGTTGACCGGGTTGCGGACGCTGCGCCCGAGCGCCACACCCGTCTTCTGCTTGCCCGCCGCGCCGCGGTCCTGACCGGGAGCGGCGAGCGCGTGCGAGATGTAGTCGTGAACGGCGGCCTCGTGCGCGGTGCCGGCGGCCAGCAGCTCGACGTCGGGATGCTCCGGCGCCATCACGAAGAACGTCGCGCCGAACAGCGTGTCCGGTCGCGTGGTGAAGACCGGATAGTCGATCGCGAGCTCCTCGCAGCGGAAGATCACCTCGGCCCCCTCGGAGCGCCCGATCCAGTTGCGCTGCATCGTCTTCACGTACTCGGGCCACTCGATCGTCTCGAGGTCGTCGAGCAGACGCTGCGCGTAGTCGGTGATCCTCAGGAACCACTGCTCGAGCTGACGCAACTCGACCTGCGCGCCGCACCGCTCGCAGTGACCGTCGATCACCTGCTCGTTGGCCAGCACCGTCGCGTCGTGGGGACACCAGTTGACCGCGGCCTCCTTGCGATAGGCGAGCCCCGCCTTCAGCAGCTGGAGGAAGATCCACTGAGTCCAGCGGTAGTAGCGTGGCTCGTCCGTGGCGAACTCGCGCGACCAGTCGATCGAGATGCCCCACTCGCGGAACTGCTGCTGGAATGAGGCGATCGACTCTGCGGTCGAGTGACGCGGGTGCACGCCGGTGTTGATCGCGTGGTTCTCGGCCGGCAGACCGAACGCGTCGTAGCCCATCGGATGCAGCACCTGACGGCCCTGGCGGCGGCGAAAGTGAGCGATCGCGTCGCCGACCGAGTAGCACTTTAGGTGCCCGATGTGGGGCTCGCCACTCGGGTAGGGCAGCATCTCGAGCACGTAGGTGGTGGGCGCGCCGCCGCTGTTGGGCACCTCCCACGTCCGCTCGGACTCCCACACCGCCTGCCAGCGGGGCTCGATCTCGGCGTGGTCGTAGGCGTGCTCGCTCATCGCCGGTCCAGAGTATTTCCTCGCGCAGTCGCGACGTGCCGCGGTCGCGATCGCGGCACGGCCCGACCGTCCCACCCGACGCGCTCCTTGCGTATCCTGCGCGCCGCATGAGTGCGATCTTCGATCTCGCGAGCCGCCGGCGAGCGAAGTGGGTGATCGCGGCGGTCTGGCTGATCGTCGCCGTGGCCGCCGGTTCGGTCGCGGGACGCTTCCAGAGCGGGCAGAAGAACGACACGACCTCGTATCTTCCCGGCGACGCGGAGTCGGTTCGCGCCCTGGCTGCGATCAACCGGGCGAGCGGTGGCGCCGAGATCACCGGGACGGTCGTCGTGTTCGCGCGCGCCGGGCGCCTGACGGCGGCCGACCTCGCGGCGATCCTCCGCGACAAGCGCACGCTCGATGCCCGACTGCCGCCCGACACCGTCCCCGCCGTCGGCCCGATTCGCTCGCGCGACGGCGAGGCAGCGCTGCTCGATCTGTACCTGCGACTGCACGGCTCGACGAAGCTGCTGGACAGCGACGTGCAGGTGATCAAGGAGGTCGTGCACCACGGCGCGCCGCCGGGCCTGGAGGCCAAGGTGACCGGCCCGGGCGGTGTTTCCTACGATGCGAGCCAGGTCTTCAAGTCGATCAACGGCAAGCTCCTGCTCGTCACCATCCTGCTGGTCTTCGTGCTGCTGGTGCTGATCTACCGCAGCCCGATCTTCTGGGCCATCCCACTGCTCTCGGTGGGTCTGGCAGAGGCGATCGCCGAAGGCGTCGGCTACATCCTGACCCAGCTCGGTGTGACGATCAATTCGCAGTCGGCCGGAATCCTGACCGTGCTCGTGTTCGGTACGGGCACGGACTACGCCCTGCTGCTCGTCGCGCGCTACCGGGAGGAGTTGCGACATCACGCAAACCCGCGTGACGCGATGCGCGTGGCACTGCGCCGAGCCGGACCGGTGATCTTCGCCAGCGCCTCGACCGTGATCCTCGCGCTCCTGTGCGTGCTCGCCGCCGAGGTCAACAGCACGCGCGGGCTCGGCCCGATCTCGGCGATCGGCGTCGCGCTTGCGATGCTTTCGACACTGACGCTGCTGCCGTCGCTGCTGTTGATCTTCGGCCGCCGGGCGTTCTGGCCGTTCGTTCCGCGCGAGGGCTCGAGCGGCGCCGACGCGACGCATGGCCCCTGGCGCCGCGTCGCCGACGTCGTCGGCCGCCGCCACCGCCTGATCGGCGCCGCGACGATCGCCGTCCTGGCGGTGCTCTGCATTGGCCTGACGAGCCTCGACACCAACCTCAGCGGCAACGACGCCTTCACCGGAGTGGTCGAGTCCGAACAGGGCCAGACGCTGCTCGACCACCACTTCCCGGCCGGCGCGAGCTCGCCACTGCAGGTCGTCGTCCCGTCGGTCGCGCGCGTCGCCGCGGTCCGGGCGGCGATCGCCGGCGCTCCGGGAATCAGCCGGGCACCGGGAGCGCTCAGCACGACGCTCGTCAGCCCGTTCACCGGCGTCGCCGTGTTCACGGCGGCGCTCAGCGTCGACCCCACGAGCCAGCGCGCGATGTCGCTGATCGCGCCGATCCGCGCGCTTGCCAAGGCCGCCGGCGGACCTGACACGCTGATCGGCGGTGCGACGGCGCAGCAGCGCGACCTGCACGTCGCGGCGGCTCGCGACGACCGCGTGATCGTGCCGCTCATCCTCGTCGTCGTGATGCTCGTGCTCGGACTGCTGCTGCGCTCGCTTGTGGCACCGGTGCTGCTGGTCGCGACGGTGATCTTCTCCTATGCGGCGGCGCTTGGCGCCGGCGCCTTTGCCTTCAGCCACATCCTCGGCTATGCCGGCGAGGATCCGTCGCTGATCCTCTTCAGCTTTCTGTTCCTCGTCGCGCTCGGCTGCGACTACAACATCTTCCTGATGGCGCGCGCGCGCGAGGAATCGGCCGCGGGCGACACGCGCGGCGGGATGCTCAGAGCACTCTCGGTCACCGGCGCCGTCATCACCTCAGCCGGGATCGTGCTAGCCGGAACCTTCTCGGCACTCGCCTCTCTCCCCCTGGTCGCGTTCGCGGAGGTCGGCCTGGTCATCGCCTTCGGCGTGCTGCTCGACACCTTCCTCGTGCGCACCGTGTTGGTCCCCGCCCTGGTCATGGATCTCGACAAGCGAGTGTGGTGGCCGTCGGCGCTCTCGGGCAGGCACACCGGCGAGTAGCCGGCATGCCTACCACGCCGGCGAGTAGCCGGAAGGCGTGACGCGCGCGACGCTAAGATCTAGGCCGCATCGCGCGGGGCTATAGCTCAGCTGGGAGAGCGCTTGCATGGCATGCAAGAGGTCGTCGGTTCGAGCCCGACTAGCTCCAGTACCGAAGTGCCCGCTAATCCGCTTGTTTTTTCGTCGGTGATCAATGCGGTTGAGGAAACGGCAGAGGCATCCGAAGGGCTCCAGTGCCCATTGGTGCCCAATGAACGGCCGTCGACGAGGCTCTGCAGGCGCTCGCGTTCGCCTTCGTCCTGGCTCATTGCGCGGGCATAGACGCGCAGCGTGAGACGCGCGTCGGTGTGACCGAGCTGCGCCATCACCTCCGGGGCGGTCCGCCCGAGCGCGAAGAGCAGCGAGGCGTAGGCGCGCCGCAACGGACAGATTGCCGCTTCTCAGGAAAGCGACAACCACCGTTTGCGCCGGCAAACCGCTCGCCGCCGCTTTTTGTGGGAGCGGTCGTTTCCGCGCGGCGGCTCACGGCGTCGCTGACGATTGCCCTTGTGGGAGTATGCGGCGAATGCCTGATGTCTTGATCTTTGGGGACACGGTGCGCTCGCCGGAGATGCGCCACGAGGTTTCGCTGATGGTGCCCGATCCGTTTCTGTACGCGGAGGTCGAGGGGGAGGGTGAGCCTCATGTCGTTGTGGGATCGCTTGAGATGCCGCGCCTTGCGGAGCTCGATCGCCGCTGTGCTCTGCATCCGCTCGAGGAGTTCGGTCTCGATGACCTTCTCGCCGGTGGAGCGGATCGTTTTGAGGTGATCTTCGAGGTGGCGGTTCGCGCGTGCCGGGCGCTTGGCGTTCGCGCCGCTGCGGTGCCGTCGGAGTTCCCGCTCGAGTTGGCTGACCGGCTGCGCGCTGCCGGCGTCGTGGTGGCGACGGATCCTGGCCTGTTCAGCGCACGGCGCCGCGTCAAGAGTGCGCCGGAGATCGCCGGCATCCGCCGTGCGCAAGTGGCAGCCGAAGCCGGCATGGCGGCGGCCGTGCAGCTGCTTCGTGCAGCCGACCGCCGAGCCGACGGCCTGTTCCTGGACGGTGAGGCGTTGTCGTGCGAGCGCCTTAAGGACGCGATCAGTGCTGCGGTCGCCTCAGCCGGAGCGAGCATCGGTGACGCACTGATCGTGTCGCACGGCGCGCAGACCGCAGTCGGCCACGAGCTCGGCTTCGGACCGATCAGTGCCGGGGAGCCCGTGGTCATCGACCTTTGGCCGCGCGATCCCGCCTCCGCCTGCTTTGCCGACATGACGCGGACGTTTGTTGTCGGCGAGGTGCCGGAAGCGATCCTTCGCTTCCACGAGCTCACGCGCGACGCGCTCGAGCGCGCACGGGCCGCGGTCCGTCCAGGCATCGCGGCGCGCGAGGTGTACACACTGGCGTGCGATCCCTATCAGCAGGCCGGGTTGCCGACTCAGCTGACCAAGGCGCCAGGTGAGATGCTCGAGCGAGGCTTCTTCCACTCGCTCGGACATGGCGTCGGGCTCCAGGTTCACGAGCCGCCGCTTCTCGGGCGCTCTCCCGACATCCTCCGCAGCGGTGACGTCATCACGCTCGAGCCAGGTTGCTATGAGCCCGGCCTCGGTGGCTGCCGACTCGAGGACATCGTGCTCGTCACCGACGATGGCAACGAGACCTTCACGAACTTCCCGTACAGGCTCGAGCCGTAGGCAAACCTTGGCGCGCCTGTCGAGGCGCATTCCCGTGCTGCTGCTCGAACGCGGATCTGGCCATGGCCGAGTGCTGCCGCGAGCTGCTGGAGACAGATCGCGGGCCGCTGATCACGACGCCACTCGTCATCGCCGAGACGGGCTGGCTACTCGACCGTCAGCTCGGCCCCACCGCCGAAGTCGCTCTGTATCGCTCGATCGCGGCCGGTGAGCTACTCATTGAGCACCTCGCGAGCGCTGACTGGACACGCATTGCCGCGTTGACCGAGCAGTACGCCGACCAGCATCTCGGCGGCGTCGATGCAAGTCTCGTCGCGATCGCCGAACGCCTCTGCCTCGACACAATCGCAACGCTCGATCGCCGACACTTCGCCGTCGTCCGGCAAATTCGCTTGTTCTGGGTCGGCGCTACGCTAGTGATCAGCAACGATGAAGTGGGATCTGCGACATCGGAAGTCATCGCTGGTGATCCGGCTGTTGCTGGCCGTATGGATCGCCGCAGTCGTCGTGGTGCTCTGCACCACGGGGCGTTGGTGGGGCTTGGTGTTCGTTGTCCCCCTGGTCCTTGATCTGTACCTGCTGCGCCGGATCTTGACGGCGCCGGCTTAGACCGGTGGCGCGGCGTCAGGCGAGTTCGGGGCCCCGCCCCGTTCCGCGTGGACCAGCTTCCGCGACTCCTAGCCTAGCCAGCGTCTGCTGACAATCCGATGGCACTCTGATCGGGTGCCGCGCCTACTGGCGTCTGAGCGAGAGCGCCAGGCTCGGAACGACGAACGACGCGAGGAAGATCGGCAACGGTCTCTTCCCGCCGCATCGGAAGGCAACAACGTCGCCCTCGGCGGCGTCGAAGGTCCGAGTTCGGCTGGCGTTCCGGCCACTGCGGACTTGCAGCGTGTGGCCACCAGGCTCGACCGGCATCTCGATCGTGTCGTTCAATTCGACCGACCCGACACGCGCGCCGTCGACCACGACGTCGTAGGTGCCACGACGGACCTCGACACCGATCGTCTTATGCGTCAGCTTCAACGTCGCCGCCATCGTTGATCTCCTCTCCACTCCGCGCTCTCCAACGCCCCCGCATCGCCAACCCGCGAAACGGCGTCGGTGGGCTGCTCGACATTTTCCACGGCGGACTCCCAATACCCGTCCTGATTTCGATCCGGTCCTTCACGGCCATCGTCGGCAGTGTCGCAGCCGCGTGAACTCAGCCGGACCACCGGCCAGCCGCCAGCGCGCAGAGCGGTAAAGCGAGTGTAGGATCCGGTTACGATGACTGATGATTATCGGGCCGACGGCAATTCGCCGGCTGCAGGTCAAGACGACGTGCTGCTGGAGGACCTGGAGTTGGGCGAGGCGGAAGCCGCCGGTGTCGTCGCCGGAGCCACCACGCGACCGCCGCCACCACCGGGACCGCTTCCGCTTCCGTATCCGAATACGAAGGCGTAGCAGGGCCAGATCCTGGGTGGGGCGACGTTCCCCGGCTGTCGCGTTTCGCCGAGCGACAGGTCGGGCGAGATCGTCTTCACGACCGCGGCCGTAGCTGCGCACCACTGCGCGTTACTGCGTCGCTGGCGCTCTGAGGTGACCGTCCGGGCCCTGTGTGTAGCCGGGCAGGCCAAAACGCGCAGCGAGGATCTCGGGCACAGCAGCCGGTTCGACGGCCGTGACCGTCGCTCCCGCAGGCGTTTGAACGGTGAGGGTGAGGCCGTTCCAGTCGCTCAGCATCGTCCGTGTCCCGTCAGCCGCCTGGCTGCTGACGATCAAACCGGAGACGAACGGCGACCGCGGATGCGTCGAGGTAAACCAGTTGCTCGTTTCGAGATCTACGAATGGAACCGGGTGCGCAGGGAATCCGTAGACGTCGACCCATTCATCGCTCTGCGCCGTCTGGAGCACAAACTCCTGTCCTTCGTCGACAACGCGGAATAGCCAGCCCGCCTGCTCGTGCTCCACGCCTGGGCCGAACGGCAGCGGCTCGAGAGGGGTTCCCGCACCAAAACCGACGTCGGCATGCCAGCAGGCCCCCTCCGCGCGCACGCGCAGCACGAGATGAGCCCGGGGTCGCGTCACGCCGGGCGGCGCGCCCCAGCGGACCCGCGCGAGCAACAGATCAACCTCCGCGCCCAACGCCTCCAGCGCCGCCTTCAACAACAGGTTCTGCTCAAAGCAATACCCGCCCCGGCGCCGGACGACAACCTTGCGTTCGAGGTCTTCGAGCGCGAGGGATACCGGCAACCCGCAGTGCGGATCGAGGTTCTCAAACGGGATCGAGGTGACGTGTGCGCGATGCACGTCGGCGAGACCAGGCCGCCCATCCAGACCTATCCGCGTGAGATACGCCTGTAGATCGAACATCGCGGAAAATGCTAATGCCCCTGGACTTTGGCCATCCCACCTCAGCCGACCACGCGCCATTTTGGGCGAGTCGCGCGACTGCCACGGATCGCACGTGCACTACTGAGGCAAACGCACCGCCGGGCGCAACGCGGAACCCGTCGACCAGTGACTTGGCGCAAGTACACCGCCTCGCTCGCGACGACGCCTCTAGCGTGAAGCCGTCGGCAGCCGCGCTGCATATAGGGTTTGCCGCGGATGGTGGAGGAGGCGCCCACGACAGCGATCCCGCCGGCTCGTCGCGCGGTGAAGGCGGCGTTGTTGCTGGGCCTGCGTGACCTGGGCTGGCGGCGCCGCAGATTCGTGATCGCGTTCCTCGCCACCGGGGTTGTGCTGACGCTCGCGTTGTTGATGACCGGCATCAAGGCGGGCCTCGACAACGAGCCCGGCCAGGCCGTGGCGTTCTTTCACGCGGATGCGTGGATCGTCCCGCGCGGAGTCGAGGCGCCCTTCAGCGGACAGTCGCCGTTCGCCGAATCCGAGGTCGGCGCGATACGGAGCGCTGCCGGCGTGCGGAGCGCCTATCCAGTGGTCCTGCTCGGCGGCACGGTCGGGCTGCGCAATGTCGACGTGATCGGGATCTCGAGCGACGCGAACGCCGGATCGAACTCGGCCGTATCACGCGCCCTGGCTCGCGGTTTGACGGTGGCCGACAAGACGTTGGGCGTCGCCGTCGGCGCGCGTGTGAGGCTGAACGGGGTCCTCCTGACGATCGGAGCCCTGACCAGCAACCTCGCGTATTTCGGTGGCACGCCGACTCTTGTCGTGTCGCTGGCCACGGCCCAGCAGCTAGCGTTCGGCGGGCGGCCGTTGGCGACTGCGATCGTGACCCGGGGCGTGCCACGGGCGCTGCCCGCCGGCTTCATTTCGTTGAGCGACGCGCAGGTCACGGCGAGCCTCAAACGGCCGGTGGCGGGCGCCGACCAGGTGATCACGCTGATCCGCTCGCTGCTGTGGGTGGTCGCGGCCGGCATCGTCGCTGCGATCCTGTATCTGTCGGCGCTCGAGCAGACGAGCGAGTTCGCGGTGCTCAAGGCGATCGGGATCTCGACGTCGACGATGCTCCTCGCGCTCGGCTTGCAGGCGCTCGTGATCTCGCTGCTCTCGGGCGCGCTCGCGGTGGTGCTGACCGCGATCCTCTCCCCCGCGACCGGGCTCGCCGTGTCACTGTCCTGGTCGAGCTACGTCCTGCTCTTCGTCGCAGCCCTCCTCGTCGGCTGCCTCGGTAGCCTGCTCGCGCTGCGCCGCGTTGTGAGCGTCGACCCGGCGCTCGCGTTCGGGAGGTAGTGGCGGCCCGTGAGCGTGGTCTGCGAAGAGTTGGTGGTCGAGTACCTCTCCGGGACGCGGACGGTCCGCCCGATCGACGGGCTCAGCGTCGAGGTGGCCGACGGCGAGCTGGCGCTCCTCCTCGGCGCCAGCGGGGCGGGCAAGACGACGCTGCTATCGGTCCTCGCGGCGATGCTTCGGCCGACCTCGGGGTCGGTCGTCGTGGCCGGCAGGCAGGTCGTCGGGCTGCACGGCCGCGAGCTGGCGGACTTCCGCCAGCGGACGATTGGCGTGGTCTTCCAGGCCTTCAACCTGATCCCGAGCCTGCGGGCGAACGAGAACGTGCAGCTGCCGCTGCTGGCAGCAGGGTGGAGTTCGTCCCGCGCGCGAAGCCGCGCGAACTCCCTGCTCGCGGACCTCGGGCTCGACGAGCGCCGCGACCATCGTCCTGGCGATCTCTCGGGTGGGCAGCAACAGCGCGTGGCGATCGCGCGGGCACTCGCGCTCGACCCGCCGGTCCTGCTTGCGGACGAGCCCACGGCCCATCTCGACTACGTACACGTGGAGAGCCTGGTCAAGCTGTTGCGGAGCATCGCCGCCGAGGGGCGTACGGTGATCGTCTCGACCCACGACGAGCGCCTGACTCCGATCGCCGACCGAGTGATCGAGATGACCCCGGCCGGAGCGGACGCCATCAGCCTCGCCCGTGTCGTCGAACTCGCGGCCGGCGAGGTGCTCTTCAACGAAGGTGATCCTGGGGAGCTCGTCTACCTGATCGAGGAAGGCGAGATCGAGATCGTCAGGCCCGCCGGTCCAGGCCGCCCCGCGAGCGGCAGGCGGTTGCACGCCGGGGAGTACTTCGGAGAACTGGCGCCGATGCTCAAGCTGCCACGCACGGCGACAGCGCGTGCGACCGTCGCCACACGTGTGCTCGGCATGAGCGGGCCAGAGTTCCGCCAACGCGTGCGAATGGACAAGCTCGCCGAGCTGGTCGCCGACCGGGAGACCTGAAGCCGCAGGCGCGCAGCGGGAGCAGGGGCTGGCTGCGTCGTGGAGCCCAGGCCGGATCTCACGGCCGAGGTGTTCGCCGCGGCGCGGTAGGCGGCGCGGCAGTTTCGGCATCCCGCACGCCGAGTTGCTCACCGGCCGGACTGCCCGTGGGGGTCAGGTGGACGGGCGGCTCCAGAGGACCTGCACGTGTCCGTCTGTGTGGAGCTCGATGACGCCGGTGAAGGTCCCGTTGCCGAATCCGCTCGTGGCGGCGAGGTAGATGTTGCCGTGGCGATCGATTGCAATGCTGTTTGGTTCCATCGATCCGCTGATCCCGCGGAAGCTGCCGAGGAAGCGGTGGTGGCTGGCGTAGCCGAGGTTGATGATCGTGTGCAGGCCTTGAGGGGTGACGCGAACGACCTTGAAGTAGTCGACTGCGACGACGGTCCCGTCGGGCGCCGTCGCGACGCCGGCCTCGTCGTCATACGGATAGACCCCTCGGAAGGCCCTCGTCGAGCCGTCGCGCTCGACGATCAGCAACTCCTTGCCGTGACCCTCGCCCGAGTCGCACGCGGCGTACAGCGCGCCGGTGCCCGAGAACGTGATAGCGCTCGGAGGCAGGCACGACTGCGCCCTGACGACCGAGTCAAACGGCGGGTTGATCAGGTGACCGCTCGCCGTCAGCTCGAGAACCGGGCCGTGCGCGCCGGTGCCGCAGGCCTGGCCGTTCAGGTAGAGGTCACCGTTTGGCCCGATCGCGCCCGAAGGTGTCTCGAGCGCCGCGTACGCGACAGCACCAGCCGCCGCGTCAACACCGCTGCAGGCGCCGACGAGCGTTCTGATCCTTCCGTCGCGGGCCACCTCGCGAACTTCCGCCGTGAAGCCCGACGAGGTGGAGCTGCTGTCTTCCCCGTCAAAGATGTAGAGGTCGCCGCCGCGCGACACCAGCAGGCTCTGCGGATCGTCGATCTCGGCGCGAAGTGCAGATCCGCCGTCGCCCGCGACACCCGCGACACCGTTACCCGCGGCGACGCGGAAGCGCCCGTTCGCCAATCGCATCAGGACCTCGTGGCGCCCCGGATCACCGACGTAGAGCACCCCGCCCGGCCCAACCGCGAGCGAATCCGGATCTTTCGGAACCACCCGTGCGCCGAGCAAGCCGCTCGCAGCCAAAGATCGCTTGCTGCCGCTTGAAGTGACCGAACCGCCTGTGGCGACCACAAGGAAAGCAGCCGCTGCGACCACAGCGCACGCGAGCAGCGCAAGCAGCGCGTGGCGACGGCGTCGGCGGCGTTCCAGCAGGCGTGCTTCGCGGAACAGCGCCTCGAGCGCCCGTTTCACTCGCCGTTGCGGCGGTGGCTTGAGCTCAACCACCATTGAAGCTACTATCCTTGGTCTTATGGTAACTGTCAAGGGCTCCGCCCACGGTGACGGGCGCGACCTCGTCATCACAGCCGTCGACCGCGGCGACCCCACGCCGCTACACGAACAGGTCGCCGCCGAAATCCGCCGCGCGATCAGCGACGGCGAAGCCGGACCCGGCGACCGCATCCCCCAAGCCAGAGACCTCGCCACCGTCCTCGGCGTCAACACCAACACCGTCCTGCGCGCCCTCCGACTCCTACGCGACGAGGGCCTGCTCGAAATGGGACGCGGTCGCGCAACCCGCGTCACCGGCAGCCCAGACCGCGGCGCAGTCATCGCCAAGACCAAGGAACTGATCGAGCTCGCCCGCCATCACGGCTATCGCCGAGACGAACTCATCGCGCTCATGCACCGCCTCTCATGAGGCGCCGACATAAGCGAAGCCCAGGCATGCAAGCAGTCGTCCCGATGACCACTGCTCGCGCTCCTGGTGCGGACGACCAGCATCGGCCTTGGCAGACTGAGCGGCCCTAGCGCACGTCATTGTGCCTCTGGCGGCCCCGGCCGCCCCACCGTGGCGGCCCGCGGGTTCCGCACCAGCCAGATTTGCCAAGCTGCTGCTCGTGACTCTGCTCGAGCGCTGCCGCCAGACACTCGAAGGGAGCTGGACCGTCGGCGAGCGAGACGGTGTGCCTTTCGCCTACACGCGCCCCAGCCCCGGGCGCTACCGCTGGCAGTGGTATTGGGACTCCTGTTTCGCGGCGATCGCGTGGCGCCACATCGACCCGGCGCGCTCGCGCACTGAGCTTGAGACGCTGCTCGCCGCGGCGCGGCCCGACGGCTTCATCGGGCACACGATCTTCTGGGAGCACCCGGTCAGCGGCTCGCGCGAGCTCTACTACAACGTGATCCGTCGCGGCGATGCGATGACCGCGACGATCCAGCCCCCGGCGCTCGCGTTCGCCTGGAAGGTCGCGGTCGGCGATCCCGCGCTCGAGTCGCGGATCCTCGCCCACCACGCCGCGATCAGCGCCGAGCGCGACCTCGAGGGCGACGGGCTGCTGTGGATCCTGCAGCCAGATGAGTCCGGCCTGGATGCCTCGCCGCAGTTCGACCCGATCTGGCGCCATCGAGCGCAGGGACTGCCCGGCTTCATCGAACTCGTGCACCGCAATCGAGAACGCGGATTTCGGATCGAGGCTGTGCGCGCCGACGGTGGCCCGGTCGTTTGTGAGGTGATGACAAACGTGATCCACGGGCTCTCGCGACTGGCGCTCGGGCTTCCTTCGATCACGCCGGCGCTGATCGCGCGGCTCTACGACGAGCCGAGCGGGCTGTTCCTACCCGCGGTGGCGCCGGCGATCGAGGACCGGATCCCGCTTACCTGGACCGCGCTTGCGCCACTCGCGCTGCCGGACCTCCCCGACGAGATCGGCCACCGGCTGGTCGAGTACCTGCTGGACGAGCGCCGCTTCTGGACCGCCGTCGCTCCTCCCGCGGTCTCACTCGATGAGCCGGCGTTCTCGCTGCGGGAGCACTTTGAGGGCCTGCGACGCTACTGGCGCGGACCGACGTGGGTCAACAGCGCGTGGCTGGTCTGGCGCGGCATGGTCCGCCTCGGCTATGAGCAACAGGCGGCCACGCTCGCCCGGGCGATCACCGAAACGGTGGTGCGGGAAGGGTTGCGCGAGTTCTACGACCCCCACGACGGACGCGGCATGGGCGCCGAGGACTTCGCCTGGTCGGCGCTCGCGCTCGAGCTGCTCGACCCGAGCAACGCGAGCGTCGGCGTGCCCACCCGCGATGGCTGACCCCGGCATGCTCGGCTCGGCTAGCGTGCGAGATACTCGGCCTGCAGCCAGGCGACCGTTGACGCCAGGCCGCTCGCATAATCGACCCGTGGATCCCAGCCGAGCATCTCGCGCGCTTTGCGGGTGCTGAAATCCTGGTCCGTGCCCAGCACGTGCACGGCTTGTCGCGACAGCAACGGCTTCGTGCGCAGGCGCGTGGTGGCGCGCAGAACCCGGTAGCCGTGCTCGAGTGAGAAGCCGAGGGCGTTGGCCAGCCAAAACGGCACGCTCCAGCGCGCCTGCCGACAGCCGAGGCCTTCGGCGAGCCCGTCGGTGAACTGCTTCCAGGTGATGTCGAGGCCGTCGCTGACGTTGAACGCGTTTCCGGGTGCCGTGCCGGATGCCAGCGCGGCCATCGCGGCATCGACCAGGTTGTCGACGTAGCAGAGGCCTGCGATCGCCCGGCCTCGATCGATCAGAAGCATGTTCCCCCCGCACAGCGCCCGCGCGATCTCTCCGACGACGTCCTGCGAACCGGGTCCGTACACCGTGGCCGGGCGCAGTATCACGGCGTCAAGCGCGTGCGCCTCCGCCGCGCGGCGAACCTCGGCCTCGGCCGCGAGCTTCGTCTGCGCGTACCAGTTGCGAAACCGCGTCGCGACGTGGGTTTCCTCGACCCCGCCAACCTGCGGATAGCCGTAGACGTCAGTCGTGCTCAGATGGATCACCCGCTCCACCGATGCCTCCACGCAGGCCGCCAAGAGATTCGCCGTGCCCCCGACGTTGACGCGCTTGATCTCCTTCACCATCGCCCAGTCCGATACCAGCGCGCCGCAGTGAAACGCGTAGCGGCAGCCCCGCGCCGCATCAGCGAGCGAGCGTGCAGCCGTCAGATCGCCGAGCGCGAACTCGACATCGAGCGCGTCCAGCCGTGACGTGTCGCTGCTCGCGCGCACGAGGCAGCGCACGCGGTAGCCCTCCGCCACCAGGCGCCGCGCCAGACGCCCGCCGATGAACCCGCTCGCGCCGGTGACCAGGCAGACGCCGTCACGGGACCCGGCGACGCCCAAGGCAGCGGGCGGCCCTTGATCGGTCACCGCAACGCCGGAGGTCGACGGCCGATCGTCGCCTTGGCGATATCGCGCACGACGGCCCAGTTCTTGCTCGCGGCGCCGTGACAATCGGCGAGCACGGCGTCGAGCGCGCTCAGGAAGCTGCGTGCCTGCGGTTCCGAAAGGGTCAATGGCGGCAGCAGCTTGATCACGTCGTTCTTGCCGGCCGCCATCGTGATCACGCCGTGGTCACGGTGCAGCGGGATCACGATCAGCTGAGGGAAGAGCCCCTCGCTCGCCATGTGAATCAAACGCCAGTTCATCCGCGCGACGCGGGAGCTCGGCGCGCACAGCTCGATTCCGATCATCAGCCCCTTCCCGCGCACCTCGCCGATCATCTCGTAGCGCGCGCTCAGGTCGGCGAGCCCCGCGAACAGCAGATCGCCGATGTGCTCCGCGTGCTCGAGGAGACCGTCGCGCTCGATGATTCGCAGGGTCGCCAGACCAGCGGCCATCGAAAGGCGGTTGCGACCGTAGGTCGACTGGTGGACGTAACAGCGGTCGAGTGTCCCGACGGCCTGTTCGTACACCTTCCGCCGCGTCACCATGGCGGCGACCGGCATGTAGCCCCCGCTGAGCGCCTTGCCGACGAGAACCACATCCGGCTCGAGCCCCCAGTGCTCCAGGGCGAACCATCTGCCGGTGCGCCCGAGCCCGGTCTGGATCTCGTCGATGACGAACAGCGTGCCGTGGCGGCGGCAGAGCTCCCCTGCTCCCTGGAGGTAGCCCGCCGGCGGGGGCGTCACCATCCGCCCCTGGATCGGCTCGACGATGAACGCCGCGACGTCGTTGGCGCTCAGTGTCGCCTCCAGCCGCTCGAGATCGCCGAACGGGACGCGCTCGCAGCCCGGAAGCAGCGGACCGAATCCCTCCTTGAAGAACTCGTCGCCGACCAACGAGAGTGGGCCGAGGGTCACGCCGTGAAAGCTGCTGTCGCACGAGATCAGCCGCGACCGCCGAGTCGCCGCGCGCGCGAACTTCATCGCCGAGTCAACAGCCTCGGCGCCCGTGCTCGTGAAGAACACCGAATCGAGCCCGCCCGGCAAACGCTCGGTGAGCGCCTCGGCGAGCATGCCTGCCAACGCCGAATAGTGGAGCTGCACACCATCCACGAGGTCCGCGGCCAGCGTGGCCTGCAGGACATCGCGAACGTCGGGATTGTTGTGCCCCACGCTGGCGAAGCCCTCGCCGGTATGGAAGTCCAGGTATGCGCGCCCCGCCGCGTCGTAGAGGTAGGAGCCCCGTGCCGACTCGTACTCCCTGTCGAAGCCGAGGATGCGCAGGACGTCGACGAGCGAGGGATCGAGATGTCGCGCGGCCAGCGTCAGGGTTTCGTCCGCCCGCGCGATCGCGTCCGCGACCACCCCGAGAGAATCGACGGCATCAATGGATCGCGGTTCAGCGTTCATGGCGAGGTCGGCCCACTGTGCGAGCAGCGACGGCCCGGGGGTGGCGTACGCCGGCCCGCTCGCAGTCTACGTCTGTCGAGCCGGTGCCGCGATCACGGCTGCCGGCGCCGCTCCGGCCCCGATCCCGGTTGTGCCCGCCGGATGAATCGGCGCGCGGTCCGCTCTCGCGAACCGGCTTGCTGATGCGGTCCGTCGGAGCGGCTCAGGCCGCCGCGCCGGCCACCACCCGCGCCACCTCGGCACGCACCAGCGGCGCGACCTCGGTGCCGAACAGCTCCATCGAACGCAGCACGTCGCGGTGAGCAACCGCCCCCACGCTCATCTGGGCGATGTAGCGCTCGTTGCCGAACAGCGCATGCTCGGCCAGGATCTTCTCGGCGACCTCGCTCGGCGAACCGACCGCAAGCGGCCCGCTCGCAGATCTCAGCGCCTGATACTCGCGCAGGGCGGAGGGCAGCCAGCCACGCTCGCGCCCGATCCGGTTCATCATCGCCAGATACGAAGCCGCGAAAGCGCCGTCGGCCTTCGCCGATGTCTCGGCGACGAACGCGTGGGTGTTGATCGCCACCCTGGCGTCAGCCGGATCGTGTCCCGCGGCGACGAAGGCCTCGCGGTAGAGGGCGACCAGTGGCGCAAAGCGCTCGTAGGTCCCGCCGATGATCGCAACCGTCAGGGGAAGGCCCAGGGTGCCGGCGCGCACGACCGACTGCGGCGAGCCGCCGACGGCGACCCAGATCGGCAGCGACTCCTGGAGCGGACGCGGCCACACACCGGCGTCGTTGAGCGGCGCACGGTGGCGGCCCGACCACGTCACGCGCTCCGCGTCGCGGATCTTCAGCAGCAGGTCAAGCTTTTCGGCATAGAGCTCGTCGTAGTCGTCGAGGTCGTAGCCGAACAGCGGAAACGACTCGATGAACGAGCCGCGCCCAGCCATGATCTCCGCACGGCCGTCCGAGAGCAGGTCGACATGGGCGAACTGCTGGAACACGCGTACCGGATCGTCAGAGCTGAGCACCGTCACGGCGCTCGATAGGCGGATCTGCGTGGTCCGCACGGCGGCCGCCGCCAGCACCGTCGCCGGCGACGAGATGAGGAAGTCCTCTCGATGGTGCTCGCCGATCGCGAACACGTCGAGCCCGAGCTGGTCTGCCAATTCGGCCTCCTCCATCAGCTCGAGCATGCGCTGGCGCGGGCTGACGCCCGAGGCGAGGTCTGCGAAGGTCGCGATGCCCAGTTCCATCGGCCCAGCATACCAAGGTACTTGCGTGCGCAAGCATCTTTACAGGCAGCGCCCACCCGGTTCGGGCGGCCAAACCCGCGTCCAACCCCGGCCTTGGCGACCTGGCCAGCGGCTACACTCGGCATCGTCACACGATCGACTCGGGGGGCCCATGACACGCAGCCGTTCACTCTTGCTTTCGCTCGCTGCGAGCGCGGCACTCGTCCTCGCCGCGTGCGGCGGTGGCGGCAACGCCAGCACCACGACGACCAGCAGCACTCCCGCGAGCACCACCAGCACGACCACGTCCGCCGCTGCCAAGACGACCTCGAGCAGCTCCTCCGGCGCGGCCACGACGGCGCCGTCGCCCGGCGGCTCGAGCGCAGCCGTCGCCGCGTACTGCACGAGTGCACTGGCGGCCGCGAAGACGCGCCTCAGCGCCAGCGAAACGAGCCAGTTCGAGGCCTACTGTTCATCGCTCGCCCACGACAACGCAGCCCAGATCAAGGTTGCGGAGCGGACGCTCTGCAACGAGATCGTCAAGGACACGGTCCCGGCAGCCGATCGGGCGACCGCGGGCAGCGTGTGCGCAAAGCTCTGACGCCAGGGGCAGGCTGACGGCCGATGCGATGGTCTCGCAAGCCCCGCGCCGGAAAGAGCCAGCCGGTGTCGGTCCAGGACCCGCGCTTTGAGGACTGGGAGACCGTCAGCACGTTCGAGGACCAGACAACGGCGCTCGCGTGGCGCGACGAGCTGCGCAGCATGGGCATCGATGCCAGCTGCACCGCGGATCAGCCACTCGACCGCCACGGCCACGGCGACATCTACCTGGTGGTGCCACCGGACCAATGGTCGCGGGCAAACGAGATCGTCGACAACCTCGACCCCTGATCCCGACCGGGCCGGCCTCCGCATCGCCGCCCGCGGAGCCGGCAACGGCCCGGGCTTGACTCCCGAAATGGTGATAGCTATATTGGCGTCATGATCGTCGCACATCGCCCGGGAGCTCCACCAGCAGACCGACCGCGCACCGCCACGCCTCCCGAAGCCAGTGGGAGCCGGCTGTGAGGATCGACCGCAGCGATCCAACGTCGGTGTTCGAGCAGGTCGCGGCGGAGATCCGGCGAGCCATCCTCGACGGTGAGGCCAGGCCGGGCGAGCGGCTGCCTCCGGCCAAGGACCTCGCGGCCGAGCTCGGGGTGAACACGAACACGGTGCTGCGCTCGCTGCGGCTGCTTCGCGACGAAGGGCTGCTCGAGTTCCGGCGCGGCCGCGGCGTGACGGTCGCCGGCACGCCGGAGCGGACGGCCGTACTCGAGCAGGCGCGCACGTTGATCGAACTGGCGCGCAGTCACGGCTACCGCCGCGACGAGCTCGTCCGGATCATCGAGGGAATGCCGTAGGGGCCAGCGATGGTCGTCGTGGGCGAACCACTCGAGCTGCGACCGCCGGCGGAGGATCCCGAGGCCGAGGCCGAGGCGCTCTTCAAGGAGGCGCGCCGGCGCACCCGCCGGCGCCGTGCGTCACGGCTCCTCCTGGTGGCGGGCGCCGCCACCGCCGCGATCGCGATCGGCGACCTGGTGATCGGCGCGCAGCCGCGCAGCTCGGCTTCGGCGACCCCCATGCCGGCCGTGAACCGCAGCGCCTTCGCCGGCCGCGGTTACCTCGCCTTCATTTCAAGGGGCACCCTTTGGGTGCTCGATGGTTCCAGCGGGTCGCTCACGCCCGTCACCGGCCCATCCCAGCAGGCATCGGACCCCGCGTTCTCTCCTGGTGGGCGCTGGCTGAGCTATGGAGTCGCCAAACAGACGTGGCTCGCGCGGGCAGACGGCAGCTCGCCGCGACTGATCTCGAGTGGCTCCGGCGGGGCCAGCTGGCTCTCGGGCGACCTGCTGCTCGTCGGCGATCGGGTCTGGCGAATCAGCGCAGGCGAGGTCGTGACGCGCGCCGGTTCGGCCTCCACCGAGTTGTTCGGGCCGACCACCGGCGAACACAGCTACATCTTCGTCTCAAGCACCCTGCGAGTGGCGCCGGACCGGCGGCCGTCCGCCGGGGTCCTGCGCCTCGAGGTCTCGAGCTCGCTGAACGGCAGCCGCAGAACCTGGCTTGAAATGCCGGTCTCCTTCACACCACAGGGGGGGCTGAGCGAGCCGGCCTTCACCTTCGCGCTCGCGCTACCCCGGGGCGCGGGCATCCTCGTCGGGGGCAGCACGTACTGCTGCGACATCGCCGACGGGGTCAACCTTTACGAGATCAAGGCCGCGGGCGCTCCGCGGCGGAGCTTTGGCCACACGGTCGGCGACACGGTCTCGCTCGGCGCAAACGGGACCTTTGCGTTCACGCGGGGCGGCAACCGCTACGCCTGGCTCACAAAGGCTGTCGAGACGTGCTCGACCGCGACCGAGCGCTGCACGCGCGTGCCCACCCCCGCGGGGACCCTTTCTCTGGATCCGGCCTTCTCGCCGAACGGAAGGACGCTTGCGTTCGTCGAAGCGGCAGGTCTCGACCAGACCCGAATCGGCCAGGCGCAGGTGCTGCGCTGGTACGCCACGCACTCGCTGTGGATCCGGCGCGAGCCGGATGCCGCGCCGGCCAGGATCGCCGGCACCGCCGGGGCAGCCGCGCCCGTCTGGTCGAAGGACGGCCGCAGCCTGCTCTATGTGGCAGACGACGGTCTGTGGCTGCTGCCATCGCTGTCGGCCAAGCCGGTGCGGATCGCCGCACCGCTCTTCAGCCCAGGCGCCTGGCCGAGCTTCTATGGCGAGGTCGGCTGGTCCGGACAGTTCGCCTGGTCCACCGCCGCGCAGAGCTGAGCAGCGAACGTCTGGGCTGGGCACGACGCGCCGCTGTGGACCTGAGCGAACCGGCGCCGCCGCTACGCGGCTGGCGTGCTCGCGGAGCTCGGTGCGGCCGCCGGCGCCGGTGACTGGCCGGCCGTTCCCTGCACGTGAAACTGCTCGGCCGCCGCGGCGGCCGCGCGGGCCCGGCGCTCGATCCTTGCCAGCCTGATCTGCCGGCGGTTCGCCGCGATCCACGCGCGATCCTTGTGCAGCGTCCAGCGCCATCCGTGGACGGCGCGGTCACAGAGTGGGTCGTCGCGCCGCGCCCACGAAGCGCTCATCATCGGGATCGACTCGGTGTCGGGGAGCCCCAGCGTGTGTCCGTACTCGTGAGCGATCAGCACACAGAGCATTTCGCTCGTTCCCGAGTCGCCCGACGTGCCGAGCGCCCACGCAACAGGAGCGATGTCGATCGTGCACGAGCCGAGCGCCGTCTCTGCCCAAACGCCGGCTGCGGGCACGAGCGTTCCTTCGTCGCCGATGCCGTCCGCCATCGCCGTCACGAGCACCTGATCGGACACGCACGGGGAAACGAGGGTCGGCTCCTCGACGGCCCAGAACGTGGAGGCGAGCGCGAGGTCGCGCTCGACGACTCGATTCGTGCTCACGTCGGCAGCCCCGGCGCCCGCCGGGAATGCCAGTCCTAGAACCAGCGCCGCGAGAAGGGTCGAGCGCTTCATGGGGCCGTCCTTTGGATCTCCTGTTTCGCTCTGCCTGTCCTCGTTGTTTTCGTCCCCCGCACGCCCGGGCTTTAGGGTCGCGGCCGAATTGCAGCGCCGGTCCGCCTGCGTTCACCTCACTGCGCGCGGGCGACTCGCGCCGATCTGGATGGCGGCTGGCCCCGCCGAGGCGCCATCGCGAGCCGCGCCCGCTCGCGCCGCCGCCGCTCGTCAGCGCGACCGCGAGCAGGCGCAATCAGAGCCGGGCGCGCGCCGGGAGGCGCGCGCTGACAAGCGTCGTCTCGTAGCGCACGTCAAAGCAGCCGCCCAGCGCCTCGATCGCGCCGCCAACGGCCTCCAGGAGGCGTTCGCGCCGCTGCGTCTCAAGCGCCCGGTGGTCGCTGTGCGTGCTCACGAAGTCAAGCCAAGCCGCGGTGCCATAGGTCTGCTGCCACGCAAACGAGCTGACCTCCGCCGGCTCGAACACGCCGGCCGCGTCGAGGTCCGCGAGCGTCTGAGCCGCCCTGCCACCGCTGTTGCCGAGCACCACCGAGTAGTTCTCGAGGTCGGGCGCCAGCCGTGCGTAGATCGGCGCCAAGCGCTCGCGGACATCCGCAGGCGGGTCGCCGATGTTCCAGAACAGGCCGATCCGTCCCTGCTCGCGAAGGGCTGCCGCCGCCTTGACGGCGCCAAGCCGCGGGTCGATCCAGTGCCAGGCCTGGCCCGAGACCACGAGGTCGAAGCGCCGTTCGCGTGGCTCCCAGACCTCGAAGCGCGACACCTCCACCTCAATCCCCTTGGTGCGCGCGATCGCCGCCATTCGCCCATCGACCTCGACCCCGAGCACATCGCAGCCGCGCTGGGCGAACAGCGCACCGGCCTTGCCCGTCCCGCAGCCCGCATCCAGGACGCGCCGCGGGCGGTCGCAAAGCAGTTCATCCAGAAGCCCATCCGGGTAGGACGGCCTCGCACGGTCGTAGCGCTCGGCCGCCTCACCGAAGGATTCGGCCCGCCCGCGGTCCTCGAACATGCCGCTGGGCGTCACGTCGAGCGCCACACGACCGTCGACGCCCGAACGCTCCACGGACCGAACGCCTCGGCGCGGATCCCTCGCGCGTCCATCGGGCTATTCAACCAGCCTCCGCGCGGCGAGCGCGGTGTGGCGCGCGATCCCTCCGCGAATCCCGCGCGTTGAGTCTCACGCTGGCAGACGCTTCAGTCGAGTTCGAGCAGCAGCGCGAGCGTCGGGCAGGCGTCGGCAGCGCGCCGCGCGTGCCCTTCAAGGTCGGCCGTGATCGGATCGCGATCGACGATCGGGTAGCCCCACTCGTCGAGTTCGATGCGCTCGGGCAGCAGCTCGGCACAGAGTCCGTGGCCGACGCAGCCGATCCTGTTCACGCCGACCCGCGTCACGTCCGTGGCGCGATCGATTGCGGGAAGGTGAGGACGGGCTCGAGGGCGCAGGCGGCGCAGGGACCGCGGCGGGCATGGTCGGAGAACTGCGGCCCGAAGGTGCGCAGGGCGGTCGACACGAAGTGGGCGAGTCCGTTGGGGTGATGACAGGCGCCGCGGCCGGGGAGCTCCGCCGCCCAGCGCTCAAGGTCGGCGAACGCCGTCGGCGAGGCCTTGCCTTCAGCGACCCCGTGCAGCGTTCGGGCGATCGCCGCCGTTCCATGCACGCAGGGGCCGCATTGGCCGGCCGTCTCGGTCGCCAGGTAGATCGCGACGCGCACCGTCTCAGCGACGGCACAGCAGCTCGCGGGGAGTGCGACGATGGCGCCGCAGCCCAGTGCGGCTCCGTGGCGTGCGAGCGACGCGTTGGAGAGTTCGAGCTTGCCGATTCCGGGCGCCGGCAGCCATGAGCCGAAGTAGCCGCCCACCAACACGCCCGCGAGCGCGCCGCTCAGGCCTCCGGCGGCGGCGAACAGGGCTCCGAGCGGGGTGCCGCACTCGATCTCGTAGACGCCCGGCTCCTCAACCGCGCCGGCGAGTGTCACGAGCCTCGAGCCGGTCTCGCCGACGGTGCCCAGTTCGCGGAACCAGTCGGCGCCATAGCGAGCGATCAGGGCCAGGTTCGCGAGCGTCTCGACGTTCTGGATGAGCGTCGGGCGTCGGTCGACGCCGCGCTCGGTGGGCCGCGGCGGCACGAATGTCGGCCTCGCCCGACCGCCGTTGATCTGCGAGACCAGCGCGGTCTCTTGACCGCTGAGAAATCGCTCCTCGGCGGCGAAGAGCGTGATCCGCGTCGCGTCGATCCGCTCGGCACGCCGTTCACTCAGCGCGCTCTCCAAGCTCTCTCGCCCAGTCGCATTCGGCGCCTCGAGGGCAACTACGGCGTCGCCCGCGCCGACCGCGCGCGCCGCCAGTTCGACGCCGTCGAGCACCAGGTGCGGAAGCTCGCGCAGGAGCAGTTCATCCTTGGCACTGATCGGCTCGCTCTCGCAGCCGTTCGCTACGACGATCGCCGCCCCGCGCGCGGCGCGCACCGCGCGCATCTTGGTGGCGGTGGGGAACGCCGCCCCGCCTCGACCGCGCAGGCCGGCGCGCTCGACCAGGTCGACGAGGGCGCCGGCGTCCAGCTGGCGCTCTGACGGCGGCGCGCCGTACGCGTCGAGATGCCGGCCGAGGTCGACGATCTCGCCGTCCTCGAGCGCGCTCAGCAGCCGCGGCAGACCGACGGTTGTCGCGAGCGTCGCCATCAGACCGGTGTCGCCCGGACCGTGGCGCGGGTCAGGTACCAGAGTGCGCTGGGCCCTGCGGCGGCGGCCGCGATCATGATCCCCCCGACACGACCACGGGGGTCGCGGGTGTGGCAGCAGGCGCCTGGCTCGGCTGCGAGAGACTCGGCGACGAAGCGGCCGGAGCCGTCGTCTGCGCCGGCGTGGTCTGCGCGGGTGTCGTCTGCGCCGGCGTGGTCTGCGCGGGTGTCGCCTGGGCCGGCGTGGTCTGCGCGGGTGTCGCCTGCGCCGGCGTGGTCTGCGCGGGTGTCGCCTGCGCCGGCTTCGTCTGCGCCGATGGCGGCGTGGAGGTCGCGGTCCCTGCGGGCGTCGAGGGCGCGGTCGTCGCTGCGGTCGTCTGGGTCACGCTGCCGCCGGACCGCGGCGGCGTCGCGGAGTGCGCGGCGGCCGTCTTGGCGCGCGAAGAGCCGCGTGTGCGCGTCGAGTTCACCGTCGGCGGGAGGCTCAGCGAATCTGGACGGCGCACGAGCGTATGGCCGTGAAACCCGTTCGCCGCCAGCACGGCGAGCAGACCGCACAGCGCGACGGCCGCCGCGACGATCCCGCGCGTGATCGCCGTGATGCGTCTCAGACCAGCGTCCCGCGCCCTGATCGCGCGACGCGTCGCGCGCTCAGCTGCGCTCCGTTCGTGAATTCGCGGGAGCCGCCGGTTCATCGCAGAAGCTCTTGGGGTCGGGAGGAGATGACCGGCATCGCCTTCGATTGTCCGGTCGCAACCCCAAATCCTGCTAAGCCCCGTGTGAGAAGCCACTCACACACGGGCGTCGGCCCGATGAGAGTCTTCTCAGATGCCAAGGCCGCCTGCCGCTCGGGCCGCGCCGGCACGAGCGCGATCAGTGCAGGTGGAGGTGGGCGCCGTGGAAGTTCGCCCAGACGCCGAACTGCGATTCCACCGCCAGGGCGAGCACCAGCCCGCCCACGAGCGCGGCGGCCAGCGCGAGGGCGCGCCCGCCACGACCCGCACCGCTGTCATCCCAGGGGCGCTCGGCGCTGCGCTGACGGAGCAGAGCAGCATCGATGTCGCCGAGATGGCCGAGCACGTGAAAGGCGGTGAAGGCCAACCAGACGAAGAAGCTCACCTTGTGCAGCGGCAGCAGTGTCGAGCGCGAACCGGGCCCGGCGAAGAGCAGCGCGACGCCGCTGGCAAACACGACGATTGTCGAGATCACCACGATCGGGGCCATCAGCCGCATCACCACCGCCGGCGGACCCTTGGCCCGGTAGCGAGGGTCTGCGGTGTAGTAGCGGACGAACCGGTAGCCCGTACTTCCCATCTTCAACGCGATGGGCGCGATCAGAAGCATGCCGAGGAACATGTGCTCGTTCAGCAGTCCGCCGATGCGCACAATCGTCACTCCCAGCGCGGCGAGCAGCACCAGCAGAACGACAGCGGTCGCGGCGGTCAGCCGCTCGTTGCCGGCCGTGCCGCCGGCGAACAGACCGGCGGGCAACGGGCGCCGGCCAATGGGTGTTGAAGGCGCGGGGGCGCGTGAAGGGTTGGCACGCGAGGCCACACGACGAGTCTCTGGACTGCGGCTAAGTGACCGGTTAGCAGACCATGAGAATCCCTAAACGCGCCGGCGTCGCGGCGTCCGCGAGTGCCCTCGCGCGGCCTGGCGAGGCGCGCCGACCGCCGTCACGACCGCGATCTTGCCTGCTACTCGACGCGTTCCCAGGCCGCTGGTTCCGAGCGCTCGGACAGCCAATCCGGCGGGCGTGTCCGCGCGGCCGCGAGATCGAGGGCGGCCTCCATCAGGCGGCCGGATGAGAGCACGTGCTCGCGGGCGAGCGTCCTCGCGCCCTCCGCGCTGCCCGCGGCGAGCGCCTCGCGGATCGCGCGGTGCTGCAGGTCGTTGCGGGCGAAGAGGTGGTCGAGCTCGCCGCGCGCGCTCCAGACGTGCTCCCCGATGAAGGTCCGCCGCGCGCTCTTGGCGAGCTGCTCGACACGCGGCAGCCCCGCAACCTCGTAGATCACGTCGTGGAAGGCGTGGTTGGCCGCCATCCACACGACCACCAATGACGAATTGCGCAGCTCGCCGCTGCGCATCTGCGCGCGTAGATCGAGCGTCAACTCGGCGAAGCGCTCCTCGGCGCCGTCAAGTCGCGCGAGATGATCGGCGGTCATGCGCGGCGCCGCGTTGGCCGTTGCGAGGCCCTCGAGCTCGGCGCGGATGAGGAACGCCTCGCGCAGCTCGGCCGAGGAGATCGAGCGTACACGCGCCCCTCGGTTCGGCAGCGCCGTGACCAAACCGAGCGCCTCGAGTCGCTGAAGCGCCTCGCGAACCGGTGTGCGACTGACGCCGAAACGCTCGCACACATGCTCCTGGCGCAGCACCTGGCCCTGCGGTATCGCGCCGGAAACGATCTCGTCCTCGAGCGTTTGGGCGACCTCGTCAGCCTTTGTGGTGAGGGTCGGCACGGACCAAAGATAGCATCCACACTCCCCGCCGTTAGGATCCGAAATTACGGTCGATGAAACCATACAATCAGGCAGATGGCCGAGTATTGGGGT
Organism: Solirubrobacteraceae bacterium; assembly: GCA_049522915.1. Taxonomy (GTDB): domain Bacteria; phylum Actinomycetota; class Thermoleophilia; order Solirubrobacterales; family Solirubrobacteraceae; genus Palsa-513. The sequence goes on along the minus strand of JBEKNK010000016.1, from coordinate 6,143 downwards.
TTGACAGCCGACCCGTTGATAATCTAGGATCCCATCAGGCGATTTTTGGATCCAGACCGAAAGGACGACGATGACCCCCGAACTCACCATCCAGCGCCCCTACTCCGACGAGGATGTCGAGCGTCTGCGCGGCTCGGTGAGTGTCGAGCACACGCTGGCACGCCGAGGCGCCGAGCGCCTGCGCGCGCTGCTCGCGGAGGAGCCGTGCGTGACGGCCCTCGGCGCGCTGACCGGCGGGCAGGCGGTCCAGATGGTCAAGGCCGGCCTGCGAGCGATCTACCTCTCCGGCTGGCAGGTGGCCGCCGACGCGAACCTCGCCGGCCAGACCTACCCCGACCAGAGTCTCTATCCGGCGAGCAGTGCCCCCGCGCTGGTCAAGCGACTCAACAACGCGCTCCTGCGCGCGGACCAGATCGCGCACGCCGAGGGCGACGACTCGGTCGACTGGCTCGCGCCGATCGTCGCCGATGCCGAGGCCGGCTTCGGCGGGCCGCTCAACGCCTTCGAGCTGATGAAGGCCTTCATCGAAGCCGGGGCAGCCGCCGTCCACTTCGAGGACCAGCTCTCCTCGGAGAAGAAGTGCGGCCATCTCGGCGGCAAGGTGCTCATCCCCAGCTCGCAGTTCGTGCGCACGCTGATCGCGGCCCGGCTCGCCGCCGACGTCCTCGATACGCCGACGCTGCTGATCGCGCGCACCGACGCGCTATCGGCAACGCTGCTGACCAGCGACGTCGACGAGACCGACCGCGCGTTCACCACCGGCGAGCGCACGCCGGAGGGCTTCTACCGCGTCCGCGAAGGGATCGAGGCCGCGATCGCCCGCGGCCTCGCCTACGCCCCCTACGCCGACCTGCTGTGGTTCGAGACCTCGACGCCGGACATGGAGCAGGCTGAGACCTTCGCGCGCGAGATCCACGCGCGGTTCCCCGGCAAGCTGCTCGCCTACAACTGCTCACCGTCGTTCAACTGGAGCCGGCACCTCACGGAGGACCAGATCGCCTCCTTCCAGAGCGATCTCGCAGGCCTCGGCTACCGCTTCCAATTCGTCACGCTGGCCGGCTTCCACGCGCTGAACGCGTCGATGTTCGATCTCGCCCGCGGCTACGCCAGCCGCGGGATGACCGCCTATGTCGAGCTGCAGGAGAGCGAGTTCGCGATGGAGTCAGATGGCTACACCGCCACGCGCCACCAGCGCGAGGTTGGCTCAGGCTACTTCGATCAGGTCCTCGACACGGTGACCGGGGGCAGCGCCTCGACGATGGCACTCCGCGGCTCAACCGAGGAGCAGCAGTTCGACGTCCAGGGCGCGAGGGCCTGACGATCCCCCTGCGGCGGGCGCCCGCGTGACGGCCGCGGGCGCCCGCACGCCTTGGTGGGATGCCGCTCCACCCAACGGTCCCGAGCGCGGCTGAGCAGCACGCTGCGACGCGGCTGAGCGCCGTGACGAGCGGCCCGCGCGGCTCCAAAGCGCGGCGTCCCAGGTGACGAGCGGCCGAGCGGGCGCGCCGCCGGCTCCGAAGCGCCGTCCCCGACGCCCCGCAGCGCATGCGCATCGGCCAGAATGACCGCATGGGCGCCGACACGATCTCGCGCGCGCGCTGCTGATGGGTCCCCACGACGTTCGCCTGGATCCGGAGCTCGCGCAGCGGCTGGCGCGGCGCGCCGCGGCGCTCGCGCCGCTCGGCTCGCTCTGCAGCGACGTCGTGTCGCTTGCGCCTGAGCAGGCCGCGGCCCTGCAGCGCCTCGCCGAGCGCCTCGCCGGCACCTACCCCTACGGCGACCCGCGCTACGTCGGCCAGATGCTCAAGCCGCCCCATCCGCTGGCCTGGGCCGCCTATGCCACGGCGATGCTGCTCAACCCGAACAACCACGCTCTGGACGGCGGTCCGGCAACAGCCGCGATGGAGGAGGAGGCGGTCGCGGCGATCGCGGCGATGTTCGGCTACGACGAGCACATCGGTCACCTCACCTCGTCGGGGACGGTCGCGAACCTCGAGGCGCTCTGGGTGGCGCGCGAGTGCCACCCCGAGGAGGTGATCCTGTATGGCGAGAATGCGCACTACACGCACGCGCGGATGTGTCAGCTGCTGGGCGCCCGAGCCGAGCAGATCCCCCAGGATTCGCTCGGCCGGCTAGACCTGGAGGCGCTCCAGACGCGCCTGCGGGCGGGCGGAGTCGGCACCGTCGTGGCGACACTTGGCACGACGAGCCTCGGGGCGATCGACCGGATCGAGCAGATCGCCGAGCTGTGCTCGCGCCACTCCGCCCGTCTGCACGTCGACGCCGCCTACGGCGGCTTCTTCGCGCTGCTGGCCGACGGTGCGCAGCCCGGCGTCGAGGGCGAGCCGTTCGCCGCGCTGCGGCGGGCCGACTCGATCGTCGTGGACCCCCACAAGCATGGCCTGCAGCCCTACGGCTGCGGCTGCGTGCTGTTCTCCGACCCGGCGATCGCCCGGCTGTACGCCCACGACTCGCCCTACACCTACTTCACCTCGCGCGAACGCCATCTCGGCGAGATCAGCCTCGAGTGCAGCCGCGCCGGCGCGGCGGCGGCTGCCCTGTGGACGACGCTCGAGGCGCTGCCGCTGACGCGCGAAGGCCTCGGCACGCACCTTGCGGCCTCGCGCGCCGCAGCAGAGCGTCTCGCCCATGCCCTCCAGGAGGGCGGACTCGGGCTCGTCGCGGCACCCGAGCTCGACATCGTGTGCCCGTTTGCACGGCTCGACCGCGCCTCAGCGATCAGCGAGCGCAGCGAGCAGGCGTTTGACTCACTGGCACGAGCCGGCTGGCACGTTGCGAAGCTGCGCGTGGCGACCGGCTGGCTCAGACGAACTCACGCCGAGGTCGAGGCCGATGCCGACGCCGTGACGACGCTGCGACTGGTGCTGATGAAGCCGAGCCATGGCGGCGTCGTCGATCAGCTCGCGGCCGCCCTGCACGAGCACCTCGCCGGCGGTTGAGCCTCCGAAGCAGCCGCAGCTCAGATGTTGGGCTGGCGGACGGTGCAGGCGGTGAACGGGCTGCCGCTCGGGGTCGCGAGAGCGGGCGCGCCCGGGCCGGCCGCGCTCAGCGTATTGCCGGAGCTGAGGAACGCCGCGACACCCGAGTAGCTCGGACCGCCGGTGTAGCTCTGAATTCCGAACTGACTGCTCGCATCCGGCTCCTCGACCTCGAAAGCATTCCCCGCCCCCTTCACGCTCACGGTGTTGTCTGCCGGCTCGGTGCAGACGACGCCGGTGTCGCTGCCGGAGGTGCCGGCGCTGATCGTGACGCCGTTGCCGGCGCTCGTCGCGTCGGTGAAGACGAAGTTGGCGGTCATCGGCAGCTGCAGCGTGCCGCCGCCCGTGGACTCGGCGTCGATGCCGGCACCCTCGGCCACGCCGTAGATCTGGTTGCTGAACACGTCCGCGTAAAGGAACGCCCCGCTGCCGGTGCTCATCAGGTCGATGCCGTCACCCGAGGCCGAGCCGGACCCCGCGGTCGTGGTGCCGCCGCTCGTGGTGCCGACGCCGATCGTGTTGCCGTCGATGTTGCCGTTCGCGCTGCCCGCGAAGGTGAGCGAGATCGCTGCATCCTTGGTGGCGGTGATGACGTCGCCAGAGAGATCGAAGTCCTCGAAGCTCGAATCGTCGGTGTCGTCAACGTAGATCCCGTCCTCCTGGCTCCCGGTGATCTGCGAGTCCGTCACGGTGAGCGTGGCGTCGCCCTGCGCGCTGATCGCGTTGCCCCCGGCGTCGGTGATCGTCACATCCTGGATCACAAACGCCCCATTGCCCATGCTGACGGCGTCGCCGGTGGTGTTCTCGATCGTCACGCCATCCAGCTCATCGCCGCCGCCAAGGGTCAGGCCGACGCCGCCGCTCGTGATCTCGGCGCTCTGGCCCGCCGAGGCGGCCAGCAGCTCTTCGGAGTCGACGGTCAGTCCGGCCGCCTGGCCGACCAGCGTCTCGTCGGCTCCGAGCGACTCGCCGCCGGCATATGGCGTGGTGCTGCCGTAGAGGAGGATGTAGTCGTTGGGAGCGGCCGCCGCAGTGGCGGCGGCGAGTGAGTCAAACGGAGCGGTCGAGCTTCCGTCGCCGCCGGCCGGCGCAGAGTTGTAGGCGTACCAAACGCGCGCGTCGCTGCCGAAGTAGATCGTGGCGCTCGACTGCGTGCTCGTACCCTCGCTGGTGTCCACCTGGTAGGTGAAGCTGTCGCTCGGGCCGCTGAAGCCCGTCGGCGGCTGATAGACGAAGGTGCCATCGGCAGCCAGCGTGACGGTGCCGCCGGCGGTCGTCGTGATCGTGGCGGGCGTCGTGCTCAGCGTGCCGCCGTTGGGGTCGCTGTCCCCGTCGAGCGCGCTCTGGCCGCCGACGTAGGCCTCCGGGCCGCTGCCGCGTGAGCCGCCGACCTGATACTCGGTGTTGCCGACCGCACCGCCGAAGCTCTCCGCGACCACCGACGGCGCCTGGACCCCGATATCGATCGTGACCGTGACGGGCGCCGTCGCCTGCCCGGAGGAGTCGACGGCCTCGAAGGTGAAGCTGTCGGAGCCGGAGAAGTTCGGCGTTGGGGTGTAGCTGAAGGCCCCGTCCGCGTTCAGCGTGAGCGAGCCCGTCCTCGCGTTCGATACGAGCTTCGCGGTCAGACCGGTACCGGTGTCGCCCGTCAGCACGCCGGGCGCGGCAACGCTCAGCGTGCCGGAGGCGGGCAGGTAGTAGGCGCCGACCGGGATCGCAACCGGCGTCACGTGGATCGTCACCGAGGCCGGCGTCGAGCTCTCGCCCGAGGAGCTCAGGGTCCTGTAGGTGAACGAGTCGGTGCCGGAGAACGAAGCCGCCGGCGCATAGCGGAAGGTTCCGTCGCGGTTGAGCGTGAGCGCGCCGTGCGTGGTGCCGGATACGACCGACGCGGTCAGGCCGCTCCCGCCGTTGCCGGTCAGCACCCCGGCCCCGCCAACCGCCAGCACCTCCCCGGCCGCGATCGTGTAGCTCGCGTCGGCCGCGGTCGGGATCACGCTGACGGTGATGGCAGCGGTCGGAAGGTCGGTTGGGAAGCTCACCGGAGCCCCATCCGCGCCTCTGCTGCCGGTGTAGATGCAGCGAACCTCGTGAATGCGGATCCTGCGGATCTTCTTGCCGCGGCGCTTGCGCTCGGTGATCGTGATCCGCTGCCTGGTGTAGTTGACCCGGCAGCGTTGCTTCGGGCTCTTCAACGTGTAGAAGGCCGGGGTCGCGACCGGCTTCTTGGCCTTCTTGGCGCTGGCATCGGTCGCCCCAAGCGCGCCGCAGAGCACGACGATCGCCGCGACCGTGCCGGCGCGCCGCCACCAATTGAAAGCCCGCGAAGGATCCATTTGCGGCGGAATCATCGACAAATCTGGGCCGCGGCTGGATAGCGCCGGTGTACAAACTGGACAACTAGACCAATGTCCGACCTCGGACGCTGGACGCTGCGCGGATCCCGCTCTCGCTAGTCGGCGGCCGTTGCGCCGGCGAGGCGCGCAGCGGCGACCAGCGGCGGCGCCAGCTCACGTGCCGGCACCTCGCCCCACAGCCGCTCGAGCGCGTAGAACTCGCGCACCTCGGGCACGAAGACGTGCACGATGACGTCCAGGTAGTCCATCAGCACCCACTGGGATCGTGGTAGGCCCTCGACGCGCCTGGGGAGGATCCCGAGCTCGGCCTTGCAGCCAACGTGGATGCCGTCGACGATCGCCTTGACCTGGCGGTCGGTGCCGCCCGAGCAGATCACGAAGTAGTCCGTGTAGTCGATCACGCCGCGCAGGTCGAGTGCGACGATCGACTGCGCCTTCTTGTCGTCCGCGTAGCCCGCGATGACCGCCACCAGCGCATCCGAGTTCACAGGTAGAGCCTCCACTGCTCGATGTAGTCGGCGACCGCGTCCGCCACCAGGTAGTCGAGCGGTCGCCCTTCGCGAACGCGCCGGCGAAGCGCCGACGATGAGATGTCCAGCCTGGGCACGTCGATGTAGCTGATCCGCCTCGCTCCCGCCAGCGTCCCAAGCCGCGAGCGCACCTCCTCGCGCCTCGCGCCCACCCGCTCCGCGACAGCCAACGACGCCAGTTCGAGGATCCCCTCCGGGTCGCGCCAACTGGGCAACGACCAGGCCATGTCTCCTCCGACGATGAACGTCAGCTCGTC